>JAYVPU010000134.1:0-7170 GCA_043757205.1 Comamonadaceae bacterium | reverse complement strand
ACCAGACTGTGCCGCTGGTTCTGGCGCTGCTGCTACCCGGTGAAAATGTGGTTGGTGAGCCGGGCATGGTTGGATGGTCGTTCGACCAGGAGGAACTCAGACCGTTGCTGCTGGAGATGTTTGGGCACCAGAACGAGCTGATCGAAAGGCTGGATATTGGCGAGGAAGTGAACGAGCGGGTTACCCACGATTTTATTGGAGCAGTGCAGGCGTTCTTTAACTGAATTGCCCGCCACATCCACCAGCGCGGTCATGCCAGGCGCGTTGCCCGCTGATTGGCGCTTCGCGCTGGTGGCAACGCACCCAACATCACCGCTTTCTTATCGCGTGAGTCTGTAGCTCTGGTCAGTGGCCAATGCGGAGTACCGCAATGGCCAGGCACCACGAGGCTGTCGCGTGGCGTTGGCCAGCAGCGCGGTCATGCTGGGCGGCCTGTTTTTTTGATTGAACTGCGCTGCGCGCTGTGGGCCAGTCCACCCAGCATCACCGCTTTCGGTTTGCCAGCGTTGTAGTGTTGGTCAGTGCGCGCGGCTCGGCTTCGCCCCGCGCAGGTGCTGGGGAGTTACATCGCCAGTGCTTCGCAAGTGTCAGTCAGTGCGCTGGAGCGCAGAGATGGTGTCGGCTCGCTCACGCATCGTGCTGGATCAGCCATCGCCTGCGGCTCGGCCTGGCCGCCGTGTTCGTGGCAGTTGTGGCACTCGCCCGCTGCGGCCACCCGCTTCGCTTTTACATAAGGCCGCATTTTGGAAAGTGTGGTGCAGTCGTTGCGCTGAAGCTCCACTTGGTGCACCCCACCGCTGCGCGCCCTCACGGGTTTCCAAAACAGGCCTTATGCAAAGTGGCCCGCGCGGTCTGCCCGTCCGCCCCTCAAGGGGGCTCCCTCAGCCCGCGCGAAAACCGGGGGGAAGAGCGGCGCTGACGCGCCGCCACTCAATACACGCTGTCGTTTATGGAGTTGCGCCTCCTCACAGTGGTGTTTGGGCTACAAGACGGCATTTATTTTCAAAGATCAAAGTGCAACGTTTCGATCCCAGTGCTAGCCCGGTGCTAGCCCAAAAAAAATCCGCTACGGTTTAGATAGCGGACTTTCCTTTACTGACTTGGTGCCGGAGAGATGAATCGAACACCCGACCTTCTCATTACGAAGGCCACCGGGCAAATCTCTCAGAGGTAAGTCACATCGTAATTTGACGTGTTTTTAGTTTTCTAACTACGTCGGAGTTACGCATGATTTTTCAGATTTCCAAGTACCTTTCACTTTTGGGGTATGGGGTGCGTGCACCCCATGGTGACACATGAGTCGGCACGAAGTATTGATTTTCGCGGGCGTGGTATTCGTGAGCTGCATCAGCTCGCATCGCGCCTTGATAAGCATTCTTTGATCGCTCGCACCATGCCCAAAAAACCAATCCACCGTATCACGCCAGACAACCAGCAGCTTTACTTGATGCGCATTGCTGATCTGCTTTCGGACGACCCCATTCTGACCTTAGTTCTTGGGTCACGTTTCAAGGTTGTTGCTAACTGTGACCTCGAAGCCAAGCGAATCACGTACTCATTTCGTTGCGTGGGTGACACATTGCCGGACGAATGGGGCGCAAAACAAAGTAATTCCACCTCCGACTAGGGGGGAAAGCCTTTTCTTTGTTGAGGGGTTCGCTTAGCATTTGGACAGCAAATAACGCTTCGCGCACGGATTAGGTTGAGAACACGCGCGAACTCAGACCGGTATGGGCCGCGATCACGGCGGCCCCGGATAGTCTGGTTATCTTCCTTGCAATGCTTTTGCGAATCCCTTTAACCGGGTTCGCTGCTGCATGTCACAAGCGAACCCCAAGCACTGGAGTTCGTATGTCATTTCCATCAGATAAGCAATCAGGCTTTGAGTCGCTTAGCGCGACTGACCGGGCGAGCGTTAGCCCGTACGAGGCGGGAGCGTCAGTGGAGGGGCCCCGCTTGCGGGGAGGCACCGCTGATGCTCTGGCCACCACCCGTGTAGTAACCACGGGTAGAAAGAATGTCTCCGAGAAGCCGTACCCTATTGACGATCTCACCGGTGAGCGCGTGCGGCTTTTCGCATGTAGGCGCGAAGGTATTTCCGTCATGCGCTACCTTGAACCCGACGAATCCGTTTCCCCGTCTGTGGCGATCATTGACGCGCTGGCGTTTTCGTTGGTTCCACCCGATGAAAAATCGTACACCTGGCTGCTGGAGAAAATGCAGCACTTCCTCCCCATTGAAGCGGTCGAACATGGCAAGGGCCTGTTCGGTTTTCGCTACTCGGCCCGCTTCGGTGAAGGTGCCGGGGTCATTGCTTGGGGTGGTGATTCGCAACGGGGCCGCGTCTTCTTCTCGCTCATGGGCAAGGGATGTAGCATGGTAAAGGATTGGGCTGCGCTGGCCTATTGGCTGGAGCAAAGTCGCGCCGTCATCAAACGCGCTGACGTGGCTCATGACGACTTCACCGGTAGCGTTGTAAACATCGCGTGGGCAGTGGAGCAATACAAGGGCGAAGGCTTCAACGCAGGAGGCCGCAAACCGACCCACGCGCTGCAAGGGGACTGGCTGGATGGGGGTGCTTCAACCAAGGGCCGCACGCTCTACGTTGGGAACCGGGATAGCGGTAAATTGGCCCGTATTTACGAAAAAGGAAAGCAGCTCGGGGACGGTAGCAGTCCATGGACGCGGGTAGAGGTTGAATGGCGCGCTCAGGATAGATTTATTCCCTTTGACATTCTCACGCGCCCAGGTCACTACCTTGCGGGTTCCTATCCCTGTCTGGCTTTCCTCGATCAGGAACAATCCACCATTAAGACGATTGCCAAAGCATCCCAGGTTGTTTACGACACTGCCGTAGAAAACGCCAAGCGCCATTGCGGAAAAATCGTCAATCTGATGCTGGACGTTCTCGGCGGCGACTATGCAGGTGTCGTCGATGCCCTGATACGCCCCGGCTACCCTGCACGCATTGACCCCTACAGTTACCAAGTCAAACGCAATCCATCTATGTTGGACAGGGGTATGCAGGGGGTGGCCGCATGACGCTCTATAAACGCAAGGATTCGCCTTACTATTGGGTTCGATTCTCTCCAATCAAAGGGGAGTTAAAGCCATTTCAGCAGTCCACCGGCACGGCCAGCAAACGGCAGGCTCAGCAGTACCACGACAAACTAAAAGCCCAACGGTGGGACGTGGATAAGCTCGACGCGAAGCCCACGCATACATGGGACGAAGCCGCTGAGCGATTTCTGTCTGAAACCACCCACAAACGCACCCAGTCATGGGACATTGCCATGCTCAAGTGGTTCCACCCCTTACTAGGGGGGAAAGAATTGAAGGACATCAATAAGGCGCTGATTGATCACGTGCGGGCAGTGCGGGGCAAGGGCGTGAAACCTGCCACTGTCAACCGCTACATGGCTTTGGTGCGGGCCATCCTGCGCCGCGCCTGCTTTGATTGGGAGTGGCTGGACAGGGTGCCCAAGGTGGGCCAGTTACGCGACAAGGGCGGGCGCATCCGTTCCCTGACGGTGGAAGAGTTCGCCAAGCTGCTTGACCAGTTGCCCGAACACTTGCGCGATATGGCGGCGTTCTCAGTTGCTACGGGGTTGCGTCAAAGCAACGTTACCCGCTTGCACTGGAAACAAGTGAGCCTAGAGCGTCGTCATTTGTGGGTGTCTGCCGATCAGCACAAGAACGGTAAGCCACACTCGGTGCCATTGAATGATGTGGCTTTGCAGGTGCTGGCGAAGCGCAAGGGTGACCACCCAACGCACGTATTTACCTATGAGGGAAACCCCATTGTCCAGGTCAACACCAAGGCATGGCGGGCCGCTCTGAAACGTGCAGGCATTGAGGATTTTCGATGGCATGACCTGCGCCACACTTTCGCCACCTGGCACCGACAGGCCGGCACTCCTACTCATGAATTGCAGCGTTTGGGTGGGTGGAAGACCTTGGAAATGGTGGAGCGCTATGCGCATGTCGCACCGGAAGGCTTGCAAATTGCAGCTAACCGGTTGAATAATGTCTTGTCGGTTACGTTGTGACTACGTTAAAAAACCCGCTGACCTTTCGATCAACGGGTTTTAAGAGTGGTGCCGGAGAGATGAATCGAACACCCGACCTTCTCATTACGAATGAGCTGCTCTACCGACTGAGCTACACCGGCTAAGTCTCAAATTATACCTTGGCGTGATAGGCGGTGACCCGTTCCACTTCGTTTTTGGAGCCGAGGATGACACTCACGCGTTGGTGCAGTTGCGTGGGCGCAATGTCCATGATGCGCTGCTGGCCGTTGGTGGATGCACCACCCGCTTGTTCGATCAGCCAACTCATCGGGTTGGCCTCGTACATGAGGCGCAGCTTGCCGGGTTTGCCCGGTTCGCGCTTGTCCCAGGGGTACAAGAAGACACCGCCGCGCGTGAGGATGCGGTGCACGTCGGCCACCATGCTGGCGATCCAGCGCATGTTGAAATTTTTGCCGCGCGGGCCTTCTGCGCCTTGCAGGCATTCGTCGATGTAGCGCTTCACCGGCTCATCCCAGTGGCGCATATTGCTCATGTTGATGGCAAATTCCTGCGTGTCGGCGGGGATCTTCACATGTTCTTGGGTCAGCACGAAGGAGCCTTGCTCGCGGTCTAGCGTGAACATGGCCACGCCGTCGCCCACGGTCAGCACCAGCGTGGTTTGCGGGCCATAGACGCAGTAGCCTGCGGCCACTTGTTGGCGGCCGGGTTGGAGAAAATCGCTTTCGTCCACACCCCGGTCGCCTTCAGGCATTTTGAGAACGCTGAAGATGGTGCCGATGCTGACGTTAACGTCGATGTTGCTGGAGCCGTCCAGGGGGTCAAACAGCAGCAGGTACTCGCCCTTGGGGTAGCGGTTGGGCACGACATAGATGGTGTCCATCTCCTCAGACGCCATAGCGGCCAGGTGACCGCCCCATTCGTTGGCTTCAATCAAGACTTCATTGGCGATGATGTCGAGTTTTTTTTGCACCTCGCCTTGTACGTTTTCGCTGCCCGCTGTGCCCAGCACACCACCCAGAGCGCCTTTGTTGACGGCTTGACTGATGCCTTTGCAGGCGCGCGCCACGACTTCAAGTAGCAGTCGCAGTTGTTCTGGGATGTGACCATCAACGCGTTGTTGTTCGATCAGATAGCGGGTGAGTGAAATTTTTGAAGACATAAGTTTTTCTCTTAATCAGCTAAAGCGTGAGTGATAACTTCGCGCACATCGTTGCTCAAGTCGGACTTGGCGGCGACACGGGCCAGGGCTTCGCGGGCGGCGTTGCGGTAGGGCTCGGCGAGTTTTTTCCAGCGGTCCAGGGCGCGTGCCAGGCGTGCGGCGACTTGGGGGTTAAGGCCATCCAGCTCGATCACGCGCTCGCTCCAAAACACATAGCCTGCGGCGTCGGTGCGGTGAAACGCGCCGGGGTTGGCGCTGCAGTAGCTGGAGATCAGGCTGCGTGCACGGTTCGGGTTGCGCAGGCTGAAGTCGGGGTGCTTCATGAGCTGGCGCACAGCGGGCAGCACCTGGCCACCCCGGTCGCAAGCCCCAGCTTGCAGCGCAAACCATTTGTCCAGCACCAATGCTTCGTTTTTGAACATGGCGTGAAAACGCGTGAGTGCTTGCGCCGCGAGTTCATGGCCGCTGCTCACCAGCGCGTGCAGGGCGTTGAAGCGGTCGGTCATGTTGCCTGCGTCTTTGAAGCGCTGGTAGGCCTTGCCGGGCCAGAGGACATCACCTGTGTGGCGTGCTGCCAGGCACAGCATGGTCAGCGCCAAGCCGGTGAGGGCGCGTCGGCCAGAAGATACGGCATCGGGTCGGTAACCGGCGTTGTGGGCGTACACCTCATAAGCCCATTGCCAGTCGGTCTGCAACTCGCGCGCCAGTTGTTCGCGCATGGCTTCGCGCACGGCGTGGATGCGCTGCGGGTCCACCACCGTCAATTGCTCGGCGATGTAGGTCTCGGCGGGCAGGGTCAGCACCAACTCTTTGAAGGCTGCGTCCAGTGTGGGGTGGCGCAAGACGCTGCGCATGGCGGCTATGTAGGCGTCGTCCAGCACGTTGGACTCTGCCGGGTGAGCGTGACCCTGGATGAATTGCAAGGCGAGCTTGAGGGCCAAACGCTGCCCGGCTTCCCAGCGGTTGAAGGGGTCGTTGTCATGCGCCAGCAGGGTGAGCAACTGGGCATCGGTGTAATCGCAGTCCAGTACCACCGGGGCAGAAAAACCGCGCAGCAGGGATGGCACCGGTTCAGCGTCGAGGTCTGTAAAGGCCAGCGTCTCGCGGGCTTGCGTGAGGACGTGGGTGCGCTGTGTGCCGCTGATCTCGCTGCCATCGGCACGCAACAGGGCTAAGGCCACCGGGATCACAAAGGGCTGCTTGTCGCTCTGACCCGGTGTGGACGCGCAGCTTTGCTCCAGCGTGAGGGTGTAGCTGCGTGCACTCGCGTCGTATGCACCGCTTGCGTGTACGCGCGGCGTGCCCGCCTGGCTGTACCAGCGCTTGAACTGCGGCAGCAGACGCGCCAGATCAGAGGCGGGGTTGGCGTCGGCAATGGCCTGCGCGAAGTCGTCGCAGGTCACGGCCTGGCCATCGTGGCGCTCAAAGTACAGCGTCATGCCTTTGGCAAAACCGGCGCGGCTTGAGGTGCCTGCGCTGGGCGTGGCGGCCAGGGTCTGCATCATGCGCACCACCTCGGCCCCTTTTTCGTAAATGGTGACGGTGTAGAAGTTGTTGATTTCCTGGTACTGGTCGGGCCGCACCGGGTGGGCCATGGGGCCGGCGTCTTCGGGGAACTGGGCAGTTCGCAGCACGCGCACATCTTCAATGCGCTTGACGGCGCGGGCCGATGCGTCACCACTCAGGTCCTGGCTGAATTCCTGGTCGCGGAACACCGTCAGGCCTTCTTTGAGGCTGAGCTGAAACCAGTCGCGGCAGGTGACGCGGTTGCCCGTCCAGTTGTGAAAGTACTCGTGGCCGACCACGCTCTCGATGTTGGCAAAGTCCGCGTCCGTGGCGGTGGCCTGGCTGGCCAGCACGTACTTGGTGTTGAAGATGTTCGCCCTTGTTCTCCATCGCGCCCATGTTGAAGTCGCTGGTGGCCACGATCATGAAGCGCTCCAGATCCAGCCTCAAACCAAAGCGCGCCTCGTCCCAGGC
>JAYVPU010000133.1:0-1878 GCA_043757205.1 Comamonadaceae bacterium | reverse complement strand
CCAGCCTGGGCGCATTGCTGCGCGCCAAGCTCGACAACAACAACTAATCCTTGTTGTGCGTTTGAAGAAACGACCGGTCGCACCACTGCACCGGTCGTTTTTTTATTCCTAACCAATTGGGGACAGAGCTAAAAGTCTGTCCCACAAAGGTATTAGTTTTATGACACGCTCTGACCTCGTTGAAGAACTAGCCAATCGCTTCAAGCAGCTCACGCACCGCGATGCTGAGTTTGCCGTCAAGACCATTCTTGATGCCATGAACGACGCCTTGGTGCGCGGGCATCGGATTGAAATCCGAGGCTTCGGCAGCTTCTCCATCAACCGTCGGCCACCCCGCATGGGCCGCAATCCGCGCAGTGGTGCGAGCGTTGCCATTCCAGAAAAACGCGTCCCGCATTTCAAACCCGGTAAAGCCTTGCGCGAAACCGTTGATCAGCGCACCAGCGAGTTGGCTGTGCCAGTGCCCCGCTAGAATGAGCGCCTCACAGAAGGAACGCAATGAAACACATCGTGTGGTTGCTTAAGTGGGTACTTAAAGCAGCCATTTTTTTTACCCTGTTTGCCTTCGCCCTGAACAACCAGCAGGACGTGACGATGAATTTCTTCTTCGGCACGCAATGGCGCACCCCCATGGTCTTGGTCGTACTGGCTGCTTTTTCCTTCGGTTTGACCGCAGGCGTCCTTGCCATGTTGCCGCGCTGGTGGAAGCAGCGCAAAGCGGCTGATCATGCGCGCAGCTTCTCAAGCACACAAAGCCCCCCTTCATTGAACACAAGCCCCACCCATGGACTTTGACCTGAGCTGGATACTGCTGGGCCTGCCGCTGGCTTTTGTGCTGGGCTGGTTGGCATCCCGCTTCGACCTGCATCAGTTGCGCGTTGAAAATCGCCGCACACCCAAAGCCTATTTCAAGGGCTTGAACTTTCTGCTCAATGAACAGCAAGACCAGGCCATCGATGCCTTCATTGAGGCCGTTCAGCATGACCCCGACACCTCGGAACTGCATTTTGCGCTGGGCAACTTATTTCGACGCCGTGGCGAGTACGAACGTGCCGTGCGCGTGCACGAGCACCTGCTCTCACGCGGCGACCTGAGCCAGGCCGACCGCCAGCGCGCCCAACATGCCTTAGCGCTGGACTACCTCAAGGCCGGGCTGCTCGATCACGCCGAGAAGGCACTGCTCAAGCTCGAAGGTACGCCCTTTGAGCCGCAAGCACGCCTGGCCCTGCTGGCCAACTACGAACGCTCGCGTGACTGGGCGCAAGCCGCTGGCATGGCCGCAAAGCTCAACGACACCGACGCTGGCAGTTTCAGCACCCGCTTGGCGCACTACCTGTGCGAACAAGCGGCTACACCCTGGGCGGCAGGCGACCTAGTCCAGACCCAAGCCCTGCTGGAGCAGGCCATGCGCACCGCGCCATCAGCCCCGCGTCCTCACCTTGATCTAGCCCGCCTGTTAACACAACAAGGCCAGCACGACACAGCGTGCACCTTGCTGCAAGCCGCACTTGTTGAAGCACCGGTGGCCACCCCCTTGATTGCCCCTGACCTGGCCGAATCTGCTATCGCCTGTGGCCGTACATCGACGGTGCTGGCGCAACTGCGAGAGATCTACACGCAAGTCCCCTCGCTAGACGTACTGGAAGCCATCGTTCGACTCGAAGCCACGGCAGGCACACCCAACATAGCCGCGCGCGACTGGTATGTGCGCCACCTGGAGCGTGAACCGTCTTTGGTGGCGGCTGCCAAGTGGATTGCCGGTGAGAAACTGGAGCACGAGCAATTTCACCCCCAAGTCCAGCGCGCGCTGGACCATGCCGTCAAGCCTTTGACACGTTACCGCGGCGCCGCCTGCGGCTTCGAAGCCAAGCAACATTT
>JAYVPU010000132.1:0-1887 GCA_043757205.1 Comamonadaceae bacterium | reverse complement strand
TCACCCTGAGCCTGTCGAAGGGCTTCGACAGGCTCGGCCCGAACGGGTGGTGGTTCAGCCCGCTCAAGAATTCACCTGGCCCCTCCGAGTCTATTGGGAAGACACCGACGCGGGCGGCATCGTCTTCTACGCCAACCACCTCAAATTTTTTGAGCGCGCCCGCACCGAGTGGTTGCGCGCCCTGGGCATTGGGCAGCAGGCCCTGCGCGACACCACGGGTGGCATGTTTGTGGTGAGCGACACCCAGCTCAAGTACCACCGCCCCGCCCGGCTGGACGATGAACTTTTGGTTACCGCTTGCCTGATTGAATCAGGCCGGGCATCGTTGACAATTGCGCAACGTGCCCTGAAGATCAATCCCAACAAAGACACCACACTCTTGTGCCAAGGAAGCATCAAGATTGGTTGGGTGGACGCAACGACCATGAAACCCCAACGAATTCCGCAAGCTGTTTTGGAAGTCCTGAAATGAATCAAGACCTGTCTATTCTTCAACTGGTGCTCAACGCCAGCCTGGTCGTGCAACTGGTGATGTTGCTGCTGGTCGCAGTGTCCATCACCAGTTGGGCGGCCATCTTTCGAAAACTGTTTTCACTGGGCAAGGTCAAAGCTTTGAACGAAACGTTTGAGCGCAATTTCTGGTCTGGCACCAGCCTGAACGATCTGTTTGCAGCCGCCAGTCAAAACGCACGCAGCTGCGGCCCGATGGAGCGCATCTTTGCCAGCGGCATGCGTGAGTATCAAAAACTGCGTGAACGCCGCATCACCGACCCCTCCACCCTGATGGACGGTGCACGCCGCGCCATGCGGGCCAGCTTTCAGCGCGAAATGGACGTGGTGGAAACCCACCTCTCCTTCCTGGCCTCGGTCGGCTCGGTCTCGCCCTATGTGGGTCTGTTTGGCACGGTGTGGGGCATCATGCATGCCTTCACCGGCCTGGCCGCGCTGACGCAAGTCACCCTGGCCAGTGTGGCCCCCGGCATTGCCGAGGCGCTGGTGGCCACCGCCATTGGCCTGTTTGCGGCCATCCCGGCCGTGGTGGCCTACAACCGCTTTGCGCGTGACATTGACCGTGTGGCCATCCGGCTGGAGACTTTCATTGAAGAGTTCTCCAACATCTTGCAGCGCAATATCGGCGCGCAATCTGCCTCGGGACACTGAGCCATGCCATCGCTAGTCAGCCGGGGCCGTGGACGGCGCACCATCAACGAGATCAACATGGTGCCTTTCATCGACGTGATGCTGGTGCTGCTCATCATCTTCATGGTGACCGCCCCGCTCATCGCGCCCAGCATGATTGAGCTGCCCAGCGTTGGCAAGGCGGCCAAGCAGCCCGATCAAATCATTCAAATCATCATCGGTAAAAACGAAGCGCTGGAGCTCAAGGTGAAGGATAAATCCACCACCGTCACCCTCAAGAGTTTGGTTGAGTCGGTCAAGGCCGCACAAAGCGTCAGCGAACCCAAAGGCAAAAAAGAGCCCGTGAACTCGGCGGTGGTCATCAGCGCCGACAAGAGCGTGAAGTACGAGGCCGTCGTCAAGGTGATGGACACTTTGCAGCGCGCAGGCATTGCGCGCGTGGGCCTGTCGGTTCAGATGGTGAACTGAAACCCGCTTAGCCAACACCACCGCTTCGCCCATGCACGCCGCCACCGACCGCCTGGAGTTCGCCCCGCCCGCCACACCGGGCTTGCTGCGCTCGGTCGCCCTGGCCGTGTTGGCCCACACGCTGCTGGTGGCCGCGCTGACCTGGGGCGTACGCTGGAAGCACGATGACCGCATCGTGGCGGTAGAAGCCGAACTCTGGTCCTCAGTCCCCGTGCAAGCCGCTCCGCCCTTGGTGGAAGAAGCTCCGCTACCACCCGCCCCCCCTGTGCCAGTGCCTGC
>JAYVPU010000131.1:0-26962 GCA_043757205.1 Comamonadaceae bacterium | reverse complement strand
CCGGCGGCGTCAAGGGCAAGCGGCCTAGCAAGAAAGACAAGCTGCGGGCAGCGGCGGCGCAATCGCCTACCCAATCCAACTGAACCCACCCTTCCCGTTCACCCTGAGCCCACCTCTCCGTTCACCCTGAGCTTGTCGAAGGGCTTCGACAAGCTCAGCCCGAACGGAGGATTCACGAACCTTGCTTAAGCGTCGGTCGCAATGTCCGTCTCAGACGGTGGGCGCGACTGACGCACGCCGTGCTTGGCCAAGATTTCCAGGTAAAACTGCTCGCCACCGCCTTCGGCCACCGTGTTGATGTGCTCGGTGATCGTGGCAAAGTGCACCACCTCGGCGCTCTCAGCCGTCAAACCGAACTTGCAGTCAAAGTCCCAAAAATCCACGCCTTTAGGCAAGTCACGCCGACGCTCACGCGCCACGTATTTGCGGATTTCGTGTTTCACCGCTTCGAGCACGCGGTCACGGTTTTTGCCTTCGAGATTAAGTTTGAATGTTTTTTTCATGAGGGGGGATTATCGGCGCTGCTGAGCCGAGTGAAAAATAGTGAGTAACTGGACTTCGCCGCCCTTGACCCTGTAGATGGCAACGTAATTCGGGTGCAGCACATACTGCTTCGTTCCAAACACTTGCCAAGCCGTACCCAATTGGTGGGACTTCAAAATTTCCACCTTTTTGCGTAACTCCTGCGTAAAGGTTTGTGCTCGTGTCGGGTTGTCCTTGGCAATGTAGGCACTTATGTCATCAAGCTGACCAATGGCTCGATTCGTCCAGCGCAATCTAAGCGCCATATTTGGCAAAAACAGCGTTGACTTGTTCGTCAGTGGCAAAGTCGCCTTTGTCCGCCGCAACCATCGCGGCTTGAACTTCTTGAAGCTGCCACGTTTGTGCTTCGAGGTAGCTTGAGAGCGCCTCTACCGTCACAAAGCTCTTAGTCCGCGCTGTGGCGGCGGCGAGTGCATCCAACTGATCAAAAACGCTAACGGGGACGCGGACGTTGATTGTGCGAGTTAGCGGAGTATCGGTACGGCGTGGTTTTGCAAGTGCGGGCATTGGGCTTGTGTTGTGATCTGTAATACATTGCATTGTATGCATTACCTCGTGAGATTCAAGTGATCAAAAGTCTTCCGAACAGACGCCAGCCCAGCTTAGCGCCTCTGCAATGTCAGACTCGATCACACCGAGTTCAGTTCAAAATTCAGTCAAAGCGCTAAACTAGACACCCACAAAGGAGAAGCACATGGGCGACGCCGAATTGATTCATCAGCGTTTACAAACGATGCCGCCAGAAAAGTAAGTCGAGGTTTACGACTTCGTTGAATTCATCGCGTCCAGAGGACTTGTCACCGAAGTGGCGAACAAGAAACTCGAGGAGTGGACAGACCAAGAGTTTTCTCGCCTTGCCATGACCCATGCCATGCGCGGCCTGGAAAACGACCCCGTTGACTACCAGCTCGCTGACCTCAAGGAGCGCTGGCAATGAAGCAAGCCGGGCAGATCGTGGTGACGCCTTTCCCCTACACCGTCCTCTCCGGACAGAAATTGCGCCCGGTACAGCTACCGCGCCAAGCATCCCCACGTTTTGATGACTGGCTCGCCTGTATGGTGTCATCCCAATTACAGCAAGCAGAGCCGGGTTTCAGCGAGCTGATCTTGACCGCCCACGCCGACTTTGCTGGCTCGGGCTTAAAGGCCCCGAGCGTCTTGCGCCTCACCCGGCTTGCCGTGCTGGATGGCTCCAGTCTCATTGGCTGCATCGGGGAAATCAGTCAAGTACGGCTACAGACCATCCGGGAACGGTTGGCCGCATGGTTGACCGGGTAAGACTCCCACGGCGCAGGCATGCGCCTCCTCAAACTCAAAAACTCGTCCACTCATCATCCGTCCCGTTTTTCTTTGGCGTGGATGAAGCAACTGGCTGAACTTTGGCTTTGAAGTTGGGCCGTGTGA
This sequence comes from Comamonadaceae bacterium, assembly GCA_043757205.1. Taxonomy (GTDB): domain Bacteria; phylum Pseudomonadota; class Gammaproteobacteria; order Burkholderiales; family Burkholderiaceae_C; genus CANCDA01. The sequence continues at coordinate 25,015 of JAYVPU010000131.1, read as the reverse complement.
CATTCTTGGCGCGGGTTGGGCCACGACGCTCTGCGCTGTAGCTGCTGCTGGGTGCTGGGTCATATACCACGGGTGCAGATGCGTAGTTCTGTGCATAGCCTTGTTCGTTGCCACTGAGCTTGAACACCGCCACCGCGCCCACCAGTTGCTGGGCCTGGCCTTTGAGGCTTTCTGCCGCTGCGGCACTTTCTTCCACCAGGGCGGCGTTCAGTTGCGTGGCTTGGTCCATCTGGGTGATGGCCTCGCCCACCTGGGCCACACCAGCGCTTTGCTCGATGCTGGCCGCGCTGATTTCGCCCATGATGTCGGTCACGCGTTTGATGGCACTAACAACTTCGGTCATGGTGTTACCCGCTTGATCGACCAAGGCGGTGCCTTGTTCAACGCGCTCAACGCTGGCGGTGATGAGGCCTTTGATTTCTTTGGCGGCGTCGGCGCTGCGGCCTGCCAGGCTGCGTACTTCACTGGCCACGACGGCAAAACCCCTGCCCTGTTCACCGGCTCTTGCGGCCTCCACCGCCGCGTTCAGGGCCAAGATGTTGGTCTGGAAGGCGATGCCGTCGATGACGCTGATGATGTCGGCAATCTTCTTGCTCGAATCATTGATGCCTTTCATGGTCTGCACCACTTGGCCGACGACTTCGCCACCCTTGACTGCCACATTGCTGGCGCTCAGGGCCAATTGATTGGCTTGCTTGGCGTTGTCGGCGTTTTGTTTGACGGTGGAGCTGAGTTCTTCCATCGACGCGGCGGTTTCCTCCAGGGCACTGGCTTGTTCTTCCGTGCGGCTGGAGAGGTCTTGGTTGCCTTGGGCGATCTGGGCGCTAGCGGTGGCCACGCACTCGGCGTTACTGCGTAGGCCACCCACCACTTTGGCCAGGTTCTCCTGCATGGCTTTGAGTGCGATCAGCAACTGGGCGGTCTCGTTCTTGCCATGGGCTTCGAACTGCAGACTCAAGTCCCCGGCAGCCACGGCACGCGACACCTCCACGGCCTGGTTGATGGGGCGGGTGATGGATCGGCTAAACAGCACCGCGCCAAAAATTCCCGCACCGCAGACCACAAGCATCAGCACCAAGCTGATGGTGGTCGCGCGTTTGCCCTCGGCAGCCGCCATGGCCGAGGCAGCGGCACTGTCTTGGGCAACCTTGTGGCTTGCTTCTTCAAGCAGTTTTGCCGTTTCACGGTCCATGCCATTCACTGCGGTGTCGCCAACCACCGCGTCGAAGCGCGCAGCTTTGAAGGCCTCAAAACCCTTGTTGTAGCTCTGGCCCATCGCGACGTGTGACGCAGTGAATTTTTCCATCAGCAATTTGGCCTCGCCCGCTGGCAGGGCCGCGACCAGGCCTTTTGCCTTATCGGCCATATCGCGCTCAACCTTGTTGAAGGCGCCCCAGTGCTTGTCCAGTGCCTTCGGGTCTTTGCCGCGCAGTAAGGTGTTCTTCCACTCCTGCACCTGTGTCTTGAATGTCACCGCCAGGTAACTCATCGCACGTTCGTTTTCATGGCTTGCCTGTACCGTTGTGGTGTAGCTATTGAGTGACTGGTTCAGGCTGTAGATGCCGTACAGCGCGGGTCCCAGAACTAAGAGCAGTGCTGTGACAAAAGCCAGCGGGAGTTTGAGGCTGAGTTTCATGATGTGGCTCCATAAGCTTGTTGAATGAGGCGGTTTACTGCAAGGTCTGCTCGACCAAGCCCATCTCGGCACTGGTCATGAGTTTTTCGATGTCAATGAGGATCAGCATGCGGTCGTTCACCGTGCAGATGGCCAGCAGGTGCTCGCCGTCCACAGCGGAGTTGAACTCGGGCACGGGCTGCAACTGCTCATGGGCGAGCGTGAGCACATCACTGACTGAATCGACCACCATGCCCACCACTTGCTTGCCGATGTTGAGCACGATGACGACGGTGAAGCTGTCGTAGCTGACTTGCGCGAGGTTGAACTTCAAGCGCATATCAATGATAGGGACAATCACCCCGCGCAGGTTGACCACACCTTTGATGAAGGGTGGGGCATGGGCGATGCGCGTGGGCTCCTCGTAGCTGCGTATCTCTTGCACCTTCAGGATGTCGATGCCGTATTCTTCGGCACCGAGTTTGAAGGAGAGGAATTCATTCGTATCGATCTTGACCCTGGGCACGACGATTGAACCTGGAATCGACGAAGTTGATGCTGTAGTTTCCATGGCTATTCTCTTGGTGAAAGTGCGTTGCTGTGGGGGTTTGAACAAACTCAATTTGGTATCGGAAGGTTAGGGGACAACTTAAGTGCGTATGTCTTAAATAAGTGGCTTGAAAACCACTCTGTTTATGACCTTTGTCAAAGCCGATTGACCGACGCGCCGCCCGTGCTGCGCAGGCGCTCCAGCAGCTTGGGCGCGATGGCGTGCAGGTTGAGCACCTCATGCACCGCACCCGCGGCAATGGCTTCTTTGGGCATGCCAAAGACAACGCAACTGGCTTCGTCTTGCGCCACGTTCCAGCTACCGGCGTCGCGCAGCACGCGCATGGCTTTGGCACCATCGGCCCCCATGCCGGTGAGCATGACGCCCAGGGCATTGGGGCCCACCACGCGAGCGGCTGAGAGGAACAGTGGCTCCACCGAGGGCTTGTGGCGGTTCACGGGCTCGCCGTCCAGCACGCGGGCAATGTAGTTGGCGCCAGACCGCTCCACACTCAGGTGCAGGCCACCGGGGGCGATGTAGGCGTGGCCGGGCAGGATGCGTTCACCGTCGGTGGCCTCACTCACGCGGATGCGGCACAGGCCGTCCAGCCGGGCGGCGTAGCTGCGGGTGAAGCCGGGCGGCATGTGCTGGGTGATCATGACGGCGGGGCAGTCTGAGGGCAAGGCCATCTAGAGGTCGTTGGTGGCCTCGGTGCCGCCGGTGGAGGCACCGATGAAGATGATTTTCTCGGTGGACAGGCGGCCCAGTGCGGTGGGGGCTGCGCGTGGTGTCGCTGGGTGGTGTGGGCCATGCGGAGCTGCGGGCTTGCGCACCTTGGCCTGGGCGGCGATGCGCACTTTGCTGGTGATTTCTTCGCCCAACAGGCGCAGGCCGTCTTCCACGCCAATTTTGGGTTTGGCCACAAAGTCGATGGCCCCCAGCTCCAGCGCTCGCAGGGTGACTTCGGCACCCCGTTCGGTCAAGGTGGAGACCATCAGCACCGGCATGGGCCGCAGGCGCATGAGCTTGTCCAGAAAATCAATGCCGTCCATGCGTGGCATTTCCACGTCCAGCGTGAGCACGTCGGGGTTGAGCTCGCGGATCATCTCGCGCGCCACCAGCGGGTCCGCCGCTGCGCCCACGCACTGCATGTCGGTTTGACGATTGATGATTTCGGTGAGCAGACTGCGCACCAAGGCAGAGTCGTCCACCACCAGCACTCGTGTTTTGATCATGATGGCCTCCGGCTTAAAACAAATCGACCGAGCCACCTCGGGTGGCCACGGGCAGGGCGGCGTGGGCGGCGGCGCGCTCGTGTGCCAGCAATTCGGCCGCACGGGTGGGGGCCAGACGCTTGACCATGGCTTTGCCGCTGACCGGGAAGTAGCAGACCTTGCGCGGATAAATATCGAGCACGTCCTGGCTGAGCACGGGGATGCGCTCGGCCTTTAAATAGTCCAGCACGAAGCGGGTGTTGCGCTCGCCCACGTTCAGGCTGTCCATGCCGGCAATGACCTGCCCGCCGCCAAAGACCTTGGCCTCTAGCGTGGCGCGGCTGGCACCGCGTTTCATCATTTCGTTGATGAGCACCTCCATGGCGAAGGTGCCGTGGCGGCCGTGGTCGCCCCCATCGCCGCCACCATGGGGCAGCATGAAGTGGTTGAGCCCACCGACCCGAGCTTTGCAGTCCCACAGGCAGGCGGCGATGCAGGAGCCCAGCGTGGTCATGATGAGGATTTCTTCGCTGTCCACAAAATACTCGCCGGGCAAGACCTTGACGGCTTCGCACTGGAACTGTGTGTCATACCAGAAGAATGAGGCCTCGCCGGGCTGGCGCGGCTGACTCTTGAGCCAGTTCAGCACTGAGGGATCCCGCTCACACGCGCTCATAGATGGTCTTGCCGCGCGGGCGGAAGAGGTCTCTGGAGGCGCTGAAGTTTTCTGAATGGCCGGCAAACAGCAGGCCGTGCGGCTGCATGGCGCGGTGCATGCGCTCCAGCACGCGGCGCTGGGTTGGGGCGTCAAAATAAATCATGACGTTGCGGCAAAAGACGATGTGAAAGGGCTCACCCAAAGACCAGCGCTCGTCCATCAGGTTGTGCGGGCGAAACTCCACCAGGCGCTGCAGCTCGGGCTTGACTCGGATGGCGCCGCTGTTGGCCCCACTGCCGCGCAGGAAGTGGCGGCGCAGGCGCTCGTCGCTCAGACCACGTGCGTCGGCCGCGTAAACACCACGCTCGGCGGTGGCGAGAACTTTGGTGTCGATGTCGGTGCACAGGATCGTCACGTCCGGGTTGTGGCCCAGGGCTTCGGTGACGGTCATGGCCAGCGAGTAGGGCTCTTCCCCGGTGGAGGCGGCGTTGCACCACAAGCGCAGGTGCTGGTTTTTGTGGTGGGCCAGTTCGGTGGCCAGCATGGGGAAGTGGTGCTCTTCGCGAAAGAAGGAGGTGAGGTTGGTGGTGAGGCAGTTGACAAACTCTTGCCACTCCTGCTCGCCCCGCGCGCCGCTGGACTGCTCCAGCGCGTGCAGGTAGTCGCCAAAGGAGCGGTGCCCCACGTCGCGCAGGCGACGCGAGAGGCGGCTGTACACCATGGCACGCTTGCCCTCGTGCAGGCTGATGCCCGCACGCTTGTAGATGAGCTTGCGTACACGCTCGAAATCGACCGAGTCGAAATCGAACTCAGCTTCACGGGGTTGCGATTCGCGAAGTAACGGTTGTGCGCTCATGGTGTGTCTTGGTGAGGTGGAAGATTCCCGCGCAATGTCGCAACGGGTCCTTCTGCTTGTTTCGACAGTTTTTCAGGAAAGTTAACCGCGCTGGGTTAAAAAAGAGAACTCAGATCGGTCATTTCAGGGGCTTCTCGTTGACGGGCTTGGTTTATCGTGGGAATTGAACTTATGGATTAGCACTCCCTCTAAGAGAGTGCTAATATCAGCGTGATTGACAAAAGGAGTCTTGGAATGAACGTTCAAACAGGTGCCCCTGGTGCTGCTCTGACACTTACCAACCCTTGGTCGCTGGTGCCGCCTCTGGGCGACTTGAACGCCTACATCAGCGCTGCCCACCGCCTGCCCCTGCTCACCCCGGAGGAGGAGCAAAGCTTCTCACGCCAGTTTCGTGAGCACAATGACCTTGACGCTGCGGGGAAGTTAGTGCTCTCTCACCTGCGACTGGTCGTCTCGGTGTCACGCCAGTACTTGGGCTACGGCTTGCCGCATGGCGACCTGATTCAGGAGGGCAATGTGGGCCTGATGAAGGCGGTGAAACGCTTTGACCCCGATCAGGGCGTGCGCCTGGTGAGCTATGCCATGCACTGGATCAAGGCCGAGATTCACGAGTACATCTTGAAAAATTGGCGCATGGTCAAGGTGGCCACCACCAAGGCGCAGCGCAAGCTGTTCTTCAACCTGCGTTCCATGAAGCAGGGCTTCAAGGCCGATGCGGCGGATAACGATACCCACCGCAACACCTTGAGCGAGAGCGAGATCGACCAGATGGCCAAGACGCTCAAGGTTAAGCGCGAAGAAGTGATCGAGATGGAAACCCGGCTCTCGGGCGGCGACGTGATGCTGGACCCGAGTCCGTCGGACGACGGCGAAGACGCCTTTGGCCCCATCGCCTACCTGACCGACGCCAGCCACGAACCCACCGCCTTGCTGGAGGCGCAGCAGCGCGACCTGCTGGCCACCGATGGCTTGGCGGCTGCCCTGAACGTGCTGGACGAGCGCAGCCGCCGCATCGTGGAAGAGCGTTGGCTCAAGGTGAACGACGACAGCTCCGGCGGCATGACACTGCACGAGCTGGCCGCCGAGTATGGCGTGAGCGCAGAACGCATTCGCCAGATTGAGGTGGCGGCGATGAAGAAGATGAAGACGGCGTTGGCGCAGTACGTCTGATGCGCGCCTGAGTGAGGTTTTGATGCTTCGATCTGCTCTTGTTTTTATAGCTGCTTATGCACTATTTTCGGCCTCTTCAGCCGAAAATGCCTCTAAAAATTCACCTGCCTGGCCGACCAAACCACTCAAAATCATGGTGGGATTTCCGGCGGGCACGTCGCCTGACTTGGTGGCCCGAACCCTGGCCGAGCCGCTGGCCAAGGCGCTGGGCCAACCCGTGGTGGTGGAAAACCGCCCCGGCGCGGGCGGCAACATTGCCGCCGACCTGGTGGCCAAAGCGACCGACCATCACACCATTGGCGTGATGATCAACGGCAACCTCACGATTGCCAAGCTGCTCAACCCCCAAACCCCGTTTGACCCGGCCAAAGACCTGGCCCCGATCAGCCTGATTGGCACAGCCCCGCTGGTGCTTGCCGCGCCCGCGAACACGCCAAACACCGCACCGGGTAACACGCTGGGCGAATTTTTGACGGCAGCGCGGCTGGCAGGCAACACCTGGAGCTACGGCTCCCCCGGCGTGGGCACGGTAGGCCACATCGGCATGGAGCTGCTGAAAAGCCTCACCGGCATCAGCGCCGTGCACGTGCCCTACCCCGGCTACCCGCAGGTGGTCACCGCCATGCTGGGCGGGCAGATTCAACTCTCGATGCTGCCGCCGGGCCTGGCCATGACGCAGGCGCGCGCGGGCAAGGTCAAAGCGCTGGGCGTGACGTCTGCGGGCCGCAGCACCCTGGTGCCTGAAGTGCCCAGCCTGAGCGAGGCGGGGGTGCGTGGCTTTCAGTTGGAGATCTGGAACGGTGTGGCGGGTCCTTCGACCCTGCCCCGCCCGGTGATTGAGCGTCTCTCCGCCCTGATCAGCGAGATTGCGCTCTCACCCGAGGTGCGGCAAAAGCTGTTTCAGCAGGGCTGGCAGGTCGCGGGCACCAGCGCCGAAGGCCTGGCCAAGCGCATGCAGGCCGACTACGGCGTGCTGGGGCGGGTGATTGCGCAGCAGGGGATCAAGGCGGAGTAGCTACGTTGAGCGCAACCTCGACCCCGCCAATTCCGGCTGCAGCACAAACCGATCCTGCCCGCTGTAGCAAAGAAAATGTTTGTTCGTCGCACGCCCAATGGTGCATAGACCAAGGCGTTGCGCCACCTCATGCCCCATCTGCGTGATGCCGCTGCGTGAGACCACGATGGGCACGCCCATTTGCGCCGATTTGATGACCATCTCGCTCGTCAGTCGCCCGGTGGTATAGAACACTTTGTCCGCACCGGACATGCCCGAGCCCTGCGTGGGGACTTCAGTCTGCATCCACATCCACCCCGCAATGGTGTCGATGGCGTTGTGGCGGCCGACGTCTTCGACAAAGGTCAGCAAGTCCTCGCCTTGGAACAGAGCGCAACCATGCACCGAGCCCGCCGATTTGTAAGTGCTTTCCTTCAGACGGATGGCGTTGACGATGCCGTAGAGCTGCGACTGCGTCAGGGTTGCGGGCGGTAGTACCAAGCTGTCCACCTCGTCCATCAAATCGCCAAACACACTGCCTTGTCCACAGCCGGTGGTGACCACCCGCTTGGCGGTACGTTGCGCCAGATCGTCAATACCCGCACGGGTCTTGACGGTGGCGGCTCCAACGTCCCAATCCACGGTGATGGATTCAACGTCCTGCACCGAGGCGATCAAGCGCTGGTTGCGCAGAAAACCCAGCACCAGCAGCTCAGGGTGAGCGCCCAGGGTCATGAGCGTGACGAGTTCACGCTTGTCCACATAGACAGTGAGTGCGCGCTCGGCCGGGATGGATATAGGAGTGGACTCGCCAAACTCATTGAAGGCCACCACCTGATGCGTCAAGGGGGCCTGCGCTTGCGTTAATCGGGGAAAGTTAATAGATGACATGCGAAACAGACTACAACAAAAAAGGCCCGGACTCACGCCCAGGCCTCATCGGCTTGCTGGCCCAGTGGTTAAAAGGGCTAGCGATGATCAGCGGCTATTTCTTGGCAGCCGGTGCGGTTGCTGAAGCCACGGCTGGCGCGGCAGCCGGTGCTGTCGCGACTGGGGCCGCAGGCGCTGGCGTGTACACAAAGGCTCCGGGATCCACACACGCCGATTTGTCAGCGCCGCCTTTTCCAGCCTTCTTGTAATAGGCCGCTGTGCGGTCTTGCGACTTGCACAGCAGATAAGCATCTACCTTGCCCGCGTGGGCGGTCTTGGCGGCGGCTTCTGCGGCTTTGGCCTTGGCCTCGTCATTCAAGGCGGGCAGCTTGGCAAATACCGACACGGCCAAGGTGCAGCCTGCGATCAATACGAAAATGGATTTCATGCGATCCTCAACTTTTAAGCTTTAAGGGGTGATGCGGCCACGGCGGTATCTGCCGGGCTGCGCTGGGCCGGGATCTTGCCGGACTTGATGTCGTCGTACCAAAGTTCATGGTGCTCTTTGGCCCAGGTCTCATCGACCTGGCCGGTGCGCATGGCTTTGTAAGCGCCGTCCATGCCAATCGTGCCCATGTAGATGTGACCGAGGAACATGGTCATCATCAGCACGGTAGCCACGGCATGCACCATGTGGCTGAGCTGCATCGTGCCGCGCTCATAGACCAAGCCGGGGATGAGTTTGTCCAGCATCAGGCCGGAGCCCACGACGATCAGGCCGAGCAGAAACACACCGCCCCAGAACAAGACCTTCTCACCCGCGTTGAAGCGGTGCGAAGCCACCTCTTCACCCGAGAAGATTCCCCCGCCTTTGAGCAGCCAGGTGATGTCTTCTTTGCGCGGCAGGTTGTCGCGTACAAAGGTCAAAATCACCACGACGAGCGACACCGCAAACAAGGGGCCTGCAAAGTTGTGCAGGTTCTTGAGCACATAGGTGAGCCAACCAAACAGCGTGCCACCCAAGACGGGGTGAAGGAAGAACTTGCCAAAGGCCATGATCAAGCCTGAGATCGCCAAGATGCTGAAGGCAATGGCGTTGGCCCAGTGGGCCGAGCGCTCAAAGCAGGTGAAGCGCTCAATCGTGCGACCGGTCTCAGCGCCGTGCAGCTTCATACTGCCTTTGCGCCAGTAGAACAAGGCGATGGCAGCGACCACGATCAGCAAGAGAGAACCACCGTAAGGGATGATCCAGTTGTTGCGCACCTGACGCCAAGCCTCACCCGCGTTGGTCAAGCGTGAGCCGGGGTACTGCACAAAGGGCTGGATCAAATTGCCGGCTTCGGGCGCTTCTTTCAAAGGCAAACTGCTAAAGCCCGTGACGCCCTTGCCCACATCCCGCCACATCGGCGCGTTATTGCCCGGTTGGACTTTGGCGCGCTCGGCATTGGTTTGATCGGCATAGCCTGCGTCAGAGCTGGCGTCGGGTTTGACATCGGCGATGTTCTGGCTTTGGATGCCCGCCGTAGCCGTCGCAGGCTTGTCCTGCGCCAGAATCGGTTGACTCCAAGCCAGCGCCACCAAAAACGCCGCAACAAGTGCTTTTTTCATAAAGGCGTCCTGTCAGTTGGTGCGTGAATATTCGTTCTGGGTGTTTTGTCCACGCGCTTTCAGGTGCGACTCCCAGCTCGTTTTATCACCCTGTTTCCAGGTCTGATCGGCAAAGGGTTTGCCCGTGCCGGTATAGGGTGCAGCGTCTTGCCGTGCGCCCCCTGCGGTCTGTGCTTTTTCGCCGCAGGCGCACAACATGAAGGCCGCTGAAACAACGATCAGAGTGGTCTTCATGATTTAGCTCCTGCGGGTTCGGCTGCGCCAGGTTGGCCGGCTTGCTTGGAACCGTAAGCGGTGCCCCAACCCCAGACCTCAGCGCCTTTTCCACGCTGTAACACGCGGTTGCGGAAGATGTCGGCCACCATGTCGCCGTCACCGGCCAGCAAGGCCTTGGTGGAGCACATCTCGGCGCAGGCGGGCAACTTGCCTTCAGCCAAGCGGTTGCGACCGTATTTCTCGAACTCGGCCTGGCTGCCGTTGACCTCCGGGCCACCGGCACAGAACGTGCACTTGTCCATCTTGCCGCGCACACCGAAGGTGCCTTGCGAAGGAAACTGGGGCGCACCAAACGGGCAGGCGTAGGAGCAGTAGCCACAGCCAATGCAGATGTCCTTGTCGTGCAGCACCACACCTTCGTCAGTGCGGTAAAAGCAGTTGACCGGGCAAACGGCCATACACGGTGCGTCGCTGCAATGCATGCAGGCCACCGAGATGGATTTCTCACCGGGAACGCCGTCGTTCAGTGTGACCACGCGGCGGCGATTGACGCCCCATGGCACCTCGTGCTCGCTCTTGCAAGCCGTGACGCAACCGTTGCACTCAATGCAACGCTCGGCGTCGCAAACAAATTTCATACGTGCCATTTGTGCGGCTCCTTAGGCTTTTTCGACGTTACAGATCGTCGTTTTGGTTTCTTGCATCATGGTCACGCTGTCGTAACCGTAGGTGGTGGCCGTGTTCACCGCTTCGCCGCGCACGATGGGTGCTGCGCCGTTGGGGTAGTGGGCTAGCATGTCGGCACCTTGCCAACGGCCTGAGAAGTGGAAGGGCATGAACACCGTGTCCGATCCAACGCGCTCGGTCACCATGGCTTGCACATTCAAGCGGGCTCCTGTGGGTGAGACCAGCCACACGCGCTCGCCGTTGCGAATACCGCGATCCGCTGCCGCTTTGGGGTTGATCTCGACAAAAGCTTCCTGCTGCAACTCGGCCAACCAGGGGTTGGAGCGGGTTTCCTCGCCGCCACCCTCGTACTCCACCAAGCGACCGGAGGTCAGGATCAGTGGGAACTTCTCATGCGCCTTATCAGCGATGTTCTTGGCCTGCACGGTTTTGTACAGGGTGGGCATGCGCCAGAAAGCTTTTTTGTCGTCGTGCGTGGGGTACTTGGCCACCATGTCAGGGCGAGTGCTGTACAGCGGCTCACGGTGCTGGGGCACGGGATCGGGGAAGTTCCAGACCACGGCGCGTGCCTTGGCGTTGCCAAAGGGGTGGACGCCGTGCACCTTCATGCAAACGCGCTGGATACCGCCGGACAAATCGGTCTTCCAATTTTTGCCTTCGGCCGCTGTTTTCTCGGCGTCGGTGAGGTCGTCCCACCAACCCAGCTTCTTGAGCAGAACATGGTCAAATTCCGGGTAGCCAGTGGTGATGTCCGCACCCAGGGAGTGCGAACCATCCTCTGCCAGCAGACTCTTGCCTTCACGCTCCACGCCGAAGTTGGCGCGGAAGTTACCGCCACCGTCCATGACGTGTTTGGAGGTGTCGTACAGGTTAGGTGAGCCAGGGTGCTTGAGTTCGGCTGTGCCATAGCAAGGCCAGGGCAGACCGAAGTAGTCACCAGTGAAGTCGTAACCAGTGTCTTTGTCTTTGCCGCCTTTGGCGCGCAGTGTTTTCACGTCGAACAAGTGCATGTTCTTCATGTGCGCTTTGAGGCGCTCTGGACTCTGGCCGGTGTAGCCAATGGTCCACATGCCTTTGTTGATTTCACGCAAGATGTCCTCGGGCACGGGCTCGTCCATGCCTTTGACTTTTTGCATTTTGTAGTTCTTGGACAGCTCGGTGGCAAAGCCCAGCTTTTCGGCGAACTGGTGCATGATCATGTGATCGCTGCGGCTCTCCCACAGCGGCTCAATGACCTTCTCGCGCCATTGGAGCGAGCGGTTCGACGCGGTGGCCGAGCCACTGGTTTCAAACTGCGTAGCCGCAGGCAACAGGTACACCGCACGGTTGGGGTTGAGGTCTTCCGGCTTGCCGGGCATGGCGGCCATGGCGGCGGTGGCTGATGGGTAGGGATCAACCACCACCAGCAAGTCCAGCTTGTCCATGGCGCGCTTCATCTCCAGACCCCGGGTCTGCGAGTTGGGCGCATGACCCCAGTAGAAGACGCCGCGCAGGTTGGAGTCCTGGTCGATCAGCTCGTTTTTCTCCAGCACACCGTCAATCCAGCGCGACACGGTGAGACCGGACTTGCCCATCATGGCGGGCGAAGCGAACTGTTTTTTGATCCACTCGAAATCAACGCCCCAGACCTTGGCGAAATGCTTCCACGAGCCTTCCAACAGGCCGTAGTAGCCTGGCAATGAATCAGGGTTAGGGCCGACGTCGGTCGCGCCCTGCACGTTGTCGTGGCCACGGAAGATGTTGGTGCCGCCGCCTGATTTGCCAACGTTACCCAGTGCCAATTGCAAAATGCACGAGGCGCGCACGATGGCGTTGCCAATTGTGTGCTGGGTTTGGCCCATGCACCACACCACGGTTCCAGGGCGGTTCTCGTTGAGCATGCTGGCGACTTTGAGCACTTGCTCTTCTTTGACGCCACAGGCCTCTTCCACCTTGTCGGGCGTCCATTTGGTCAGCACTTCTTCTTTGATTTTGTCCATGCCATAGACACGGTCATTGATGTACTTTTTGTCTTCCCATCCATTCTTAAAGATGTGATGCAAAAGACCAAACAAGAAGGCGATGTCAGAACCAGAGCGGATGCGCACGTACTCGTCGGCCTTGGCGGCCGTGCGGGTGAAGCGCGGATCGACCACGATCATCTTGCAACCAGTCTCCTTGGCGTGCAGCATGTGCAGCAGGCTAACGGGGTGCGCCTCTGCGGCGTTGGAGCCGATGTACATGGCGACCTTGCTGTTTTGCATGTCGTTGTACGAATTGGTCATGGCCCCGTAGCCCCAGGTGTTGGCCACACCCGCCACCGTGGTGGAGTGACAAATACGCGCCTGGTGGTCACAGTTGTTGCTACCCCAGAAGCTGACGAACTTGCGCATCAAGTAAGCCTGCTCGTTGCTGTGCTTGGAGGAGCCGACAAAGTAAAGGCTGTCTGGGCCGCTGGCTTTTTTCAGCTCCAGCATCTTGGCGCTGATCTCGGTCAGCGCGGTGTCCCAGCTGATGCGCTCGTATTTGCCGTTGACCAGCTTCATGGGGTAACGCAAGCGGTACTCGCCATGGCCGTGCTCACGCACCGACGCACCTTTGGCGCAATGGGCACCCAGGTTGATGGGGGAATCAAACACGGGTTCCTGGCGCACCCAAACGCCATTTTCAACCACAGCGTCTACCGCACAACCGACTGAGCAGTGCGTGCACACCGTGCGCTTGACTTCAATCTTGCCGTCCCCAATGGGAACACCATTTTGTGAAGCTTGTGCTTTTTTCACCAGCGTGAGTTGCGTGGCGGCAATGCCAACGCCCAAACCCATCCCGGAGCGGCGCAGAAATGCGCGGCGATCCATGGTGGGCAGGGCTTTGCTCAGGCCACGGCGCAGGCTGTGCACAAACGGTGAACGAGCGGCAAGGTCAGCGGCTGAGGATTTTTTGGTCAATAACATGTGAGCGACTCCGTTAAACGAGCGTGGTCTGGTAGTAGCGCTTGACGTGCTCAGTCAAGGTATAGCCGCCGCCTTTGAGTGGTGCAGCCTTGGCTTGCGGCACGACAGGTGCCTGCTCAATGGAGTGCGTCAAGCTGGCCACCACGGCCACAGCACCTAAAGTGCCGGCACCCGCAAACAGAGTGCGACGTGATAATTTACTTTCGGTTTGACTCATGCGATGTCTCCTGAAAAATTCCACTTAGGAATGAAAATGCATATGAAAATTTGTTCGAATTTAACCATGTGAACATTCAATTTCGCGTTGAGGTTAACCCTTACACAGATGGTCCGAACCGTAAGTTGAGGGCTTGAATGTATCTATCTCTCACACGTTAAGACCCTACTCCAACATGTCAAAGCCCTGAATTTCCACACTCATAAAAGCACGCGTGAACCCCGACAAAGCAGCATAAAACTTGGCCTTAGGGTGCTGACTAATGGCATCGCACATCGGCATCACCCAAGGCTGCACATGCGTGCTGAAAAATTCGCTTTGACGTGTCAAATTCGCCACAGCCACGTCGTCCCCGGCAATCAGGTAACGCATGACTTCTGACAGGTAAGCGATGTGATCTTCAGTCTCGGGCATGGCTTCGTCCCGCGCTAGGCCCAGACCGGCCAGCGTGTCACGCAGTTTGGCGAGCGGTTTTTCGTTGAGAAAGCCGCTCAGGTAGTGCGAGCCAAACAAATAAACCTCGGGTTTGCCCACGCCGCCAAACAGGGCGTCGTATTCGCGTTTGACAGCCTCATCCTCCAAGCCACGGGCCGCTGCCACCAACTCGCGCCAGGGCTCCTCCAGAAAGCCACCTGCCGCCGGGGCCTCGGTGATCGCCACGCGCAGTTGCGCCAGCAGCTCAGGCGTGGGTGGCGCGTAGTAGAGCGCGGCCAACAGGCCGTAGAGCTCGGCACGCGCTGTTTCTTCGTCCAGCGCACTGCTGGGCGCTGGAGCTGCGAGGTGCAGCGCTTGTCCTGCGGTGTCGGTCATAAGTCGGTGATCCGGGCTTCGCCAGGGTTGGAGTAAATATCAATCACGCGGCAGTCGCCGCACATCTTGAGCCGCTCCAGCGCCTCGCCTTGAAACATGGAGTGCCCGGCCAACTTACCCAGCATGGCTTCAATCGCCTTGAGCGTGCCAAACGGTTTGCTGCATCGCACGCAGGCGTAGGGCTTCATCTCGTTGAGCACCACCGCATCTTTGCGCTGCGGCGTCAGGTTGAACTGCGGCATCAATGTCAATGAACCCTCAGGGCAGGTTTTGACACACAGGCCACACTGCACACAATTTTTCTCAATGAACCTGAGCTGTGGTGACTCCGGGTTGTCGCGCAAGGCACTGGCCGGGCAGGCGTTGATACAGCTCAGGCACAGCGTGCAGGTGTCTTTATTCAAGCTCAACGCGCCCAACGGCGAGCCCTTGGCGGGCAGCGTGATGAGCTCGGGTTGCGCACTGGCCTGGGCCACCAAGTGGTCCAGCGCCAACTCCAGTGTGGCGCGCTTGTCGGCCTGCACAGTGAAGCTGGTGGCCTGGGCGACGCCTTGGGCGGGTGCGGCTTGCAGGGCGGCATCCAGCGTGGGCAGATCAGTAGCTTGCGCCGAGATGATTTTGAAGTGCTCACCCTGATAACCCAGACCCGCCAGAAGCGCCTGCGCCACGTCCATCTGCTCGCGCACGGCACTGCGGTACTGCGGCGCTTCTTCGCCCGTCATCAGCACCCAGACCTGAGATGCGCCATAGGCGATGGCCGAGAGCCACAACTCCATGCCGACCGAGCTGGTGTGCCACAGGGCCACCGGCAGCACACGAGCGGGCACACCGCGAATGGCTTTATTCAACCGGGCCGCACGACCCAGGTCGCCCAGAAGTTGCTGGCCCGCTTCTTGGCTATGGAAAAGCACAGCCGCTTGTTTGCCACCGACGCGCGCGTAGGTTGAGATCAAGGTTTTGATCTTGCTGCCCTGCTCACCCGCACGCGGATAGGCGTAGGTCAGCGCGCCACTCGGGCACACCGTGGTGCAAGCGCCACAACCTACGCACAGATTGGGGTTGACCTTGATTTGTTGCCGGTCTCGCTCGCTGCTGATGGCTTGCGCCGAGCAGACGTCAATGCAAGCGTTGCAGCCCGTTTTCTCGTTGCGAGAGTGCGCGCAAAGCTTTTGTTTATAGACAAAGAATTTGGGCTTCTCGAACTCACCGACCAAGCCGCGAAGTTGAATCAAGGTGCGACTGTCCTGCCCGTCCCACATGAAGTAGCCCTGTGGCAAGGCATGTTGGCTGAAGGCGGGCGTGGCGCGCAAATCCAACACCAAGTCAAACTTCTCGCTCAAGGCTTCAGGTTCGCGGCTAAAGTCAATCGCACCCGCCACACCGCACACCTTGACGCAGGTTCGGTGCGATTGACACAGGCTGTTGTCAATTTGGTAGTCCAGACCAATCGCTTGTTCAGGACACGCGGCCACACAAGCGTTACAGCGGGTGCACAGGTCGAGGTCAATCGGGTTGCTGCGCGACCACTTCAAATCAAAGGCACCGAGCCAGCCAGTCAGCGTTTGAATGTTGCCCGTTAACACGGGGTAGCGCCGCTCCTGCGAGCCGCCCTGCTTGCCTGCGCCCACACTGAACACGGTGACATCCAGCGTGTCAGACACCAGCTCTGCCGCGCGCTCGGCGGCGTCCAGTGGCCCGATGATGAGCAAGCGGCCCGCGCTCTTGTAGGTGACGGTAGGCACCGGCTCGGCCTCGGGCAGATGGGCCACGGCCAGCAGCGCGGCAATTTTGGGACTGGCCTGAGATGCATCCTTGCTCCAGCCCCCCATCTCGCGGATATTCACGAAGCGAATCGGCACACCTGCCGCGCCCGCCGTCTGTGCAGCCATCTCAGTAAAAAGACGCGCTTCCTGCGTGCAGGCAACCACCACCTCTTCGCCGTTAGCACTGGTGATGGCTTGCTCAAACGCCCCAGCCTCACGGCGGCACAGGGTGCTGTGCAGGATCAGTTTTTCATTCAGTGCCGCGCCCAGGGTCTTGGGCTCCAGGGGCATCGTTTGGTTGCAGTCGCAAATCAGGGTGGGCATGGTCTTCCGTTTTTACGTGTGCGATTGCGATTGCGGTATCTTCTTCCGACTTGGCAGAAGTTGCAGGATTATGAGGGACAGCCGCCACCGCATTCCCGTCTTTTTCGTCATCAAACAAGTTCAAAAACTGCGCGCTGGCCAATTTTCTGAGCATGGACAGCGGCATGGGGTCGGGCTTGGAGTAGTCGTCGATGTAGATGTCCAGTCCGTCCATCACGTTGTAGTGCGGGTCGGTGAAGAGCTTTTTCATCGCCGCATTCGAGACTTCAGGCGAGACATTCACCCCCGTGAAGACGCTGAAGTCTGATTCAGGCGTGAGAGCTTGGACGTCTTCCAGCGTGGGGGGGGGTGGGGTTTTTGTCAGGGTTTGTGGCGGCTCTGATGCAGGGTCAATTTGTGCTGCCGCAGCAGCGTTGGCCGCAGACCCTGTCACGGGTGCAGCGACAGCGGCAGGCGCAGGTGCAACACGCACCGGCTCCTCCACCAGCTTGCCCTCGCGCACCGCCTGCTTGCGCTGCGACCAGCGACCCAAAATGCCATCAGCCATGACCGCCTCCGAATTTTTTCTCGGTGCTGACCGACGCCGGGCTGCCGAAACGATCCGTCAGCGGTTTGAAGCTATCAGGCCGTTTGCGCCGCTTAACCTCCACCACATGGTGTTCGTTAATGAAGACCTGTAGCCACTCGATCACATCCGAAGGCGCAGCGACCTGCTCCACCGTCTCTTGCGAGTCCAGCCAGCGCCCTGCGTCGTGGTAACTCAATGACACCGCCTGGGGTATAGCAATCGGCTCGGCATCCAGGCTGGCCTCTTCCTCCATGCGCCACATCACAAACCAGCAAGGTGCGGGCGTGCTGACATTGAGGTAGTAGCCTTCGGCATCGTCGGTGAATAACTCAACCTTGAAACCAGGGTGCAACCAGCGTTCTTCGTTGTCGCTCTTGAACAGGCAACGTGGCTGCTCACCGAAACCTTCTTCGTGTGCAATCACCTCCGCCAGCACCCAGCGCCAGGTTTGCCAGCGGCTCATGGCCCCGATGATGCGTTCGCGCCGCATCACCACGACAACTTTCAAAGCGGGTTTGTGTTCAGTCATAGGAGCGTGACTGTAGCGGATTGCAGTAGCCCTTTTGCTGACGCGGTGGGAGCGTTTCATGGGAGTTCTGTAGAGGATCAGGTATTTGACCGTTGAACTCCCACCCTGCTCACTGCCCCGGCGCTTGGGGTGAGTGGCGTAGCGAAATTAAGGAGGAGGCCGAAGGCCGGGGGACATTCGCGTAGCTACTTACCCCAAGTGCCGGGGCGTACACAAGACCAAAGCCCAAAGCCCAGACCTCAGACCTCAGACCACGTCAGTTAAACCCACCCGCCACCACCGGCGCACCCCCACGCTTGATCTGCACCGCGCAGTACTTGAATTCCGGTATCTTGCCCACCGGGTCCAGCGCGGCATTGGTCATCAGGTTGGCTGCCGCCTCGTAGTAGGCAAAGGGGATGAACACCGCGCCGCGTGGCGTGCCGTCGTCGCGCCGCACGTTGATGGGAACAGCACCTCGGCGCGATGCGACTGTGATCACATCGCCGGGCTGCAAACCCAACTCGGCCATGTCGGCACCGCAGAGCGAAGCCATGGCGATGGGTTCGATCGCGTCCAAAACGCTGGCGCGGCGCGTCATGCTGCCGGTGTGCCAGTGTTCCAACTGACGACCGGTGATGAGTACAAAGGGGTACTCGACGTCGGGCCGCTCGTTGGCCGGGATGATGTCGGAGGGCACCAATTGCACGCGTCCGTCCTTGGTCGGAAAGTTGTCTATGAAAACGATGGGCTGGCCCGGGTCTTCGGCACTCAGGCAGGGGTAGGTCACGCTGGACTCGCGCTCCAGCCGCTCCCAGGTGATGCCGGCAATCGCCTCGTGCATGGCTTGGCGCATTTCTTCATAGACAGCGGCGACACCACTGTGCGGGCCTTCGTAGTTCCATGCACAACCCATGCGATTGGCAATCTGCTGAATGATCCACAGGTCCGGCTTGGCTTGGCCCGGTGGGTCAATCGCCTGCTTGCCGAGCTGCACCATGCGGTCGGTATTGCTGACCGTGCCGGTCTTTTCAGGCCAGGCGGTGGCGGGCAACACCACGTCAGCCAGCCAGGCGGTCTCGGTCATGAAGATGTCTTGCACCACCAAGTGCTCCAGCGAAGCCAAGGCATGACGTGCGTGGTTCAGGTCGGGGTCGCTCATGGCCGGGTTTTCACCCTGGACGTACATGCCGCGAATCTTGTGAGGGTCG
Source organism: Comamonadaceae bacterium (assembly GCA_043757205.1). Taxonomy (GTDB): domain Bacteria; phylum Pseudomonadota; class Gammaproteobacteria; order Burkholderiales; family Burkholderiaceae_C; genus CANCDA01. The sequence continues at coordinate 6,243 of JAYVPU010000131.1, read as the reverse complement.
CTGTCATCCGCCAAGATTTTGTGCATGATTTCCACCACGGTGTAGCCGGGTTGGTCGTCGAGCTTGGTGTTCCAGAAGTTTTCAAACCACTGGTGCACTTTTTTATCGGTCACACGCTGGTAGTTGGGGAACATCATCGGGATCAGGCCCGCGTCGCTGGCGCCCTGCACATTGTTCTGCCCGCGCAGCGGATGCAGGCCAGAGCCCGGTTTGCCGATCTGGCCGGTGACGGTGACCAGTGCAATCAGGCAGCGCGCATTGTCCGTGCCGTGCACGTGTTGGCTGATGCCCATGCCCCACAAGATCATTGAGCCCTTGGCCTTGGCAAACTCACGCGACACTTCGCGGATGGTCTGCGCGGGGACGCCGCAAATCGGTTCCATCGCCTCGGGGCTGTAACCCTTGACGTTTTCACGCAAGGCGTCGAAATTGCTGGCGCGGTTTCGAACGAATTCTTCATCCACCAGACCTTCTTCGATCACCGTGTAAATCATGGCGTTGAGCAGGGCCACATCGGTGTCGGGCTTGAACTGCATGGTGCGCCAGGCGTGCTTGCCGATGTCGGTGATGCGCGGGTCGGCCAGCACGATCTTGGCGCCGCGCTTGACCGCGTTCTTCATCCAGGTAGCGGCCACCGGGTGGTTGGCTGTCGGGTTGGAGCCGATCACGAAGATCAGACCCGCGTGCTCCACGTCGCTGACCTGGTTGCTCACTGCGCCGGAGCCCACGCCCTCTAACAAGGCCGCCACACTGGAGGCATGGCACAAACGCGTGCAATGGTCCACGTTGTTGGAGCCAAAGCCGGTGCGCACGAGTTTTTGGAACAGGTAAGCCTCTTCGTTGCTGCCCTTGGCCGAGCCAAAGCCCGCCAGGGCTTTCTTGCCATGCGTGTCACGCAGACCTTTGAGCGAGCCTGAGGTGTACGACAGCGCCTCTTCCCAGGTTGCTTCGCGGAACACTTCTGACCAATCCGCCGTATGGCGGTTCAACGTGTTCAGTGCTTCCGGGTCTTTGGCCACGCCCGCTTTGCGGATCAGCGGCACGGTCAGGCGCTGCGGGTTGCTGGCGTAGTCAAAACCAAAGCGCCCTTTGACGCACAGGCGGCTGTGGTTGGCCGGGCCGTCGCGGCCATCGACACTGACGATTTTGTTGTCTTTGACGTTGTAGGTCAGCAGGCAACCGACGCCGCAGAAGGGGCAGACCGAATCGACTTTCTTGTCCACGATCTGCGAGCCGATTTGGGTCTTGGGCATCAACGCGCCGGTGGGGCAGGCTTGTACGCATTCGCCGCAGGCGACGCAGGTGCTGTCGCCCATGGGGTCGGCCAGGTCGAACACGATCTCGCTGTGGCTGCCACGCAAGGCGTAGCCAATCACGTCGTTGACCTGCTCTTCGCGGCAGGCGCGCACGCAGCGGTTGCACTGGATGCAGGCATCCAGGTTCACGGCCATGGCCGGGTGCGACAGGTCTGACTTGGGTTGTTCGCGGCGCAGGGCTTTGAGTTCGGGGCGCACGGTGACGTCCATCTGGTCGGCCCACACGCTCAACTCGCCGTGCTGGAGGGACTCGTCTTGCTCGTCCCACTTGTAGCCCACATCCGGCATGTCGGACAGCAGCATCTCCAGCACCATCTTCTGGCTTTTGACGGCGCGCTCGCTGCTGGATTGAACGTCCATGCCGGCGGTGGCGGTGCGGCAGCAGCTTGGGGCCAGTGTGCGCTCGCCTTTGACTTCGACCACGCAGGCGCGGCAGTTGCCGTCCGCGCGCATGCCGTCCGTGTAGCACAGGTGAGGGATGCTGATGCCCACGCGCTTGGCCAGGCTCAGCAGGGTCTCGCCCTCAAAGGCTTTGACGGCTTGGCCGTCGAGCGTGAGGTCCACGGTTTGCGGCATGATTTCAATGAATTTGGCGGGGGCGTTCATACGGCCAACTCCTGGGGAAAGTATTTTTGAACACAGCGAATCGGATTCGGCGCGGCCTGTCCGAGGCCGCAAATGGACGCATCGCCCATCACCTGGCACAGGTCCTCCAGCGTCTCGTTGTCCCACACCGGGGCTTCCATCAGCGCCACAGCTTTGACCGTGCCGACGCGGCAAGGGGTGCATTGGCCGCAGCTCTCGTGCGCGAAGAATCGCATCATGTTGGTGGCGGCGTCACGTGCGCTGTCCTGGTGACCCAGCACGATCACGGCGGCCGAGCCGATGAAGCAACCATAGGGTTGCAGGGTGTCAAAGTCCAGCGGAATGTTGTCCATGCTAGCGGGCAAGATGCCGCCCGACGCGCCGCCGGGCAGGTAGGCGTACAGATCGTGCCCGTCCAGCATGCCGCCGCAGTACTCGTCAATCAGCTCACGCACCGAAATGCCCGCCGGGGCCAGCTTGACGCCGGGGTGCTTGACGCGCCCGCTGACGCTGAAACTGCGCAGACCCTTGCGGCCATTGCGGCCAAAGCTGCTGAACCACTGCGGGCCTTTTTCCACAATGTCGCGCACCCAGTACAGGGTCTCGAAGTTGTGCTCCAGCGTCGGGCGGCCAAACAGGCCGACCTGCGCAATGTAGGGCGGGCGCATGCGCGGCTCACCGCGCTTGCCCTCGATGCTCTCGATCATGGCGGACTCTTCACCGCAGATGTAGGCACCAGCACCGCGACGCAGCTCAATGTGCGGCAAGTCGCAGGGTGGGTTGGCCTGCAAGGCTTTGATCTCAGCTTCCAGAATGGCGCGGCAGCCGTGGTATTCGTCCCGCAGATAGATATAGCAGGCGTCAATGCCCACCACCTTGGCGGCAATCAGCAGCCCCTCCAGAAAACGGTGCGGGTCGCGCTCCAGGTAAGTGCGATCTTTGAAGGTACCGGGCTCGCCTTCGTCAATGTTCACCGCCATCAGGCGCGGGGCGGGCTGGTCGCGCACGATGCGCCACTTGCGCCCGGCCGGGAAACCGGCACCGCCCAAGCCGCGCAGGCCGGAGTCTTCCATGGCCTTGATGACAGCTTCTATCTCTTGCGTGCCCTGGCTGACGGCTTGCGCCAGCGCGTAGCCGCCCTGGGCGCGGTAGGTGGCGTAGCCCGCATAGGCTGGGGCAACTTCTTGCGCGTCAGACGCGGGTGAAATGCTCTTCAAAGAAAAATCAGAGGCTACAAAATCAGTAGCTGATTGCGCTCGTGGATGCTGACCGAGAGCCGAATTGACCACTGCAAACACAGCCTCGGCCGTGGCCAGCAACACCGGGTTCTGGTGCACCACCGCCACCGGGGCCTGCTCGCAGCGGCCCACGCAGGGGGCGGCCACCACGCGCACATCGTCGCGGCCCAGCAGGGCAGGCAGGCGTGCCAGCAAATCCTGCGCACCGGCCAACTCGCAGCTCAGGCCGTCGCACACGCGCACGGTCAGGCCGGGAGCGGCAGCGTCACCACGCACCACCTCAAAGTGGTGGTAGAAGGTGGCCACCTCATACACCTCGGCCATGGGCAGGTTCATCTCTTTGGCCAGGGCGACCAGATGCCGGTCGTGCAAGCAGCGGTAGGCGTCGTTGATTTTGTGCAGGTGCTCGATCAGCAGATCGCGCCGATGGCCGTCAACGGGCTTCGCGCCAATGAGCGCCACCACTTCGTCCAACGACACCTCATCGGCCTGACGGCCCTTAAGGCGGCTCTTGCGCTTGATCAGTGCGCGCAATTCATCAACGGTGGCCAAGGCGACAGCCTTGACTTCGTTCTGGGGTGCGGGGTGGTTCATCGGTCTTCCTGGTGGGCAAAATTTTGCAATGCGGTGAGTGTCAGCCACCCGAGTGAGGGCGTCAAATTGCGTTGGGATATGGCTTCATTCAAAAACTAAATGTTGCGACGCAACAATTCAAAAAATCAAACTGACAACAACCCACTGTGCGCCGCCGCATGCCGCAGCCAAGCGGCGTCTTGGGCCAGGGTCAGCGCTGCGTCCAGCGTGCGGGACACGCGGTCGGAGGCCAGCACCATGAAGCCGATGGGGGTGCGCACTTCTGGACTCACCAGGGGGCAGGCTTGCAGTTCGCGGTAGGCGCGCATGGCGCCGACCAGCGCGCCGGGCATGATGCTGCACACGGTGCCCCCGACGGCGCTCAGGGCCAGGGTGAGGATGGCGTTGGTTTCCATCACCGGTTTAACGGGCACGCCCGCCTGCGCGAAGGCGGCGTCCACGATGTGGCGGTTGTGCATCTCGGGCGTCATCAGGCACAGGGGCAGCGCGGCGGCGTCCTTCCAAGTCATGGCCGGGCCAATCTGGATGCCCTGCTCGCCCAACGTGTCGCCTTTTCGGACCAAAAAATAATGCTCGGTGTACTGGGACAGTGTGCGCAGTGGCGTGCCGCTAGGACGCACCCTGTCGGTAAACCCCAGGCCCATGTCCAGTGTGAGCTTGTCCAGACCGGCCTCAATGTCCACCGAACTCATGGCCCGCACAACAGGCGTGATGCCGGGGTGACGGACGTGCAGCATGGCGGCAAAGCGCGCGGCAATGGCCTCAGCCGTAGGCACAACGCCTATGTAGAGCTGGCCTTGCGGGCGAGCAGTGACGCTGTTGAATTCTTGCTGGAGGAGTTGCTGCTCATGCAGCATGCGGCGCGCACTGGCCAGCATGCGCTCGCCCTCGCTGGTGAAGCCGACGAAGGTGCGGCCCCGGTTGACGATGACCGCGCCAAACTCCTGCTCCAGCGCACGAATGGCGTTGGAGAGCGCAGGCTGCGTGACAAAACAGGCCTGGGCCGCGCGCGCAAAGTGCTTGTGCTCGTCCAGAGCGACCAGGTAGCGCATCGAGACGAGGAGGTTCACGACTCAGGCTTTCAGGTTTCTTTCGAAATCTTGATGCTCGGAAATTTGTTCGAGAAGTCTTTGTTCTTGGCGGCAATCGTCACAGCCACTTGACGCGCCACCGCTTTGTAGATGCCAGCCACTTCGCCGTCCGGGTCAGCCACCACGGTGGGCTTGCCGCTGTCAGCTTGCAGGCGAATTTGCATGTCCAGCGGCAGTGCGCCCAGGTAGCTCATGTTGTAGTCGGCGGCCATTTTCTTGCCGCCGTCGGCGCCAAAGATGTGCTCGACCTGGCCGCAGTTGCTACAGATATGCACCGCCATGTTTTCCACGATGCCCAGAATCGGCACGCCGACTTTCTCAAACATCTTGATGCCTTTTTTGGCGTCTAGCAGGGCGATGTCTTGCGGCGTGGTGACGATCACCGCACCCGTCATGGGCACGCGCTGGCTCAATGTGAGTTGAATGTCGCCGGTGCCGGGGGGCAGATCGACGATGAGGTAGTCCAGCTCTTTCCAGTTGGTCTGGCGCAGCATTTGTTCCAGCGCCTGGGTGGCCATGGGGCCGCGCCAGATCATGGCTTCGTCTTGTGCCACCAGAAAACCGATGGACATGACCTGCACGCCGTAGTTCTCCAGCGGCTCCATGGTCTGGCCGTCTTCGCTCTCGGGCCGTCCGTCAATGCCCAGCATCATGGGGATGCTGGGGCCGTAAATGTCGGCGTCCAGCAGGCCCACGCTCGCGCCCTCGGCGGCCAGCGCCAACGCGAGGTTGACAGCTGTGGTGCTCTTGCCCACGCCGCCCTTGCCAGAGGCCACGGCCACGATGTTTTTCACCTTGGGCAACAACTGCACACCGCGCTGCACCGCATGGGCCACGATGCGGGTGGTGATATTGACCGACACATTGCCCACGTCCGCCACGCCTTTGGCGGCGGCAATCAGCGTCTTGCGAAAACCGGGGATCTGGCTCTTGGCCGGATAGCCCAGTTCCACGTCAAAAGTCACGTCGCCATCGGTCACCGTGAGGTTGCGAATGGCTTTGGTGGATACAAAATCTTTGCCCGTATTGGGGTCGATTACCTGCTTGAGCGCCTCTAAAAGCGCCTGTTCCGTCACTGCCATCATGTCTCCTGAAATTGGGCATAGTCTAACGAAGCTAGGGCTAAGCCCACCAAAACCGACCAATAGCACCCGCAAAGTAGCTTTGCAAAAAATCTTGCAGGCTCAACTGCTCCCGCATAATGAATTCATGCCACTTGACACACATCAAACTTGCGGCCTGCTTCTCACCGGGGGTGGCTCGCGCGCGGCCTACCAAATGGGCGTGCTGGAGGCCATTGCCGACCTGCGCAAGGCCTGCGGCGCGGTGAATGGCCCCAACCCATTTGCCATCATCACCGGCACGTCGGCGGGCGCGTTGAATGCAGCGGCCCTGGCCTGCGGTGCGGATGATTTTGAC
>JAYVPU010000130.1:0-7247 GCA_043757205.1 Comamonadaceae bacterium | reverse complement strand
CCTTTGCAACAAACGCCGTTCCGATGGAGCCGCCTGCACCGGCACGGTTGTCAACGAGAACGGGTTGACCCCAGCGCAAGGACAGCTTTTGTCCCAGCGTGCGTGCGAGGATGTCCGCACCTCCACCCGGCGGGTAGGGCACGACGATGGTGACCGCTTTAGCAGGAAATGACTGGGCCAGCGCCATCGGCGCAATCAGTGTCGCAAGTCCCGCGATGACGAGGCATTTGATCAAAGCTCTGGCATTTTTCATTGAGGTCTCCGTAAGAAGGGGTTGGAAAGGAGGAAGGTGGCTTCAACTTGCTGGGCCACATGAATGAGCCAGCTGTCGCGGTCTGGCCCGCCAATAAGCTGAAGTCCGATGGGCAGCCCCGAGCCGATTGGCGCAGGCAACGCGATGCATGGCAGGCCCAAAGAAGTCCAGCCCTTGGAGAAGGCCGAGTCACCTATTTCGGTGCGTGAGAAAACGGGGGCGACATCGGGCGCGGCGGGTGTGAGCAGTGCGTCCCGGTCGGCAAAGAAGACACCCGCCAGACGACGACAGTCTTCAATCAAGCCCTTCGCCTTCTGGTAGGCCAAGTCGCTCACGCCCTCGCCTCTGATGAGCTTTGCCTGCACGCCAGCCGAGAGACCGGCGCGGTGATGCACCCATTCATGCGCTAAAGACTGGCGCGCTTCAAAGTCACTGACGGTGTCATGCGCCGCCCCCAGTTCGTCGAATAGAGGGGGCAATTGCACCTCGTCGATTTGCATGCCGCGTTCCCTCAGCCGCTCAGCGGATGCAAAAATCGCTTCACGCATAGCGCTCGATGCCTGATGCCAGGCCGGTGACCTGCAGATCGAGATGCGCAGCGGCTGTGTGGCATCGAAGGCATCTTTGAGGGGTTCTGCGCGCGCGCCAAACACCGCTAGGGCTAACGCTGCATCGCCCGCGCAACGCGTGTGGAAGCCTAAGGTGTCGAAGCTTGGGGCGATCAGGCGCATGCCCGCCGTGTCCACTAGACCGTAACTCGGCTTGAACCCCACCACACCACAGTAGGACGCGGGCCGCACAATCGAGCCAGCAGTTTGCGTACTGATCGCTAAAGGAATCATGCCCGATGCCACGGCCACAGCCGATCCGTTGGACGAACCTCCGGGCGAGTGAAGGGGTGACAGGGGGTGTCGCGTTGGCCCGGCATCGCCTCGGGTCGCAAACTCTTGGGTGGCGGTCTTGCCGAGGATCACCATGCCTGCCGCCCGCGCTATTTCGACGACTGCTGCATCGCGCCCAGATCGATGCCCTGCGTATATGGGGGAATTGAACTGAGTTGCAAAGTCGGCCGTGTCGATCACATCCTTGATGCCGATCGGCACGCCATGCAAGGGGCCGCGAGACAGGCTACTGTCCATCTCCCGAGCCGATTCGAGGGCGATGGCTGCGTCAACCGATGCCCACGCGTGCAGCGCTGGATCAAGCTGAGCGATGCGCTCCAAGCAACTGCGCACCATGTCTTCCGATGTCACGCGCCCGAACCTGATGGCCTCAGCCGCCTGTGCAGCGGACAGTTGACAGAGCACTGGGTGATTTTGAAATTCTTGCATGGGAAGCATCAATTGCCGCGTGACGACCTCATCGCTATTCGCTTGATCGTCAACGTCGGCGACTCCGAGAACCTGAGGCGAGTGCGCGGTTCAAGAATGTACCTCAAGCGCTTGCGGTACGAATATTTGAAGGCGGTAAGAAATAAGCAGGGATTGCTGCTCCATTACGGCATTCCTCATACACGCAAGCCCGACGCGGTTACTATCGCGAATCGAGACACTCCAACACTGGATTCCCGCCCACGCGGGAAAACGAAGTTTCAGCGAAGACTAACTTGTACCCAAGTTATGTCGTAACTAATGACAAATTCATAGCGATCACGACCATGACCACCACACCCAAAGACGACACACAACCCGCCACCCCCACCGGCATGAAAAAAGGCCTGACCAGCTATGGCGATGCGGGCTTCTCGCTCTTCCTGCGCAAGGCCTTCATCAAAGGCGCGGGCTACACCGATGCGGCGCTGGACCGCCCGGTGATCGGCATCACCAACACCGGCAGTGCCTACAACCCCTGCCACGGCAACATGCCGCAACTGATCGAAGCGGTCAAGCGCGGCATCATGCTGGCCGGTGGTTTGCCGATGGATTTCCCCACCATCAGCGTGCACGAAAGTTTTGCCGCCCCCACCAGCATGTACCTGCGCAACCTCATGTCCATGGACACCGAGGAAATGCTGCTGGCCCAGCCGATGGACGCGGTGGTGTTGATTGGCGGCTGCGACAAAACCGTGCCCGCGCAGTTGATGGGTGCCGCGTCGGCGGGTCTACCGGCCATTCAGCTCATCACCGGCTCGATGTTGACTGGCTCGCACCGCAGCGAGCGCGTGGGGGCTTGCACCGATTGCCGCCGCTACTGGGCCAAGTTCCGCGCCGATGAAATCGATGCCGCAGAAAAAGACGAGGTCAACAACCAACTGGTGGCCAGTGTGGGCACCTGCTCGGTCATGGGCACGGCCAGCACCATGGCCTGCATCGCCGAGGCGCTGGGCATGACCGTGCCGGGTGGTGCGTCGCCCCCCGCCGTCACCGCAGACCGCATCCGCATTGCCGAGGAAACCGGTGCACGCGCCGTGCAGATGGCGATTGACGGCTTGACGATCGACAAAATCCTGACGCCCGCCGCGTTCGAGAATGCCTTGCGCGTGCTGCTGGCCATTGGTGGCTCCACCAACGGCATCGTGCACCTGGCAGCCATTGCCGGGCGCTTGGGCCTGGACATTGACCTGCCCGCGCTGGACCGCATGGGCCGCGACACGCCGGTGCTGCTAGACCTCAAGCCCTCGGGCCAGCATTACATGGAAGACTTTCACCACGCAGGCGGCATGGCCACGCTGCTGCGCGAGTTAAAACCGCTGTTGAACCTGGACGCGATGACCGTCACGGGCCGCACTCTGGGCGAAGAACTCGAAGCCCAAGGCCCCGGCTTCAAACAAGACGTGGTGCGCTCGTTTGACAAGCCCATCTTCCCGCAAGGCGGCATTGCCGTGCTGTACGGCAACCTGGCCCCTGGCGGCGCGATCATCAAACAATCCGCTGCCGACGCCAAACTGATGGAGCACGAAGGCCGCGCCGTGGTGTTTGAGAACGCCGCCGACCTGGCCAACCGTGTGGACGATCCCGATCTGGACGTGACGGCTGACGACGTTTTGGTGCTCAAAAACATCGGCCCCAAAGGCGCGCCCGGCATGCCCGAGGCGGGCTACCTGCCCATCCCCATCAAACTGGCGCGCGCGGGCGTGAAAGACATGGTGCGCATCTCCGACGGCCGCATGAGCGGCACCGGTTACGGCACCATCGTGCTGCACGTCACACCCGAATCGGCAGTGGGCGGCCCGCTGGCCTATGTGCAAAACGGCGACCGCATTCGCCTGAGCGTGAAGAACCGTGAGATCAGCTTGCTGGTGTCAGCCGAAGAGTTGGCGCAACGTGCGCTGGCCAACCCCATCGTCGAACCTACGGCTGCGCGCGGCTACAAGAAGCTGTTTTTGCAGACGGTAACTCAGGCGGACAAGGGGGTAGATTTTGACTTTTTACGGGCGGCTGAGAGCAAGGGAAAAACGCCGAGGGGTTGAATACGCTGGATGGCGGTACGGTTTGCGCAGCTATACCGCTGCGCTCAATGTTCCAGTTTTGTAAACGGATTCAGCAACGCCACCCCAAACCCCTTGAAGTCCTTGGTGTTGCGGGTCACCACAGTCAAGCCGTGCGTCAGCGCGGTGGCGGCGATCAATGCGTCTTCCAAGTGGTGATCGGGCTTGCGGTGCATGAGTTGCGCCCAGCGGCGAAACACGCGCGCATCGGCGGCCAGCACTTGGTAAGACTGGGCGACTTGGTTGAGCCAAGCCTCAATCGCCTGCGCCTTGGTGATGTCTTGCTCGCGGGTGATCTCGATCCCAGCTTGAATCTCACCCACCGTCACCGCTGACAAAAATAGCTGCGCCTCAGGAACGGCATCGACCCAGGCCAGCACCCCACCGTGGGGGCGCGGTTTGCGCAACTCTGAAATGACGTTGGTGTCCAGCAGGTACACAGCAGAACCCCTCAGAGTGCAGGTGGCGTGCGCCGATGCAGTTGGCCGCGCGCAGGCACGGTCAATGGCCCGACGCTGGCAGCAACGCTATCGCCCTTCCCCAGCAACAAGGCCTTCAAGCTGGCCGACTCGCGCCCCGTCAAGCGCTCCCACTCCGCCACCGGCAACAACACAGCCGCCCGCGCCCCGTGGTAGGTCACGATTTGCGGCCCCACGGTGAGGGAGGCCTTGAGAAATTCACTGAAATGCGCCTTGGCGTCTTGTACGGCCCATGTCTTCATGGCGACTCCTTAAAAACTGGTCTTTATTCTAGTCATAATTTTAAAAGGTAAACGCGCAGAGTTGATGACGAAAATAGGCCATTGCATGCAGATCACTTGCCTTGTATAGTGCTACATGTAACGAATAGAAATAGAGTTTTCTCATGGCTAACCCTGTAGCTGCACGAGTTGAAAAACGGCGCGCTGCGTTGCGCATGGCCGGGTTGCGTCCGGTGCAAATTTGGGTGCCCGATACGCGACTCCCCGACTTCGCAGCAGAGTGCCAACGCCAATCCAAACGTGCCTCCAAGGCCGACGGTGCCGACCTGGACATGTTGGAATTTATGGATGAGGTTTTGGCCGACATGGACGACTTGCCCGCATGAACCGGGGTGACTTTGTGACTATCGCCGTGCAAGGCGATTTTGGCAAACCACGCCCCGCCTTGGTGATCCAGTCCAACCCCTTCAACAAGCACGCCACCTTGACCGTTTTACTGGTGTCCAGCACTCTGGTTGATGCCCCCTTGATCCGTGTGACCGTTCAGCCTAGCCCGGATAACGGCCTACAAAAACCGTCGCAAGTGATGGTGGACAAGGCGATGACCGTCAAGCGCGACAAGATTAGTGTTTCGTTTGGTTCGGCCAGTGACGCTGTGATGCTTGAGATTGGGCGTTGCTTGGCGGTTTTTTTGGGAATTGCCAGGTAAGTAAATCTACGGAAGTGTGAGGGTATCGCCAGCGCTTGCGGGTAACCGTCTCCCACATAATTGCAGGCTTCAAACAGGAGTTGTAGATGCTGACCTCTCAACAAATCGAGCAATACAAAGAAGACGGCTTCGTCGTGGTGCCCGGCATTCTGGACGCGGCCACTTGCAAACGCATGAAGGGCATCTTGGCGGAACTGGTAGAAGCCTCACGCAGCGTCACCGCGCACACCGACGTGTACGACCTGGAGCCTGGCCACAACGCGGCTGACCCGCGCGTGCGGCGCATCAAAAAACCGCATGTGGTGAACCACGTGTTTTATAACTTCGCCAAATCCAAGGCGCTGACCGATTGCCTGCGTGCATTGATCGGCTCCAGTGGTCGGCTCTACGGCTCCAAACTCAACCTCAAGGCACCGGGTTACGGCTCGCCGGTGGAGTGGCATCAGGACTGGGCGTTTTACCCGCACACCAATGACGACGTGCTGGCCGTGGGTGTGATGCTGGACGACACCACGGTGGAGAACGGGGCGATGTACGTCATCCCCGGCACGCACAAAGGCCCGACCTATGACCACCACGGCGCCGATGGTTACTTCACTGGCGCGATGGACCCCGAGACCTGCGGTGTGGATTTCTCCAAAGCCGTGGCGTGCGAAGGCCCGGCGGGGTCGTGCTCGTTCCACCATGTGCGCACGATTCACGGCTCGGCGCAAAACACCTCGAATCGCCCACGCGGCCTGCTGCTGTATGAAGTGGCCGCCGGTGACGCCTTCCCCATCATGGGCTTGAGCAGCGCCTATGGTAATTACGAGGGCTACAAAGAGCGCCTGCTTTATGGGACGGAGACCATCACGCCGCGCTTGCGCGAAGCGCCGGTGCGACTGCCTTTGCCACCGGCCAAAAACCAGGGCTCGATTTATGAGAATCAAACGGCGGGCAAACGCTTCTTTGGTTTTGTCGAACCGCCCAATATGTGACTTACCATCTCAGTCCAACAACAGGAGACCGAGATGAGCGCATTCAAAACAAAATTGACGCAGACCATTGCGGGCATGGTGCTCGCATGTTGCGGTGCGGGCCTTAGCACTGCCGTTCTGGCGCAAGCCGACTACCCCAATCGCCCGATCAAAATCATCGTGGCCTTTGGCCCCGGCGGTGGTTCGGACACCCTGGCGCGCTTGCTCGGGCAAAAAATGTCGGAGTCTTTCAAACAGCCCGTCACCATTGAAAACCGCCCTGGCGCGGGCGGCTCCATCGGCACGCGCGAAGTGCAAAAGGCCCCCGCTGATGGCTACACGCTGATCCTGGCCACCAGCTCCACGCACAGTATCAACCCCTGGGTGATCAAAAACATTGGCTACGACGCGGTGAAAGACTTCACCAGCATTGCCGTCTTTGCCAGCACCGACTACGCGCTGGCCGTGCCAACGAACTCACCCTACAAAACCCTGGGCGATTTGATTGCTGACGGCAAAACCAAAAAGATCGACTACGCGTCCAGCGGCAACGGCTCCACCAGCCACTTGGCCGGTGCGCTCTTGGGGCAGATGACGAAAACCAGCATGGTGCACATCCCCTACAAGAGCAGTGACACCGCTCGCACCGATTTGCTGGGTGGGCAAGTGGCTTTCATGTTTGACAACACGGCCATCTTTTTGCCGCACGCCAAAGCGGGCAAAGTTCGTTTACTTGCCACGTCGGCACTGACGCGATCGCAAGCTGCCAAGGACACGCCAACACTGAACGAGGCAGGCGTGCCCAACTTTGAAGTGGTGGGCTGGTTTGCGTTGATGGGCCCGGCCAACATGCCCGCAACCGTGACCGCAAAACTCAACGCCGAAGTGCTGCGCATCATGGCCCTGCCAGACACCTTGGAGCGCTTGGCGTCACTGGGCTTTGACCCGCTGCCCATGGGCGTGAAGGAATCCGGCCCATACATTGCCGACCAACTGGGCAAGTTCAAAACCATGGTGAACGCGGCGGGTGCGCAGGTTGATTGAACCCCCGTTCGTCTAATGATGACTCATGATCTCTCGTCCCGCTTGACACTGGGTTCTGCTTCGCGGGATCAGGTCGAAAGTGCCACCGCCGCATACCAACCATGTTCGCCGCCTCGGCGCTTGGGGTGAGTGGCGTAGCGGCATCAAGGAGGAGGCCG
>JAYVPU010000129.1:0-7251 GCA_043757205.1 Comamonadaceae bacterium | reverse complement strand
TTTTGTGCTGCGACTTGCCCACGCGGTCGGGCGAGTTTTGAAGCGCACCGAAGCGCGGCCCACGGTGCTGATTGGCAAAGACACCCGCATTTCGGGCTACATGCTGGAAAGCGCGTTGGAATCCGGCTTTAACTCGGCCGGGGTTGATGTTGTTTTACTCGGGCCACTGCCCACGCCCGGCGTGGCTTACCTGACACGTGCACAGCGTGCTTCTTTGGGTGTGGTGATCAGCGCCAGCCACAATGCCTTTCCCGACAACGGCATCAAATTTTTCAACGCGCAGGGTGCCAAATTGTCTGATGCTTGGGAAGAAGAAGTAGAAAACGTCCTTGAAGATGCCCCGGTGTGGGTTGACTCTGCTCACTTGGGCAGGACGCGTCGGCTGGACGATGCTGCGGGTCGCTACATTGAGTTTTGCAAGAGCACCTTTCCTACTGCCCTCACGCTCAAAGGCTTGCGCATCGTGGTGGACGGTGCCAATGGCGCGGCGTATCAAATCGCGCCCATGGTATTCCATGAACTTGGGGCCGAGGTGGTGCCCATTGCCTGCTCACCCGATGGTCTGAACATCAACGACAACGTGGGTGCAACGCACCCCCAGGCTTTGGTGGACGCGGTCAAGCTTCACCGAGCAGACTTTGGCGTGTCGCTGGATGGGGACGCCGATCGCTTGCTCATGGTGGATGATGCGGGGCGACTCTATAACGGTGATGAACTGCTTTACCTGATGGTGATGGCACGCCTTGAAAGCATTTCACGTCCCGGCGGCGAGTGGCTCGATGCCATAGAGGGCGTGGTCGGCACACTCATGACCAATATGGCGATTGAAGTGGCCCTCAAAGACAGAGGCGTGAAGTTCGTGCGCGCCAAGGTAGGCGACCGTTATGTGTTGGAGGAGTTGGAGAAAAATCGTTGGATTCTCGGCGGCGAAGGCTCAGGGCATTTGCTGGCGCTGGACAAGCACAGTACGGGTGACGGCCTGATCAGCGCCTTGCAAGTGCTACAGGCTTGCGTGAGCAGCAAGAAATCTTTGGCGGAGTTGCTGGTCGATGTAACGCTGTTCCCTCAAACCCTGATCAACGTGCGTTTGCAACCAGGTCAGGATTGGAAGACCAACGCCAGACTCGCGGACGAGATCAAAGCCGTTGAGGCGGAACTGGGCGACAGCGGACGACTGCTCATCCGTGCCAGCGGCACCGAGCCGGTTGTGCGCGTGATGGTGGAGGCGCGCGACGCACGGCAGGCCAAGGCTTGCGCCCAGCGCCTGGTCAAAGCGATCACGGGTTAGTCAAATCGTTTCGAGAGACTGGCGCCGACCAACGCACCCAGGCACTGTGCCAACACAAACCCGGGTGCACTGGCGGGGGCAATACCGGCAAAGCTGTCGCTCAACAAGCGTCCCAGCACCGCAGCCGGGTTGGCAAACGAGGTGCTGGCCGTGAACCAGTAGGCCGCACCGATGTAGCAGGCCACCAGCAAGCTGGCCTTGCCGGGTGGTGAGCGCAAGATCACAAAAATCAGTCCACCAGTGGCCACCGCCTCGGCGATCCACTGGCCTAAACCGCCGCGCAATTTTTGACTGGTTTGCAACAGATCCAAACCAAACATGGCGTGCGCAAGCCAGGTGCCAACGGCGGCGCCCATCAACTGCGTAGCTATCAAAAAAATAGCTGCTTGTGCATTATTTTCCTTATCTTCAGCTTGTTTTACCTTTGCAAAAAGAGTCACAAGAGTGACCAAGGGGTTGAAATGCGCCCCACTGATGGGGCCAAAAATCTCAATCAAAACGAAGAGCGAAAACACTGTGGCCAGCGTATTCGCCAGAAGCGCGACGGCGTTATTCCCGCCCGCCAAGCGCTCGGCCATGATGCCCGAGCCCACCACGGCACACAGCAGCGCCGCAGTGCCTGCAAATTCGGCACCGAGTTTTTGCTTGAAGCTGGGCGTCTTTAAAGAATGTGTCGTTGCGTTCATGTGTTGGCCAAGCTGCGTGCGCTGTGCTCCAGTGCCGTTTGTTCCAGCCGCTCATCGGACAGATTGATCAGCAAGCTCAAGCGGTGCCGGATGGCTTGCAGGGTTTGCCGAAAGGCCGCTAGTTTTTGTTCTGCTGTTCCCTCCATCGCAGAGGGATCGGCATAGCCCCAGTGCGCCGTGGCGGGGTGCCCCGGCCAGTAAGGGCAGACCTCACCGGCTGCGTTGTCGCAGACCGTGATGATGAGGTCCATCTGCGGTGCATCAGCGCCTGCAAACTCATCCCAACTCTTGCTGCGCAGGCCATCGGTAGCAATACCCGCTTCCCGCAAGACGTGCAAACCCACTGGGTTGGGTTGCTGATGATCCCGTGGGCTGCTGCCGGCCGAGAAGGCCTTGAAACGGCCTTGCCCAAGGTGATGGAGCAGGGCTTCAGCCAGGATGCTGCGCGCCGAATTGTGGGTGCATAAAAAAAGCACGTTGAGCGGTTTTTTCGGGGTGGTCATGGTTTTAAAAAGTGAACGATTTCAGCCCTGTACCTTACCCAATGTTTATGTCATTCAGGTGACACAAAATTGCCATCAACACGTCACGCGAGCCTTTCACACTCCTCACATCACTAAAGCAACAGGAGTTAATCATGGGACAAGGATACGGCAGAGATTTCGAATCGGATGAAGGCGTGAACATCAGCAACCAGCCTGGCATTCATGCGCTGGACATCACGCGTCGGCACGTGTTGAAGTGTAGCGGTGCAGCCGTTGCCATGCTGATGGGTTCGCATTCTCTGGGAGCCAGTACGGCCAGCGGCAAGCCTTTAGGTTTCACGTCAGTGCCCATCTCAACGGCCGATACCCTGGTTGTGCCAGCTGAGTATGTGGCCGAGGTGCTGTACCGCTGGGGTGACCCAGTGGGTTCTGCAGCTGGTGTGCCCTTGTTCAAGCCGGATGGATCCAACACCTGGGAAGAGCAAAGCCTACAGGCAGGCATGCACCACGACGGCATGTCGTTCTTCCCCATTGACGGCAACCCCCGTCACGGCCTGTTGGCGATCAACCACGAGTACACCGATGACGGTTTGTTGCACGTAGACGGCATGGCGAACTGGTCGGCGAATAAAGTGCGCAAATCCCAGGCTGCACACGGGGTGAGCGTCATTGAAATCATTGAGCGCCAAGGGCGGTGGCATGTCATGCCTAGTTCCCGTTATGCGCGACGCATTACCGCCAACACCCCTGTGGTGTTGAGCGGGCCAGCCAGCGGTCACGAGCTACTCAAAACAGCTGCTGACCCCAGTGGTACGCGGGTTTTGGGCACCTTGAACAACTGCGCGGCGGGTGATACGCCCTGGGGTTCTTTTCTGACCTGCGAAGAGAACTGGAATGGCTACTTCTCAGCCTCCGAGCAACCCACTGCATCCGACAAGCGTTACGGGTTGCGCCACAAGGGCTGGGGTTACCGCTGGCACGAGCATGACGAGCGCTTTGATGCCGCCAAGCACCCCAACGAGCCCTATCGCTTTGGATGGGTGATTGAGGTTGACCCTATGGACCCGATGCAAACGCCCATCAAGCGCACGGCCTTGGGCCGCATCAAGCACGAAGGGGCCACCACCACGCTGACGAAAGACGGGCGGGTGGTCGTGTACATGGGTGACGACGAACGATTCGAGTACATCTACAAGTATGTCTCGCGCGACAAGGTTCGTCCTGGTGGCTATGCCGCCAACAAGACTTTGCTGGACCATGGCACGCTGTACGTGGCTCGTTTCGAAGCTAACGGACAAGGACGCTGGCTGGCTTTGGTGCAAGGTGAAAACGGACTCACTGCGGACAAGGGCTTTGCCACACAAGCCGATGTATTGATCCACACGCGCCAAGCCGCTGACGTGGCGGGGGCCACGCCGATGGATCGCCCCGAATGGATGGCCGTGCACCCACATACCGGAGAAGTGTTTGCCACACTGACCAACAACAGCCAACGCGGTCAACCCAGTCGGCCGGTGGATGAGGTCAATCCCCGTGCCGACAACATCATGGGCCACATCATTCGCTGGCGCGAAGGTTCAGCCCGGGGTAGCGATGCCTCTGCGACGGAATTTCGCTGGATGCAGTTTGCACTGGCGGGCGATCCCCGTGCTGATCAACCTGAACACCGGGGCGATATCAAAGGCGACATGTACGGCAGCCCGGATGGTTTGACCTTTGATGCGGGCGGCCTTCTGTGGATTCAGACCGATGTATCGACTTCGGCCATGCACCAAGGGGCTTATAAAAACATGGGCAACAACATGATGTTGTGTGCAGACCCATTCACCGGCGAGACCAAACGTTTTTTGACCGGGCCCAAGGGGTGCGAGATCACGGGCATCACGTTCACGTCAGACCGGCGCACGGTCTTCATCAACATCCAGCACCCCGGTGAGACTGCCAGCGAGCGCAGCGACTCGGCTGCGCCCCAGGCCATCAGCCATTGGCCTGATGGTGCGAAGGGTGGGCGTCCACGCTCAGCGACTGTGGCCATTCGCCGCCGTGATGGCGGCATGGTGGGCACGTGAACAACATTTGAAACACAAAGAACCGCATACCAAACCAAGAAGGAGTACACATGAACGAACTTCCCAATCCAACCTATCCGCTGTCACCCATTGCCTTGCCCAGGGGGTCACTTCACCGACCTGAAAGCCCAGTTGCTCAAGCGCCCCACAGCGGCATTGTGGTCACGTGGGCGAAGCATCTGGACGAAGTGCGCGAAGCGCAACGCCTGAGGTATCAAGTTTTTGCCATCGAAATGGGCGCACGCCTGGCAACCACCTTGCCCGGCCATGACGTCGATTTGTTTGACGACTACTGTGAGCACCTTTTGGTGCGTGACGCCATCACTCAGGCGGTGATAGGCACTTACCGCGTGCTCACGCCCACGCAAGCCAAACGTGCGGGCAGCACCTACAGCGATATCGAATTCGATCTGGTTCGCCTGCGCGCTGTCCGTGAGCGCATGGTTGAGGTGGGTCGAAGCTGCGTGCACCCGGCCCATCGGCAAGGCACAGTCATCTTGGCTTTGATGGGTGGCGTGATTGAGTTCACCCACCGTAACCAGTTCGACACCCTGATTGGCTGTGCCAGCATCCCCCTGTTGCACAACGGTGTGGTGAGCGGGGATGAGGCAGCCAGCGTGTGGCATCAACTTAAAGAAACCCACCTGGCACCCATTGAATACCATGTTCGGCCTCGTTTTCCGCTGGCCATTGACCGATTGGACTGCACGCTGGATGTCAAGCCACCGGCCTTGATTAAGGGCTATCTGCGCCTGGGGGCCAAGGTGATGGGCGCACCGGCCTGGGATCCAGATTTCAACTCAGCCGATCTGCCGATATTGCTTCGCCTGTCGGAGATGCCCGCCCGTTATCGCAAACATTTCTTGGGGTGCTGATGAGAGCGGCTCTTGACGCCATGGAATCCTGGAGCAATGGTTTTAGGTCGGAAGAAGATGGGCATGAAGACGACCATCCTCCTGGACAAAAGCGCTACCGCGCCATTTTCATTTCGGATGTGCACCTGGGCACGCCAGGTTGCCAAGCCGAACCTTTGTTGGAATTCCTGCGCACGCACCCGAGCGATTATCTTTATCTGGTTGGCGATATGGTGGATGGTTGGCAGTTACGCCGCCGTTGGTATTGGCCGCAAGCACACAACGACGTGGTGCAAAAGCTCTTGCGTCGGGCTCGCAAGGGATGCAGGGTGATTTTTGTCCCTGGCAACCATGACGAATTTGCGCGTGGCTTCATCGGTCATCAGTTTGGTGGCATTGACGTGGTCGATGATGCGGTTCACACGCTGGCTGACGGGCGCCGGTTGTGGGTGACTCACGGTGATTATTTTGATGGCGTTATTCAATGCGCCAAGTGGTTGGCCTTCGTCGGCGACAACTTGTACGAATTCACCCTCAAGCTGAATCGCCACTTGAACTATCTGCGCGCGCGCTTGGGTTTGCCGTATTGGTCGCTTTCTGGCTACCTGAAGAATAAAGTGAAAAAGGCTTTGAATTTCATCACCGACTTCGAGGTGGCCGTGGCCAATGAAGCACGTAAACGGGGACACCACGGGGTGGTTTGTGGTCACATTCACCGAGCCGAAATGCGGGACATCAATGGCATCCTGTATTGCAATGATGGCGATTGGGTTGAGAGTCGCAGTGCATTGATGGAGCACCTAGATGGACGATTGGAACTCTTCCAATGGACGGCAACCCATGAAGTTCAAGAGCCAGCGCCTAATACCACGGTGGTTACAGCATGAAGATCGCATTGATCACAGACGCCTGGCAACCCCAAGTCAATGGTGTGGTCACCACATTGGTTGAGTTGGTACGTGAGATTGAACAAATCGGTCATCAAGTTGAAGTCATTCACCCTGGGTTGTTCAAGACGAAGCCTTGCCCTGGCTACGATGGGATTGACTTGGCCGTACGTCCGAAAAATCAAATGCAAGCGATGGTTGATGCTTTGGAGCCTGAGGCCATTCATATTGCAACCGAAGGTCCTTTGGGGTGGGCAGCGCGCGCTTACTGTCTTAAACGGAGTTTGTCTTTCACTACGGCGTTTCACACCAAATTTCCGGAAATTCTCAACATAGCGCTGAAAGTCCCGCTCGCTTGGGGCTACGCCTTATTTCGTCATTTTCATAAACCTTCATCCGGTGTGATGGTACCCACGCAGAGTGTTCTTCTCATGCTGGAGAAGCGTGGTTTCAGAAATTTGCGCAGATGGACGCATGGCGTAGATTTGAGTTTTTTTTCGTTTCGTGAAATCTGTGGCGATCATCCTGCTTTGAATGGCTTGGATCGGCCAGTGTCCTTGTTTGTTGGTCGCGTGTCTTACGAGAAGAACATCGAAGCCTTTTTGAAGCTGGACGTTCCTGGTAGCAAGGTCGTTTGTGGGGTTGGGCCATTGGATGCCAGCCTTAAATCACGCTATCCTTGGGTTCGCTGGCTGGGTATTTTGCCGCGAGATGAACTTGCACAGGTGTATGCAGCGGCTGATGTGTTTGTCATGCCCAGCAAGTCGGAGACTTTTGGCCTAGTCATGTTGGAAGCCATGGCTACCGGCACACCCGTTGCTGCGTATCCAGTTGACGGGCCATTGGAGGTGCTTGGATCAGCGGATCAGCATGTTTATGGTGGTGCCCTGGATGAAGATCTGCATCGATCATGGCACCGCGCCCTCAAGGTGTCACGCTATGAGGCACGTGCCAAGTCTGAATTTTTTAGCTGGACCCACGC
>JAYVPU010000128.1:0-7277 GCA_043757205.1 Comamonadaceae bacterium | reverse complement strand
GTAGTCGATCATGCGCTCGGGCGGCACGCCAAATTCAGCCGTTACCCCGGCCACGTCACGCCGCTTGCCGTTCATGGTGTCGATGATGGTGATGTGCGAGTTGACCAGTTGCGCCAGGTCTTTGTCGCCACTGCTCACGATCACCTCAATACCCTGGCGTGCGGCAATGTCGGCCAGCGTGCCGATGACGTCGTCGGCCTCCACGCCCGGCACGTCCAGCACCGGCCAACCCAGCAGCCGCACCACCTCATGAATCGGCGCAATCTGAGTACGCAGATCGTCGGGCATGGGGCTGCGGTGCTGCTTGTACTCGGGGTAAATATCGTCGCGGAAGGTGGGCCCTTTGGCGTCAAACACGCAGGCCAGGTAGTCGGCGGGAAAGTCTTTGCGCAGGCTTTGCAGCATGTTGATGATGATGCGGATGGCCCCCGTCTTGTGCACGGTGCCATCAGGAAAAGTGACACTCATCGTGTCTCCACCCGCAAAGAAAGCGCGGTACAAGTAGCTCGACCCATCCACTAGCAACAAGGTTTTGGGCACGGGGGCTGAAGTATCGGGCGAAGTACTGGACAAGGAATTGGGGGGGCTTGGGGTATCACTCATGCGCGCATTGTGCCTGTGTTGCGCCCACCCAGAAGACCCCCGATGGTTCTACAATGCACCCATGCGTGTCGCTCACTTCCTCCCTCCCCTTCTAGCCCTCGCCCTGTGCGGCCAAGGCCTCACATGGGCTCAAGCCCCAAGCCCTGCGGACAAGTCCGAGCAGACCATTGAGCGCATTCACCATGAAGACAAGGGTTCACGCATCGACGAGTTGCGCGTGGGCGGTGAAACCAAAAACATCACCGTGAGCCCGAAGGGCAATATGCCGTCCTACGAAGTCAAGCCAGAAAACGCCAACCGAAGTCCCACAGCCAACAATCGGGATGGCAGCACCAGCGGCACCAGCGGTAGCAGTGGCTGGAAGGTCTTGGGCTTCTAATTCATGGCGGTTTACACGGAAGTCTCATTGGATGAGGCCAGCGCCCTGTTGCACACACTGAACCTGGGCTCACTGCACAACATGCAAGGCTGCTCGGGCGGCATCGAAAACACCAACTATTTCGTCACCACCGACCAGGGCGCGTATGTGCTGACCCTGTTCGAGCGCCTGAGCTTCACGCAGTTGCCGTTCTACCTGCACTTCATGAAACATTTGGCGCTACGTGGCGTTCCCGCGCCTGACCCAGCGGCTGACCGGGATGGCGACATCCTGCACACACTCCAGGGCAAGCCCGCCGCCGTGGTTAACCGCCTGCGCGGCAAAAGCGAACTTTCACCCACACCGGCCCACTGCGCAGCCGTGGGCGACATGCTGGCTCAAATGCACTTGGCCGCACGCGACTTTGACCGCAGCCAGCCCAATTTACGTGGTCTTGGCTGGTGGAACGAGACCGTGCCTGTGGTGCTGCCCTACCTGGACCCCGATCAGGCTGCGCTGATCCTCAGCGAGTTGGCTTATCAAAACCATGTGGCAGCATCCTCTGCGTACTCCGCGCTGCCACGCGGACCGATCCATGCCGACTTGTTTCGCGACAACGTGATGTTTGACCTTGAACCCGGGGCCCAGGGCCAGCCCGTGCTCACCGGCTTCTTCGACTTTTATTTCGCAGGCGTGGACACTTGGCTGTTCGATCTGGCGGTGTGCCTGAACGACTGGTGCATTGACCTGGGCAACGGCGCGATGGATGCTGAGCGTACCCGCAGTTTCTTGACGGCCTACACGGCGGTGCGCGCCCTGACTTCAGCCGAGCGCGAGCTACTGCCCGCCCTGCTGCGCGCCAGTGCCTTGCGTTTTTGGCTCTCGCGCCTGTGGGATTTGCACCTGCCGCGCGAGGCTGCGGTGTTGCAAGCCCACGACCCGGCCCATTTCGAGCGGATCTTGCGCCAGCGCATTGCCCATCCGATTCAGTTGACGACCCACTTGAGCCATGATGCCTTCCATTGACACCCCACTGTCCGCTATGCGACTGAATATTGTCCCGGCTCGCACGGGCATGCTATGGGTTAAGCAAGGCTTGCGCGCATTTTTCAAGCAACCACTGGCCCTCTCGGGATTGTTCTTGATGTTCATCATCACCGTGTCGCTGGGCAGCCTGGTTCCATATCTTGGCAACGTCTTGGCGCTGGCTGTTTTACCAGCGGCCACCCTCGGGCTCATGGCTGCCACGCGTGAAGCCGAGCAAGGCAAATTCCCCATGCCTCTCATTCTGATCAGCGCGTTTCGTGCGGGCAAACAGCAGTCGCGTGCCATGTGGGTTTTAGGTGTGATTTATGCGCTGGGTTTTCTGGCTGTTCTGGGCGTTTCGGCCCTGCTCGATGGGGGTCAGTTCGCCCGCCTTTATTTGGTAGGCGGCAACCTGTCACCCGAAATGATTCAGTCTGCCGAGTTTCAATTGGCCCTGTATGCGGCCATGGCCGTGTACTTGCCCCTGTCACTTTTGTTCTGGCATGCCCCGGCCCTGGTCCATTGGCACGGCATTTCGCCCCTCAAAAGTCTGTTTTTCAGCGCTGTTGCTTGTTTGAAAAACTTGGGGGCCATGACCGTTTTTAGTTTGACTTGGTTAGGCCTGTTTTTGGGCATTGGCTTCATGCTCATCATGGTGTCGGCACTGCTGGGCCAGCCTGAACTGATGGGTGTGCTGATGCTGCCCACCATCATGCTGCTGGGCAGCATGTTCTTTACTTCGATCTACTTCACGTTTCGCGACAGCTTTTCAATGGCCGTTGAAGTATCACAAGAGGCCAGCACCTGAATTACGAATTGCCAAGCACGCCCTCGTCGGCAATGGATTCGTGGTTTCTGTGGCTTCTGAGTCGCCCCAAGGTTTTGTCCAAAGCACTGCGCAGCTTATCGTTCGCACCCCGAAAAGCGGCGTCCTGCGTCGGCGCGTGATGGCTGACGGCCACAGGCGACTGATGCGCCAGACGGGCCTCCATCGTGCAGCGTGTGTCGCCCCCCGCTTTGCTGGCAGCCTCTTGACTTAAATGCACCTCCACCCGGGTGAGATCGCTCTTGAAGTGGCTCAGTGTGCTCGTGAGTTCGGACTCTGCCCATCGAATCAGCGCTTCCTTGTTTTCAATGCCGCTGCTGGTGTTCACTTGAATTTGCATGTTGATTTACTCCTGAAGGGGGATCGAACCGTCATTGTGACCCACCCGACCAGCATGACTGGGTCTAGCGGCGCGCTTAGAATCATAATTCTTCGACCTGCCCGCATGTTTATCGACTCCCTTGGCGCTCCAACCAGATAAGGGGAAATCCGAGTGCGGATTTTTGAATACTATGTACGCTTACTATTTACCGTAAGAAAGATCCCCATGAGCTTCGTCATCACACCTCCCGCCACCGTGTCTGTGCCCGTCGTAGGTAGCAAAGATCGCTTCCCCGTTAACCGCATTTACTGCGTAGGCCGCAACTACGTTGAGCACGCCAAAGAGATGGGCTTCACCGGCCGTGAGCCACCCTTCTTCTTCCTCAAGCCCACCGACACCTGCGTCATCGTCAATGCAGACGAAACGGCTGATCTCCCCTACCCCAGTCTGACCAAAGAGTTTCATCACGAAATTGAGCTGGTCGTGGCCATCGGCACAGGCGGAAAAAACATCAAGGCTGCCGATGCCCACAAACACATTTATGGCTATGGCGTTGGCCTGGACATGACCCGGCGCGACTTGCAGAGTGACATGAAAAAACTCGGTCGCCCCTGGTGCATTGGCAAGGCTTTTGACCACTCTTCACCGATTGGACCCATCACGCCAGCGGCACAAGCCGGTGACGTCGAGAACGCTGAGATCTTCATCCAGGTCAACGGCAAAGACCGTCAACGCAGCAATGTCTGCAAACTGATCTGGAACATCGGTGAAATCATCGAGCACATCACCGCGGCCTGGGAACTGCAACCCGGCGACCTGATTTACTCGGGCACGCCTGAGGGTGTTAACGCCGTGGTTCAAGGTGATGTGATCGAAGGCAGCGTCGCTGGTCTCACACCCATTCGTCTCAAAGTCGTTTGATACGCGGGGCTCCTGTGAAAAAAATCGAAACCTTGGCTGCTTTTTGCGCCATCCTGGCAGGGGTGGTGCTCACCCTAATCACCCTGATCACGGTCATGGCTGTGCTGGGCCGCGAAGTACTGGGCAAGACCGTTGCGGGCGACTTTGAGCTTGTGGGCGTTGCAGCAGGCGCGGCTATCGCACTGTTCTTGCCCTGGTGCCAAGTCAAACGCGGCAACATCGTGGTCGATTTTTTTACCGCAGGGGCCAGTGACCAAGCCATCAAGCACATGGACCGTTTCGGCAGCCTGCTGATGGCACTGATGGCCGGTATTTTTGCCTGGCGCTCCACGCTGGGCGGCATCAACGTGTACGACACCCACTCCGGCACCATGATGTTGAACTTCCCTGAATGGATCATTTACGCACTGATGGTGCCGTCGCTGGCACTGACCTGTTTGGTGGCGCTGCTTCAAGCCCTGGGCTTTGAATCGAGTAACAACACCAATGCAGGAAGCCCAGCATGAGCCCCATTACCCTTGCCCTGCTGATTTTTGGCCTCATGCTGGTGCTGATGGCCGTTCGCGTGCCGATTGCCGTCTCGATGTTTTTCGCCGGCGCTATGGGCTATCTCATGCAGGCGGGCTGGTTGCCCATGAGCAGCTGGCTCAATACCCAAGCTTTTGCCCGCTTTGCCAGTTATGACCTCTCGGTGATTCCGCTCTTTATCCTGATGGGTCACTTTGCCACCCAGGGCGGCATCTCCAAAGCCTTGTTCCAGTTCGCGGCCTCGGTCATGGGGCGCTTTCGGGGTGGCCTGGCCATGTCCTCGGTGCTGGCCAGTGCAGCGTTTGGCTCTATTTGCGGCTCCTCGGTGGCCACGGCCGCCACCATCACCGGCGTGGCTTTGCCCGAGATGAAACGCCATGGCTATTCGGGGCGACTGGCCACTGGCACACTCGCCGCAGGCGGCACGCTGGGTATTTTGATACCGCCCTCCGTGCCTCTGGTGATCTACGCCATCCTGACCGAGCAAAACATCGCCAAGCTGTTCGCAGCGGCCATGGTGCCGGGCTTGATCGCAATGGTGGGTTACATCATTGCCATTGCCATTTATGTGCGCTTAGTACCCGGCCAAGCACCGGAACATGACACCTCCGAACCCTTTAGCCGGGAATCGTTCATGGGTATCTTGCCGATTGCCATCATCTTTGTCATTGTGTTCGGTGGCATTTACGGTGGCTTTTTCACACCCACCGAAGGTGCAGCTGTGGGCGCGTTCTCCACTTTCATCGCCGCCCTGATCAAACGTGAAATCAACTGGCCCAAGTTCAAGCAATGTTTCTACGCCACCGCCGAGAGCTCGGGCATGATCTTCTTGATCTTCCTCGGGGCCGACATGATGAACGCCTCTTTGGCCTTGACTCAGGTGCCCAATCAACTCGCTGCCGTGGTCAGCAGTTGGGGCCTTGCCCCCGTGATGGTGGTGGCCGCGATCATGCTGTTTTATGTGGTGCTGGGTGCGGTGATGGACGAGCTGTCCATGATTTTGCTGACCATCCCCATCTTCTTCCCCATGATCATGGGTCTGGACTTTGGCATGAGCAAGGAGTACACCGCCATCTGGTTCGGCATCATGGTGCTGATGACCGTCGGCTTTGGCATGCTGGCCCCGCCTGTGGGCCTGAACGTGTACGTCGTCAACGGCATGGCCAACAGTGCCGGGCACAACATCCCGATTGCCGAGAGCTACAAGGGCGTCATGCCTTTCCTGATCAGCGACACGATTCGCACCATCGTACTGCTTCTTTTCCCCGGTATTTCCCTCTGGCTGTTGAAGTACATCGGGTAAATCTGGTGTCCAAACAGCCGCTTTCAAGTTATTGTTCGTCCCATTATTGATTGGAGAAACCTGAATGAAACGTCGTACCCTCTTGCAATCCGGTGCTGCTGTCGCCCTGGGTGCACCTGCGCTGAGCAGCTTTGCCCAGGCCCAAGTCACGCTCAAGTTCCACACCTTCATGGCCCCACAGTCCAATGTGTGGCTCAACATGCACAAGGCCTGGATGGACAAGGTTGAAAAAGAGTCGGGCGGACGCATCAAGTTTGAAGCCTATCCCGCCATGCAATTGGGCGGAACACCCGCGCAGTTGTATGACCAGGCCAAAGACGGCGTGGTGGACATCACCTGGACACTGCCCGGCACCACCACAGGCCGCTTCCCACGCGTTGAGGTCTTCGAGCTACCCTTCATCATGACCAATGCCGAAGCGACGTCCCGCGCCTACTGGGAATACGTGCAAACGATGGCCCCGGATGAGTTCAAAGACGTGCAGCTTTTAGCCCTTCAAGTGCATGGCCCTGGCGTCATTCACACGGCTGACAAGCCTGTCAAGTCGGTGGAAGACCTCAAAGGTCTCAAGCTGCGCGGCCCAACCCGTCAAGTGACCAAGCTGCTCGCCAGCCTGGGCGCCACGCCTGTGGGCATGCCTTTGCCTAGCATCCCTGACGCCTTGTCAAAAGGTACCATCAACGGTGCCGTCATCCCCTGGGAAGTCGTGCCCTCGGTCAAGGTGCAAGAGTTGACTAAATTCCACGCCGAGTTCGACCCCGCCGGTGGCAGCCTGTACACCACCGCCTTTGTCATGAGCATGAACAAAGCCAAGTACAACAGCTTGCCACCTGACCTGAAGAAAGTCATCGACAACAACAGCGGCATCAACACCTCCGGCTGGCTGGGCAAAACCCAACAAGCCGGTGACGCCGCAGGCCGTAAGACCGCGAGCGACCGTGGTAACCAGATTTTCACCGTCAGCGTAGCTGAGAGTCAGAACTTTCGACGCAAATCTCGCGCTATCGAGCTGGAATGGGTCGAAGACATGAACAAACGCGGCTTTGATGGCCGCAAACTGCTTGAGACGGCTAAGGCCTTGATTGAGAAGCACACCAAGGCCCTCAAGTCATAAATCCCAAGACCTAAGTCCTCAAAAATCTCAAGCCAAAAGCCGCTCGACCTGAGCGGTTTTTTTTAGCAAAATCTCCGCGCCACCCACCGCCCCCATGGCCTAAACTACGCCGCATGAGCCCCCCACGCCCCCATGAGCACCCCATTCGCCACCCGATAGACTATTCCCCCCAAGGGCGGGCCATACGGCACTGCCGCAACTGTGGCGCTGCAACCGCCATGGGTGTGCCTGATGATGGTGACACCAAAGAGCGCGCCGTCTGCACCGCCTGCGGCA
>JAYVPU010000127.1:0-7280 GCA_043757205.1 Comamonadaceae bacterium | reverse complement strand
CCAATTTGCGTCCATCTCGTTTCATGCCACGTAGGATAAAGCTCGAACAGCAAAGTTCCCGCATTTGTACGCTTAATTACTGACCGGTGAGTAACTATCAGGCTCAACTCACGCTGGGCCAGCCCGCCAAAGCTCATCAGAGTCTGGTGGTAGCCACCACCATGGCCAGCGCCATCAGCAGCCCCCTAGCGCGCGCCAGTGTGCTGCGTGCCATCACCCGGCTGTCGCGTGCGCCCATCGACGACAAACTCCAGTCAACCATTGCCGCACTCTCCAGCCAGTTAGAGCCCCGTAGTGGCTTGGAAAAAGCCCAAGCCTTGGCCCAGCTGTCTCTGTTGTTCAGCGACGCGGGTAGGCGCGACCAGTCCAATCAGTTCAGTCAATCGGTACACGCCACTGTGGGCTTAAGTCCCCAGGACAGCACTGCCGTCAAGGCTGATCTGCTGACGCGTGGCGATCTGTCACAGGCCAAAGCTTTGCATCAGGCGGGCTTGTACGCCGAGTCTGAAGTGGTGTTGCAACGGCTGGGGCGTTACCTGCTCTGAGCCGGTGGGGACGCATGATGGCGGTCCCCAAAAATCGCAGATCCCACCCGCACCAGGGTGCTGCCGGCGTGGATGGCGGCCTCCAGGTCGGCGCTCATGCCCATGGAGAGGGTGTCAAGCAGCAGGCCCGCCCGATTTAATGCATCAAAAATGTCTTTGGCCCTTTGAAATAGGGCGCAAGCAGCTACAAAATCAGGAGCAGGTTCGGGGATGCACATCAGGCCGCGCAACGTCAAATGGGGCAATGCAGCCACCGCCTGCGCCAGCGCCAGCACCTCTTGTGGTGCCACGCCCGACTTGTTGGCTCCACCATCCACATTCACCTGCAGGCACACGTTCAACGGTGGCAAGTGTGCCGGCCGCTGCTCGCTCAAGCGCTGCGCAATTTTGAGCCGATCGACCGAGTGAGCCCAGGCAAAGTGCTCGGCCACGAGGCGGGTCTTGTTGCTTTGGATCGGGCCGATGCAGTGCCATTCGATGGGTGAGTCAGGGGGCAAGGTCCCAAGCAACGCACGCACAACCGCCATTTTCTCGACCGCTTCAGCGATGTAATTTTCACCAAACGCCGTTTGCCCCGCCGCAATGGCCTGGGTCACGGCCTCAGGGCCAAAGGTTTTTGAAACAGCCAGTAACTGCACCCTGCCCGGCGCACGCCCGGCGGCCAGACACGCGGCTTCTATACGGGAACGAACGGCTTGGAGCTGGGTGGCAATCATGGTCATAATTGTCCGATAAGAAACCCCAACCTGAGAGGAATGTGTGGACATCACCCAACTGCTGGCCTTCAGCGTCAAAAACAAAGCCTCGGACCTTCACCTCTCGGCCGGTCTGCCCCCCATGATTCGCGTGCACGGTGACGTGCGCCGCATCTATGTGGAGCCGCTGGACCACAAGCAGGTGCATGCCATGGTGTACGACATCATGAATGATAACCAGCGCAAACACTTCGAGGAGTTTCTTGAAATCGACTTCTCGTTTGAGATTGACGGCCTGGCGCGCTTCCGGGTCAATGCCTTCAACCACAACCGCGGTGCGGGTGGCGTGTTCCGTACCATTCCCAGCAAAATTTTGTCGCTAGAGCAGCTCAACGCACCCAAGATTTTTGCGGACTTGGCCATGAAGCCGCGCGGCATGGTGCTGGTGACCGGACCCACCGGCTCGGGCAAGTCCACCACATTGGCGGCCATGGTCAACTACCTGAACGAGAACGAGTTTGGCCACATCCTCACGGTGGAAGACCCGATTGAGTTTGTGCATGAATCCAAAAAATGCCTGATCAACCAGCGCGAAGTTGGCCCGCACACCTTGAGCTTTGCGGCGGCGCTGAGGTCCGCGCTGCGCGAAGACCCGGACGCGATTTTGGTAGGCGAGATGCGCGACCTGGAAACCATCCGCCTGGCCATGACGGCGGCCGAAACCGGCCACCTGGTGTTTGGCACGCTGCACACGTCCAGCGCCGCCAAGACGATTGACCGGATCATTGACGTGTTTCCCGCCGAAGAAAAAGAGATGGTGCGTGCCATGCTGTCGGAGTCGCTCCAGGCCGTGATCTCGCAAACCTTGTGCAAGACCAAGGACGGCCAGGGTCGTATCGCCGCGCACGAAATCATGTTGGGCACGCCCGCCATCCGCAACCTGATTCGGGAGGCCAAGGTGGCTCAGATGTACTCCAGCATCCAGACCGGCAACAGTGTTGGTATGCAAACGCTGGATCAAAACCTGACCGATCTGGTGAGGCGCAACCTCATCACCCCGGCCGAAGCCCGCAGCAAAGCCAAGATTCCCGAGAATTTTCCAGGATAGAAATTATGGAACGCGACTTAGCCAGCAAATTCATCAACGACCTGCTCAAGCTGCTGATCAGCCGCAGTGGCAGCGATTTGTTCATCACCAGCGACTTTCCACCGGCCATCAAGGTGGATGGCAAGGTCACCAAGGTCTCGCCTCAACCCCTGACGGCGGCGCACACGTTGGCGCTGACGCGCTCCATCATGAGCGACAAACAGGTGGCTGAGTTTGAACGCACCAAGGAGTGCAACTTCGCTATTGCGCCGCCTGAGATTGGCCGCTTTCGGGTCAATGCTTTTGTGCAGCAAGGCAAGGTGGGCATGGTGATGCGGGTCATCCCCACGGTCTTGCCGACCATTGACTCGCTGGGCATGCCCCAGGTGCTCAAGGACATCGTGATGTTCAAACGCGGACTTTGCATTTTGGTGGGTGCTACGGGTTCGGGCAAATCCACCACGCTGGCGGCTTTGGTGGACTGGCGCAATGAAAACACCTTCGGACACATCATCACCATTGAAGACCCGGTGGAGTTCGTGCATGCCCACAAAAACTGCGTCATTACGCAGCGCGAGGTGGGCCTGGACACCGATAACTGGGATATTGCCCTCAAGAACACGCTGCGCCAGGCCCCCGATGTCATTTTGATGGGCGAGATTCGTGACCGCGAAACCATGGAACACGCGGTGGTTTTTGCCGAAACCGGTCACCTGTGCCTGGCCACGCTGCACGCCAACAGCTCTAACCAGGCGCTGGACCGCATCATCAACTTCTTCCCTGAAGAGCGGCGCGCGCAGTTGTTGATGGACCTCTCGCTCAACCTGCGGGCTTTGGTCTCCCAGCGGCTAATCCCCAGGCAAGACAACAAAGGCCGTGCGGCGGTGGTCGAGATCATGCTGAACTCTCCGCTGATCTCCGACCTGATTTTCAAAGGCGATGTCACCGAAATCAAAGAGGTCATGAAGAAAAGCCGCAACATGGGCATGCAGACGTTTGATCAGGCCTTGTTTGACGCTTTTGAAGCCAACCTCATCACTTACGAAGATGCCCTGCGCAACGCTGACTCGGTGAATGATTTGCGCCTGCAGATCAAGCTCAACAGCGTGCGCGGTCGCGCGCCCGACCTGAGCGCGGGCACCGAAAACATGTTGATTGTTTGAACCTTATCTTTGACACCATGGCCAATATCCACTCGAAAACTTACGAAACCACGCCCTCGCACAAAGTCGCCTTTCTGGGCCTGGGCGTTATGGGCTACCCCATGGCCGGGCACTTGGCGCTGGCGGGTCATCACGTGACGGTTTACAACCGCACCCCTGCCAAGGCGCAGGCCTGGTGTGACGAATTTGCGCGCACCGCCGCACCCCAGCAGGCGGCCACACCCCGCTTGGCCGTGCAGGACGCCGACGTCGTGTTTGCCTGTGTCGGCAATGACGACGATCTGCGCAGCATCACGCTGGGCCCTGAGGGGGCCTTCGCAGGCATGAAGCCGGGTGCGATTTTTGTGGACCACACCACCGCCTCAGCGCAGGTGGCGCGTGAGCTCTACGCCGCCGCTTTGGCCCAAGGCCTGCACTTCATCGACGCGCCGGTCTCGGGCGGCCAAGCCGGCGCCCAAAATGGCGCGCTCACCGTGATGTGCGGTGGTGATGCGGCGTCCTTTGGGGTGGCCCGCCCTGTCACGATGGCCTTCTCGCGCGCTGTGACCCATGTGGGGGCCAGTGGCGCAGGGCAGTTGGCCAAGATGGTGAACCAGATTTGCGTGGCCGGGGTCATTCAAGGCCTGGCTGAAGGCATTGCCTTTGGCCAACAGGCCGGGCTGGACATGAACCAAGTGCTGGACGTCATCAGCAAGGGCGCGGCCCAAAGCTGGCAAATGGAAAACCGCGGCAAAACCATGGTGGCCGACCAGTTCGATTTTGGTTTTGCCGTGGACTGGATGCGCAAAGACTTGGGGCTGTTGCTGGACGAAGCCCGCCGCAACGGGGCGCGGCTGCCGGTCACGGCCCTGCTGGATCAGTTCTATACCGATGTACAGCAGATGGGTGGTCAGCGCTGGGACACGTCGAGCTTGATCAAGCGATTGAAGTAAGCACCGCTCACCCTGAGCTTGTTGAAGGGCAAAGAAGCTTCGACAGGCTCAGCCGGAGCGGGGAAGTTTGGCTACTTTTTGACTTCGTTCGCCGCAGGCTTGGGCAGCAGGTTTTGCAACTCGGCGTCACTGATGATCTCCAGCACGCGCACCACTTTTTGCACGCCGCTCGTCCCGCGAACGATTTCGGTGGCGAGTTCGGCTTCACGCTGGGTGACACGCCCCATCAGGTAAGTGGTGCCACGCTCGGTCACCACCTTGAAGGCGCTGGCGTGCAGTTCTTTTTCATCCACCAACCCGGCTTTGACCCGGCCTGTGGCTATCGTGTCCGAGGTGCGCTGTGCCAACGTGGTATTGCCCAGTACAGCCAGCTCATTGACGATGGCGCGCACATTGGCCACCTGAGAAACCACCTGCTCGACCAGTTGCTTGTCCTGCGCGCTGGGCACCTCGCCTGTCAACAGCACCTGGCGGTTGTAGCTGGTGATGTTGATGTGACCCCGATCCCCGAGGTTGTCACGAACGCGACTGCTGGCGCGCAACTCAATGCCTTCATCTTCGAGTTGTGTGCCCGCTGTGCGGCGATCCACTGCCACCAGACTGCCCATCATGGCACCCCCCAGGATCACGGGGAAGCAGGCGCTCAAAGACGCCACGCAGGCCGTAGCCAGCAGCAGCTTGAAACTCAAATGTTGAAGCGATGATTTCATGTCGGTGTTTCCTGTTCGCCCATCAATTGGGCATCTACGCCGTCGCAAATGCAGTGCAGTGTCAGCAGGTGCACCTCCTGGATGCGCGCCGTGCGCTCGTGGGGCACGCAGACGTGCACATCGGTGTCGCGCAAGGCATGGTTCATCTTGCCACCGCCCCGCCCGGTGAGGGCCACGACGGTCATCTCGCGCTCATGCGCGGCGTCAATGGCGGCCAACACATTGGCCGAATTGCCACTGGTCGTGATGGCCAGCAACACATCCCCCGGTTGCCCGAGTGCACGCACCTGGCGTGAAAAGATAACGCTGAAATCGTAGTCGTTGGCAATGGCGGTGAGGATGGACGAGTCGGTCGTCAGGGCAATGGCCCCCAGCTCGGGACGTTCGCGCTCAAAACGACCCACAAACTCCGCCGCAAAGTGCTGCGCATCCGCCGCCGAACCCCCATTGCCACATGCCAGCACCTTGCCCCCGCTGGTGACGCAAGTCAGAATGGCCTGCACCGCCGCAGCGATAGGTTTAGCAAGAATCTGCGCCGCCTGGTACTTCAAGTCAGCGCTGTCGATAAAGTGTTGTTGAATGCGTTGTTCTAGCATGGTGGAATGATAACCGGGTCGCTTGTCCAGGTGGCCATCGGCATGGGTGAGACTTGAAATCACGGGAACAGTTCTGAAATTTCAATCAAATTCAAGTCGGGGTCGCGTACATACACCGATCTGATGGTTTGCGTGGCACCGGTTCGCATGACGGGGCCTTCCAGAATCGGCCAGCGGGCCGTTTGAAGTTGGGCGATCACGTCATCCAGGGGCACTGACGCGATGAAGCACAAGTCCAGCGCGCCAGGCACGGGCACATGGGCCTTGGGCTCAAATTCTTTGCCGCGCACATGCAGGTTGATTTTTTGGTTGCCAAATTTGAAGGCCTTGCGCGTGACAGGCGGTGTGCCACCCACAAAGCTCTCCAGCGGCATGCCCATGACGCGGGTGTAGAAGTCAACACACGCGTCTTCGTTGAAGGTGGTCAAAACCAAATGGTCGAGGTGGTCAATCATGCGCAAGCCCCTGTGCGTTCCTTGAGATGCGTCAATTTTAGATTTTCAAATTCAACAAATTTGACGTGGGGCTTTAACGACGCAGCCCCAGCTTCTCTACCTGCACCACGGCCGCCTCGTATTCCTTGCGCAGCGTTGCTTTGAAATCCTGAGGGCCCAGGTACGCCACTTCGGCGCCTGAAGCCTCGGTTTCCTTCACAAACGTTGCGTCGGTGGCCAGCGTTCGGATGGCCTGATCCCATTGGGTGACGATGTCCGCAGGCAGGTCGGCGGGGCCGGCGATACCGTTCCATCCAATCAGGGTGAAGCTGTCGGAGCCCGCCTGTTTTGAGGTGGGCGTATCGGGCAGTTGTTTGACGCGTGCCGGGGTGCTGACTGCCAGAGCCTTGAGCTGCTTGCTGTGCAGCAGGGGTCTCATTTCTGCCAGGTACTGTGCGGCGAAGTCGGTCTTGCCCGTGATGACGGCGTCGAGCAGCGGCGCGCCCCCTTGCAGGGTAACGCGGCCCAGCTGACGCGGATCAACCCCGCTGGCACCCAACAACAGCGAGATGGCGATGCTGCCCACCCCGCCCGGACCCGAGGTGCCGTACTTGTAGGCGGGCGGGTCCTGGCGAACATCGTCCAGCATCTGCTGTAGTGAGTTCCAGCGCGAATCGCCCTTCACAACAAAAACCAGCGGACTCACGCTGGTTCGTGCGACCAGCGTGGGCTCGTCCCATCGGTAAGGCAGCTTGCTGTCGATGGCTGGGTTCTGCGTGGCCTGACCGGTCGCGTTCATCATCATCGTGTAGCCATCCTTGGGCGCGGCGAGTACTTCGAGCGTGCCTGTGGTGCCACCCTCACCCAGCCGATTGACCACGGTGACCGGCTGGCTCCATAGGCGGCTGAGGTGTTTGGCCAGAATGCGGGCGTTGATGTCGGTGACGCCGCCCGCGGGGAAGGGTACGATGAGCTTGATTTCTTTCTGCGGGTAATGCTGGGGCTCAGGGGCTGCGACCGCTTTGATGACGGTGGCCCATTTGTCGATTTCGCCGAAGACCAGTTGCGCAAATTCGCTTGGGCTGCCCTCCAGCGGCTCCCCGCCACCATCCGTGAAC
>JAYVPU010000126.1:0-27136 GCA_043757205.1 Comamonadaceae bacterium | reverse complement strand
CAACAACAAATCGGCAGTTGAGCCTGTTGTAGGGGCACGTTTTGAATCCGAGTCCAATGAAATCAAGGACTTACGTCAGTAGCTGTCGAACTCGGGGG
Organism: Comamonadaceae bacterium; assembly: GCA_043757205.1. Classification (GTDB taxonomy): domain Bacteria; phylum Pseudomonadota; class Gammaproteobacteria; order Burkholderiales; family Burkholderiaceae_C; genus CANCDA01. The sequence goes on along the minus strand of JAYVPU010000126.1, from coordinate 27,038 downwards.
CGCCACCGATCTCATGGCGCGCAGCCTGGGCCAGAAACTGAGCCTGCGCCTGAATCAGCCCGTGTTCATTGATAACCGTGCGGGCGGCGGCGTGGGTGCGCAAACCGTCGCGGACGCAACGCCGGATGGTTACACCCTGCTGTTCGCCACCATGGGCTCACTAACCATCAATCCCAGCCTTTACAAAAGTCTGCGTTATGACCCAGTCAAGAGCTTTGAGCCGATCACGCTCACCCACAGCACCCAAAATTTGCTGGTCATCAACCCGGCGACCGTTCAAGCCAACTCAGTCGCAGAGCTGATTGAGTTGGCACGCAAGAATCCAGGTCGGTTGAGCTTTGCTTCAGCCGGCAACGGCATAACCAGTCACTTGTCTGGCGAGCTCTTTAAAAGCTTGGCCAAGGTCGAGATGACACACATTCCCTACAAGGGCAGCGCACCGGCCATGGTCGATTTTCTGGGTGGGCGCACATCGATGATGTTCGATACCGCGTCCAATTTCGTCGATCACGTGAAAAGCGGCAAACTGCGTGCGCTGGGGCTCACCGGAAGCAAGCGCTCCCCGGCCATGCCCGATGTGCCCACCATCGCGGAAACACCGGGCATGGAGGCTTATGAGATGTCGCTCTGGCTGGGCGTGCTGGCCCCCGCAGGCATCCCCAAAGACATCACTGCGCGCCTGCATCGCGAGATCAGCGCGGCCATGTCCGCGCCTGACCTGGTGCAGAAGATGGCCGAGGCAGGCATCGAAGTCCGGCTCAGTTCACCCCAGGCGTTTGCCGCTCTAATTCGCACCGACAGTGCGAAGTGGGCATCCGTCATCAAGCGTGCCGACGTTCAACTGGATTGACCGGCTAAGTCGCCACCGAAGGTGTGACGCAGGGACGAGAACTGCGGCATCAACTCAGCCCCGCTACTGACCACGCCGAACACATAGTGATCCGGGCGCACGATGGCCGCTGTGCAGTGCTGGTTCGTGAACCAGTTCTGCAACACGCCCTCTACCTCGATCAAGTCGCCCTCACCCAAGCTGTACAGCGTCATGCCTTTGAGGCCATGCGCGCTGGCTGCGCTCTTGAGACCTGCATCGGCCTGTGGTGACAAGATCAATCGCCAACCACGCCCCAGCAGCTCGTCCATGCGAACAGTGGCACCCGCGTGCTGAACCCACGGCTGCGGGAACAAGGTGCCGCGCGCTGCATGCGTTTGCGCGGCCAAGAGGCCGTGCGCCAGCGCGGGTTGCACGTTCTGCCGGGGCTGGGGTTTGACGATGCCACCACAGGCTTCCAGCAAATGAGCGTCGCGTGCGCGGGCTTTCTCCACATCGCGTTCGCCCACGATTTGACCCACGGCTTTGATGCGGGTCGTCAGCTCAGTGACGTGGCCTTTGCGCTCCTCGCCGTAGCTGTCGAGCAAAGCGTCACCGGCCTCGCCCCGCAGCACGGCACCCAGCTTCCAAGACAGGTTGGCCGCGTCACGCACGCCCTGGCACATGCCTTGACCGAGAAAGGGCGGTTGCTGGTGGGCGGCATCGCCCGCCAGAAAGACTCGCCCTTTGCGCCAGTCTTGCGCCACCAGTGCGTGAAAGCGGTAGCTGGCTTGGCGCCACAGGGTCGCGTCTTCGGGCGTGAGCCAGCGCGAGAGCAACTTCCACGTGCCCTCGGGCGTGGCGACTTGCTGCGGGTCTTCACCGGGGTTGATGGAGATTTCCCAGCGGCGGTGTTGGCCGGGGCAGATCAGATAGGTGCAGGGCCGTTCGGGCTCGCAGTACTGCACGCTCACGCTCGGCAGCTTGGCTGCACCTTGCTCGTTGACTAACACGTCCACCACCAGCCAAGGCTGATCAAAACCCAGGTCTTGCAGCGCCATGCCCATGAGGCCACGCACGGTGCTGGACGCGCCGTCGCAGGCGATCACATAGCGCGCTTGGGCCTGCGTCACCGTGCCATCTTGCGCCTGTAGTTGCAGCGTGACTTGCTGCGCGTCTTGGGTGAGTTGCGTCAGCGTTCTCCCCAGCGCCACCGTCACGCTGGGCAGGCTTTGCACATGCGCGCGCAAGACCTTTTCCACCGGCGGCTGCGAGAACACGAGCGAGGGGTTAAAGCCCAGCGGATAGGGCGGGGCGACGGTGGACATGCAGCGGATCAGTTGCCCATCCACGCCGTAAAACTCGGAGTTGGTGAACGGCTCCGTAAACGGCTCGACCTGCGCCACCACGGCGAGCTGCTGGAACACGCGCATGATTTCATGGTCCAGCGATATCGCACGCGGCTTGTCGTAGACCTCTGTCAGCCGGTCGCACACCAGCGTGCGAATGCCCTGCCCGCCCAGCAGACCTGCGGCCACCGCGCCGGTGGGGCCGAAGCCAATGATGGCGACGTCGTACATTTCAGCGTTGGTCATGGTGATCGACTGTTCCTTATTGCTTCGACCCTGTGAAATATGAACCGTTCACCCTGAACTTGTCGAAGGGCTTCGACAAGCTCAGCCCGAACGGCAATTTTGACTTCATCGGGCCGATCAATATTATCTTGCGATGGGCACAAACACCACGGCGCGTTGCGCCTCTTTAAGGCGTGCGCTGGGCGGCTGGGAGATGCCCCACTGGTCCACCCGGCCTGGTGGCCAGGTCCAGTCGGCGGGTTGGTGTGCGAGGTAGCTGTCGTCAATCTGTTGCACCTCGGCGGTGTACTCCACCACCACGTCAAACGGGCCAACAAAATAGTTGAAGGCGTTGTCACCCGGGCCGTGGCGACCCGGCCCCCACTCGATGCCGTAACCGGCGTCGCGCAAGCGCCCGCCACCGCGCATGACGGACTCCAGATCGGGCATCAAGAACGCGATGTGATTGAGCGCATCGTTGTCGGTGTCGCCCAGCGCGATGCTGTGGTGGTCACTGTTGCAGCGCATGAAGGCCATGATGCGCGTGCGGTCCGAGAGTGAGAAGTCCAAAATAGCTTCCATGAAGTGCTGCGTGGCCGGCACATCGTGCGCGTTGAGCACGGCGTGCGCGAGACGTAGCGGACGGTCTTTGACCGGGGCGGCATCGGCATGCTGCACATCACCATGCACCAGTTGGAAGATGCGGCCATCGGTGTCTGCCACCGCCACGGCCACGCCACCACCGGGCTCCGTCACCTCGCCCACGGGCTGCACTATTTGGCCACCGGCCTGCACCGCAGCCTGGGCTACCTCGTGCAAAGCCGCCACGCTGCGCGCACGCAGGGTGACGTGGCGGATTTGCGCCGGGCCGGGGGCTGCATGCAGGGCCAGCACATGGTGGTCTGCGCCAGTGGCTCTGAAGTAGAGCGCATGCTCGGTGCGGGCCACCACCGTCAGATGCCAGATGTCGGTGAAGAAGTGTTCGGCTTTCGCCAAGTCAGGTACGGTCAGCGCCACACTGCGCAAGGCGCTGACGCGGGAGGAGGCATGGGTCATGGGTATCTTTCTAGTCAGTTGGGGACAGCGCAAAGTTCGCTACGCGTAACTCTTGGTCGGCCCCTCAAATCTTCAAGTATCGCTGGGCGTTGCCCTGCACCAGTTGATCGACCACGTCAGCGTCAAAACCTGCGGCTTCAATCCGTTCCACCGGACGTGAATCGTGAAAGTTAAACGGGTAGTCCGTGCCAATCATCAACTGCGACGCGCCAAAGGTCTGCACCAGGTGTTGCAGCGTGGGTGTGTCAAACACCAGCGTGTCATAAAACAGCTCGCGCGCTTGCGCGGTGGGGGAGCGCGTCACGCTGTCACGTAGGCCGGGGAAGACAGCCATGGCCTGCTCCAGGCGCGGCAACAGCATAGCCAGCGTGCCGCCACCGTGGCTGAAGGCCAGGCGCAACTTAGGTCGGCGGGTGATGAGGTTGCTGGTCAGCACCGAGGCCGCCGCCAGCCCCACATCGGTGGGGTAGGCCAGAACCTGTTGTAGCGCGGGCGGGCCGACCAGCCGATCCATGCCCGCCGGACGCAGGGCGTGCACGAACACTGCCAGCTCCAGCGCCTCACAGGCTTCAAAGAAAGGGTCGAACCGGGGGTCGCCAATCACCACACCATTGATGTTGCTGCCGATCTCCACGCCTGCAAACTTCAAATCGTCTTTCAGGTAATGCAGCTCTTTGATCGCCAAGTCCATGTCCTGCAAGGGCACGGCCCCCAGGCCCGTCAACTGCCCGCCCGACTCGGCCACCATGGCGGCGATCTGGTCGTTCAAGTAGCGCACCAGTTGCGCGCCCACGGCCGGGGGCAACCAATACGACAGCAACTCTGGCATGGGCGAGATGGCTTGCAGGGTTAGCCCCATGGCCTCAAAGTCCGCCAAACGCCGCGAGGTGCTCCAGCATTTGTCGGACACGGTGCGGTAATTCTTGCCGTCGATCATCACATGGCGATGGCAGGCATCGGCCGGGGCCATAGACGGCCAGCCTGCGGGCGTAGCCCCGCCCAGATAGCGCGGGAATTCGCCGGGGATGACGTGGGCATGCACATCGACGCCGCAGCGGCAGCTCAGCTTCATGACGGAATCGTTGGTGGTGGTTTGCATGGACAGTGCGGGTTTGAAGAAGTTTGGAATCTACCTCATGTGTGACTTGATGCATGACCTCACGCCTGAGAGCGTCCACTTTTTTTCACCCCGCCTTGCGCAACACCCCTTACGATGTTGACCTGATTCAACCGGAGCCAACCCCATGAGTGAAACCGCCTTGCCCAGCAGCCGCGTGCCCTATTCAGCCATCGTCGATCGTCCGCGCCTGAGCGTGCCCGACGGGGGCCGCATGTTGGTGTGGGTTATCGTGAACGTGGAGCACTGGACCATGGAGCGCGCCATGCCGCGCACCGTGCTCAGCCCACCGATGGGCCAACCGCTGCAACCCGATTTGCCCAACTGGGCTTGGCACGAGTACGGCATGCGCGTGGGCTTTTGGCGCATTCTGGATGCGCTGAAAAACCTCAACATCGTGCCCACCTTGGCCATCAACGGCGTGGTGTGCGAGAGCTACCCGCGCGTGGCGGGCGCGGCGCTGGATTTGGGCTGGGAGTTCATGGGCCACGGCTATGTGCAAGGCCCCATGCACGCGCTGGCCGATCAGCGCGCCTCTATTGAGCAAACGGTGAGTGCCATCAAGACCTTCACCGGCAAGGCACCGGTGGGCTGGGAGAGCCCGGGCCTGACCGAGACCAAGGACACGATTGACTACTTGGCCGAAGCCGGCATTGAGTACGTGGCCGACTGGGTGTTTGACGACCAGCCAGTGTGGATCAAAGCCAAGCCGCGCCCGGTGTTGTCTGTGCCCTACAGCGTGGAAATCAACGACATTCCCATGATGCTGCTGCAAAGCCACAGCGGTGCGGAGTTGTACGAGCGCGGCGTGGCCCAACTCGGCCGCCTGTGGCAAGAGAGCGAAACCATTCCCCGTGTGATGGCCATCAGTGTGCACCCCTACATCACCGGCGCGCCGCACCGCATTGCGCAGTTTGAGCGACTGTTGGCTTACGCACAGTCCAAGCCGGGTGTGGTGATCAAGACCGGGGCGCAGATCAACGACTGGTACCGCGCTCAGGTGCCCGCACCCACCTAGGAGCCGCCCATGGGAAAGAACCGACTTGAAGCCTTTAGCGACGGCGTGATTGCCATCATCATCACCATCATGGTGCTGGAGATGAAGGTGCCGCACGGTGACGATCTGGCCTCGCTTGCGCCTTTAATTCCCGTGTTCATCAGCTATGTGTTGAGCTTCACTTACATCGCCATTTACTGGAACAACCATCACCACCTGCTGCACAGCATTCAGCAGGTCAACGGGCCCACGCTGTGGGCCAATATGCACCTCTTGTTCTGGCTGTCGCTCACGCCTTTTGTCACCGGCTGGATGGGGGAGAACCACTTCCACCAAATACCGGTGGCGCTGTACGGGGTGGTGCTGTTGATGTCGGCCGTGGCCTACACGATCTTGGTACGGGTGCTGGTGAAACACCACGGCGCTGACTCCACGCTGGCCAAAGCGATTGGCAGCGACTTCAAAGGCAAGGTGTCGCTGGTCGCCTATGCCTGCGCCATCCCGCTGGCCTTTGTGAACGAGTGGCTTTCCATGGGGCTTTATTTCGCGGTGGCTGCGTTGTGGTTCCTACCGGATCGCCGCATTGAGACGGCATTTAAGAGCTGATTTCACGCAGATTTTTGAGTGGATTCAGGCTGAGGCGCATATAAACCGCCAACAAGCAGCTCCTAAATTCGTAGCATCATCAGCGCCGCATCCACCCCAGCCCCGCCGACGTGCCGCCGGGCTGCGTGCCACGGCTTGGGCGGTACTCGCAACCGATCCAGCCATTCCAGCCGCATTGGGCCGCCACCTCGTCGATTACCTCAAACAGATACGCGTAGTTAATTTCGCCCATATCAGGCTCATGGCGCTGCGGCACACCGGCAATTTGGAAGTGGCCCACGCGCCCGGTGGGCAGGTACTGGCGAATCTTCATGGCCACGTCGCCCTCGACGATCTGGCAGTGGTAGAGGTCAAACTGCACTTTGACATTGGGCAGGCCGATCTCGGCAATCAAGTCGTGCGCATGGTCTTGCCGGTTCAAATAAAAGCCGGGAATGTCGCGCGTGTTGATGGGCTCCATCAGCACGTCCACGCCCTGCTTGGCGGCTTGCTCGCCCGCGTAGCGCAGGTTGGCGACATAGGTGGCGCGCAAGGCCTCACGCGTGCTGCCTGCGGGCAGCAGGCCGGCCATGGCGTGGATGCGCGGGCAGTCCAAGGCATCCGCGTAGTCCAGCGCCAAGTGAACGTTGACGCGAAAGTCGGCCTCGCGCCCGGGCAGGCAGGCCAGGCCACGTTCACCCGCTGTCCACGCATCACCTGTGACACCGGGGGGCAAGTTGAACAACACCTGTTGCAAGCCGTTGGCCGTCAAGCGGGTGCGAATCTCCTGCTTGTCGTACTCGTAGGGGAACATGAACTCCACCGCGTTGAAGCCGTCTTTAGCAGCGGCTTCAAAGCGATCCAGAAAGCCGAGCTCTGGGTAGAGCATGGAGAGATTGGCGGCGAATTGAGGCATGGTGATGGGTGAGTGAATGAAAGGGGCCAAGTGTATAAAACCGGCAACTAAGATTTTGCTTTGGGCGGCAGCTCAATGCCAGGGAATATTTTGATCACCGCACTGTCATCCTCGCGCGCAAAGCCCGCGCTAGAGGCCTGCATGAACATCTGGTGCGCGGTGGATGAGAGCGGCAGCGGGAACTTGCTGGCCCGCGCCATGTCCAGCACCAGGCCCAGGTCTTTGACAAAAATATCGACCGCCGACAAGGGCGTGTAGTCCCCGGCCAGCACGTGCGCCATGCGGTTCTCAAACATCCAACTGTTGCCCGCGCTGTGGGTGATCACCTCGTACAGCGCCGCCGGGTCAACACCCTCACGCAGGCCTAAGGCCATGGCCTCAGCGGCGGCGGCAATGTGCACGCCCGCCAGCAACTGGTTGACGATCTTGACCTTGCTGCCCGCCCCGGCGCTGTCACCCAGCTTGTACACCTTGCCTGCCATTGCGTTGAGCAGCGGCTCGCACAAGGCATAGGCTTCTGGCTTGCCTGCGGTCATCATGGTCATCTCACCGCTGGCCGCTTTGGCCGCACCGCCCGAGATGGGCGCGTCCAGGTAGAGAATGCCCAGAGCGGCCAAGCGCGCCTGCAGCGCCACCGACCAATTGGGATCGACCGTAGAGCACATCACAAACACGCTGCCACGCTTCATCGACGCCGCGCAGCCTGTGCCATCGTTGTTGGGGCCAAACAGCACGCTCTCGGTCTGCGCGGCGTTGACCACGACCGAGATCACCACGTCACACGCAGCCCCCAGCGCCGCCAGCGAAGGGCTGGCCGTGCCGCCCTCTGCCGCAAAGGTCGCTGACACCTCATGCCGCAGATCGAACACGTGAGGCGCGTGGCCTGCACGCCGAAGCGATGTCGCCATGCCGCTGCCCATGGCTCCAAGGCCGATGACGCCGACGGTGTGGTTTGTGTTTTGCATTGTTGTTCTCTGAGCGATAGCCGTATTCATGCAGCTAAAGGCAGCGGCGCTTGAAAATGGCCCAGCGCGGCACCTGTCACGGTAATGTCCTCGTCCAGCGACTCCCAGCGCATGGCTGATCCGCCGAGGCGCAGGGTGACCTGGGCCAGTTGCTCGTCGCTTGCCGTTGCCAAACGGTGAAATCTTGCTGCGGGGAATCCGATTTGCCGTCCATCGGTCAATTCCATAAAGATGGTGCGATCACGCACCCAGACCCGCACGGCCACGAACTCAAGCTCATTGGGATTGAAAATCACGGTACTTCTCCAATAAAAACGCTTGGTGTTCAAACACCAGACGCTCGACCTTGCGAATGTCAACAGCGCTCATGCCACGGTTGCGAGCCAGCGCCACGGACGTTAGCCAGAATTTGCATTCCACATCGCCAGCGCCAACATGGATGTGAGGCGGCTCTGACCCTTCATCCGAATAGAAGTGAAAACGAAACCCCTGAATCCGAAGGACGGTTGGCATGCAGGAAAGTATAGGGGACAAGCCGTAAATATGCAGCGTTTTGAATGGCGTTGGCGCTCAAGCCAGCCCCGCCAATCTCAACACCAAACCCGCCATCGCACACGCGCCAATCACCGGCATCACACCCACCTTATAGCGCAGCAAGGCCAGCAGCGCGAGGGCGGCCAGAATGAGTGCAGCAAAGTCAATTTGAGAAACAAATGCGCCTGTAGCGCCCTGTTTAATACCAATGTGCACTATAAAAAACAGAGCAAGACTAGCGATAACGCCCACCACGGCAGCCGTGATGGCAGTCAGCGGTGCGGTGAATCCCAGCTTACCGTGGGTGCTCTCCACCAGCGGGCCACCGGCCAAAATGAAGATGAAGGACGGCAGGAAAGTGAACCAGGTCACCACGGTGGCGGCCAGCGCGGCCCCTAGGAAGAGTGAATTTGGTCCCAGCACTTGTTTGGCCCAACCACCGAGAAAGCCCACGTAGGTCACCACCATGATGAGGGGGCCGGGTGTGCTCTCGCCCAGGGCTAGGCCGTCGATCATCTGCGGGCCGGTGAGCCAGTGGAACTGCTCGACCGCACCTTGGTACACATAGGGCAGAACCGCATAGGCCCCGCCGAAGGTTAGCAGCGCCGCCTTGGTGAAGAACCAGCCCATTTGCGTGAGCGTGTCCTGCCAGCCGTAGGTGACCAGCAGCCAGCCCATGGGCACGGCCCACAAAACCGCACCGACCAGCAGCAATTTGATGAGGCGAGATTTTTTAAACAACGCGTGTTCCGGTGTGGGCGTGTCGTCGTCAATCACGCAGGGCAGGTGCGGCGCGCCGTCTTTGCCTTTACCGCCGTGTCCACCGCCAGCGGCAAACTGCGCAGGCACCCACTTGGAGCCCAGCCAGCCGGTGAGCGCCGCTGCGCCCACCACCCAGGGGAAGGGCACGTCCAACAAGGCCACGGCGATGAAGCTGCTCACGGCCACCACCCAGAGCAGGGGCACTTGGCGGGGGTGCTTGAGCGTCTTGCTGCCGATGCGGTGCACCGCCTGCAAGACCAGCGCCGCCACGGCGGGCTTGACGCCGTAGAGCAGGCCCGCCACCCAGGGCACATGGCCAAAAGCCACCACCACCCAAGACAGGCCAATCAGGATGAAAAGCGAAGGCAACACGAACAGCGTGCCCGCCACCACGCCACCCCAAGTGCGGTGCAGCAGCCAGCCGATGTAGATGGCGAGCTGCTGCGCCTCTGGCCCCGGCAAGACCATGCAGTAGTTGAGCGCATGCAGAAATCGCTTGTCGGAGATCCAGCGTTTTTCATCGACCAGCTCGCGGTGCATGATGGCGATCTGCCCAGCCGGGCCGCCAAAGCTGATGAAGCCGAGTTTGAGCCAGAACTTGAAGGCTTCTGAGAAAGAGACGGCGGCGGCTGGGCCTGCGTCCGGGGCATCGCTGTGCAAGACCGCGCTCATGCGGGCGTTGCCCCGGCTTTTCGGGCTGTCCAGCGCGTTAGTTTTTCACGTGCGCCGTTGTGCGCAGGGTCCATCTCTGCATCGTGGTTGGCGCGCTTGGCGCACAGCTCAATCACGTAGCCGTTGGGGTCGCGAAAGTAGATGGAGTCGATAAAGCCGTGGTCGGAGGGGCCACGCGTCTCTATGCCTGCGGCCTTGCCTTTGGCCAGCATCACGGGCAGCACCGGGGCGGCGACTTCCAGCGCGATGTGCAGGTCAAAGTCATGTTGCAGTTTGAACTCAAACGGCATGTCGGGGGCTTCGAAGAAGGCGAGGTGCGAGCCGTCGTCCATTTGGTAGAAGGTGTGCAAGGTCTGCGTTGCGCGCCCACTTTTGGTCTCGCCAATCTCCAGCGTGCCGACCAGGGGCAGGCCGAGAAAGTCTTCGTAAAAGCGCCGCGTTTCTTCCGAGTCACGGCAGCGGTAGGCGTTGTGATGGAGCTTTTCGATCATGACGACACTCCTCGTCAGGCCAAAGCCTGCATGGGTTGGCCCTTGAGCGATGCACCGTAGCCGTTGATGGCCTCAAAAGTGCTGTCCCAGTGCTTGAGCGTCTTCATGCGGCCCAGCCAGCGTTTGACATGGGGGTAGGCCGCGAAGTCACTGCCCACCAGTTCGGCCAGAGCGACAAAGGAGGCGCAGAAGTAGTCGGCAATGGTGATGTCTTTGCCGCAAACGTAGGCGTTGTCGGGGCCCAGGATGTGCTGGTCCAGCACCTTCATCCAGCCCTGCGCACGCTCCTTGCCCCATTGCAGGGTAGCGTCATGCGCCTCGTCGCTGCGGCGTTTGTGGAAGGAGAAAATCTGCGGGTAAATGAAGCCGTAGGCAAAGTCACGGCAGAGCTGGGTGTTGATCCAGTCCATGCGCTCGTTGACGCGGGCGCGTTGCTTGAGGTCGGTGGGGTAAAGCGGCGAGCCGATCTTGTCGGCCAGGTACTTGAGGATGGCCGAGCTTTCAGTCAAGCGCAAGTCGCCGTCTTCCAGCACGGGCACCAGGTGGTTCGGGTTGATGGTTTCAAAGGGTTGCTGGTAGTGTTCGCCAGTGAACAGGTCAACGACTTGTTGATCCAGCGCGATACCGTTTTCGGTCGCGAACAGCATGACCGGACGGCTGGTGGTGGAGGCGGGGTGGCAGTAGAGCTTCATGGCGGGGTCTCCTTGGAGGTTAGGGGAGAAGCATACTCGCCGCGACATCGGTTTTCAATCCGTTTTGACGATCACCCGCCCGTCAAGAATCAGTCAGCGTCACGCCTCAGCTTGAACACCGCCGTGCTGGCCCGTGCATTGGGCAGCCAGCGCACCTCACGCCCGTCTTGCAGGCCAAAGGCGTCCAGCAAGCGCAACTGGTTTTTGTGCGCCAGCACCTCGAAATCCTTGAAGGTGGCGACGCGGATATTGGGCGTGTCGTACCACTGGTAGGGCAGGCGTTTGGTGACCGGCATGCGCCCGAGCAGCACGCTCAGGCGATTGGGCCAATGGCCAAAGTTGGGGAAGGCCACGATGCCGATGCGCCCCACGCGCGCCGTCTCGCGCAGCATAGTTTCGGTGTTGCGCAGGTGTTGCAGGGTGTCGATTTGCAGCACCACGTCAAAGGACTGGTCACCAAACAGGGCCAGGCCCTCGTCCAGATTGAACTGGATCACATTGACGCCGCGCTGCACACAAGCCAGTACGTGGGCATCGTTGATCTCGATGCCGTAGCCGGTGCAAGCGCGCTGAGTCTGGAGCTGCGCGAGCAGGTCGCCATCGCCACAGCCCAGGTCGAGCACGCGGGATTTCTCTGGCACGAGTCGCGCCAGCGGCTTGAGTGCGTCGAAGGCGCTCACGGGGGGTGCGGCTGGCGTTGAGACGGGTGCGTTCTGTGCGACGGGCAAGCCCAGGCCTGCTTTCAACTCCGCACCTATGCGTTCGAAGTAGGCCCGAACCACGCCGACATAGCGGGCGTCGTCCAGCAAAAAGGCATCATGCCCGTGCGGCGCATCAATCTCGGCATAACTCACGTCGTGCCGATTGGCGACCAGGGCCTTGACCATTTCGCGACTGCGCGAGGGCGAAAAACGCCAGTCGGTGCTGAAGCTGACCATGAGGAACTTGCAGGCGGCTTGGGCCAGGGCCGCTGTTAAGTCGCCCCCAAAAGCACGCGCCGGGTCAAAATAATCCAGCGCGCGGGTGATCAAAAGGTAAGTGTTGGCGTCAAAGTATTCGCTGAACTTGTCGCCCTGGTAGCGCAGGTAACTCTCAATCTGAAACTCAACGCCTTGGGTGGAGTAGTGGTAGCCGGTGGCACTGCCGACCACCGCCTCACGCAACTGACGCCCGAACTTCTCGTTCATCACATCGTCACTCAGGTAGGTGATGTGGCCGATCATGCGCGCGATGCGCAGACCGCGTTTGGGCACGACACCGTGCTCATAAAAATGCCCGCCGTGAAACTCCGGGTCGGTCACGATGGCGCGGCGCGCGACCTCGTTGAAGGCGATGTTCTCGGCATTCAGGTTGGGCGCGCTGGCCACCACCACGGCGTGGCGCACGCGCTGCGGGTATTGCAGCGCCCAAGACAGCGCCTGCATGCCGCCCAGGCTGCCGCCCATGACAGCGGCCAGGGTCTGAATGCCCAGCACATTGAGCAAGCGCGCCTGGGCGTTGACCCAGTCTTCCACCGTCATGACCGGAAAGTCAGCCCCATAGACCTTACCGGTGTCCGGGTTCACGTGCATGGGGCCGGTGGAGCCGAAGCACGAGCCCAGGTTGTTGACGCCGATGACGAAGAAGTGGTTGGTGTCCACCGGCTTGCCCGGGCCAATCATGTTGTCCCACCAGCCTTCGGATTTGTCTTGGCCTTCGTACACCCCGGCCACATGGTGCGAGGCGTTCAGCGCATGGCAAATCAGCACCGCGTTGCTTTTGTCGGCGTTGAGCGCACCGTAGGTCTCATAGCTCAAGGCGTAGTCGCGGATAGCCGCGCCACTCTGCAAAGGCAGCGCGGCAGCAAAGTGCATGGACTGGGGCGTGGCGATCAACATGGCTTTTGATGAGACCTCAAAAAAACAAAACCCGGCTCAGCGCTAGGCGGGGCCGGGTACCGGGTGAGGTCACTCTTGCCGTCTTTAGCTGAACTTCGGAGCTCAAAGACTCCGGCGCCCGCAATCTGGATCAAATCGGCGCTGATTGCAAGTATATGCCCAAGCCCCGAACTCCAAACGCATCAAATTGGCGCAGTTATTGCTTCAATTTGGTGCGTAATTGAATTTACGTATTTTTTGCACCAATTAAAAGCATTTAACTCAAAGAGGTTCTCATGGAAGCACTAAAACAGGGCGCAGACACCTTGTTCATTCTCCTCGGCGCCATCATGGTTCTGGCCATGCACGCCGGTTTCGCGTTTTTGGAGCTGGGAACGGTTCGCCGCAAAAACCAGGTCAACGCGCTGGTCAAAATTCTGGTTGATTTTTCTCTCTCTACCGTGGTCTATTTCCTGGTGGGCTATGGCGTGGCTTACGGCACCAGCTTCCTGGTGGGGGCCGAGCAACTGGTGGCCAAGAATGGCTATGAGCTGGTGAAATTTTTCTTCCTGCTGACCTTTGCCGCCGCCATTCCCGCCATCATCTCGGGCGGCATTGCGGAGCGCGCCAAGTTCTGGCCCCAACTGATCGCCACGGGCGTGATCGTGGGCGTGATTTATCCCTTCTTTGAAGGCATTGCCTGGAATCAGCACTTCGGCATCCAGGCCTGGATCAAGGCCCTGACGGGCGAAGAGTTCCATGACTTTGCCGGTAGCGTGGTGGTTCACGCCGTGGGCGGCTGGATTGCATTGCCCGCCGTACTCTTGTTGGGTGCGCGCAGCAACCGTTACCGCAAAGACGGCGCGATCTCGGCCCACCCACCGTCCAGCATCCCCTTTCTGGCCTTGGGTGCCTGGATTCTGATCGTCGGCTGGTTTGGCTTTAACGTCATGAGCGCACAAACTCAGGACAAGATTTCTGGCCTGGTGGCGCTGAACTCGCTTATGGCCATGGCGGGCGGCACGCTGGTGGCGCTGCTGGTCGGCAAGAACGACCCCGGCTTTGTGCACAACGGCCCCTTAGCTGGCTTGGTGGCTGTGTGTGCAGGCTCTGACCTGATGCACCCGCTGGGTGCCTTGGTGGTGGGCGGCGTAGCAGGCGGCATTTTTGTCTTCATGTTCACCTTGACGCAAAACAAATGGAAGATTGACGACGTGCTGGGCGTTTGGCCACTCCACGGCCTGTGCGGCACCTGGGGCGGCATTGCTGCGGGTATTTTTGGCAGCCAGGCATTGGGAGGCTTGGGCGGCGTTTCTTTGAATGCCCAATTGATTGGCACAGCCATGGGCGTGACTTGGGCCTTGGTGGGTGGCATCGTGGTTTATGGTGCGCTCAAATACACCATGGGGCTGCGCCTGAGCCAGGAAGAAGAGTTTGAGGGTGCTGACTTGTCCATCCACAAAACCAGCGCAACGGCTGACCACGAAGTGAATTGGTAAGTTCGGGCGCGAGGATCAGTCGCTTTAAAGCGGTTTGCCCCTTAATTTTTGTTGGTTTGTCACAAAATTAATTGCCCGTATCAGAAAAATGGTGATAATGGCCGGGTATTGTCGGAAATTGGCAATGCAAGTTTGCGGTGATTGGTCAGTTTCGCATCTGCTTTAAGTCTTCATTGTTTTGTTGATTGCGGGTTAATGCCGGGTATTGGACTCCATCGCGTTTTGAGTGTTTTTTGAGGAGTCCTTTCATGGGCAACAAACTTTACGTGGGCAACCTGCCCTATTCCTTCCGTGACGAAGACCTGCAACAAGCTTTTGCAGCTCACGGTTCCGTCTCCAGCGCCAAAGTCATGATGGAACGTGACACGGGTCGTTCCAAAGGCTTCGGCTTTGTGGAAATGGGCAGCGACGCTGAAGCTCAAGCCGCAATCAACGGCATGAACGGTCAGCAATACGGTGGCCGCGGTCTCGTGGTTAACGAAGCTCGCCCGATGGAGCCACGCGCTCCACGTAGCGGTGGCGGCGGCGGCGGCTACGGTGGCGGCGGCGGTGGTGGTTACGGCGGTGGCGGCGGTGGCCGTAGCGGCGGTGGCGGCGGTGGTTACGGCGGCGGTGGCGGCGGTAGCCGTGGCGGCTACTAAGCACACGACTGGCCTTAAGCCAATCCAAGCTTTCTAAAAAGGGCCCTTACGGGCCCTTTTTTCATGCCTGTGCCTCTCTGGCAGGCTGGCTAGTGGACTTAGCGGGATTGGCCCGGAATCAAGACACCGCGCACGCGGCCTTGTAATTCCAGTGTTGCATCAAAGTTATCAAACGCTAGGCTGTCAGCGGTAAAACGATCTTTGCCACGACTCAACTCCACCGGCTTATGCGACTTAAGCCGCTCGGTATCCATGAAGGCGTGGAGGAATTCACCCCGAAAACTCATCGGGGGTGTTGCTAAACCGTCCTTGCCCAGCGTCGCCTCGCGCACCACCACGGCATTGCCCATGAGCTGGACTTCAGAGACATCGGCGTTGCTCAAGGCCCGGTTGGCCGATGCCGTGGTCAACTGCCCTTTGTCATTGAAATTGCGCATGCTCACCTGGTCAATTTCCAGCGTATCAGTATCCGGGTAGTGCCGTGCCTGCGCGCCTAAGACTTCGCTCTTCAGGCGTCCGTTAGCGTCAAATGTTTTGACCGCGAATTGTTCAATGAAATAGTCAGGCTCATGGCGTTTGGCCTGCTCTGGACGCGGCTCAGAAAACCCTGGCGTACTGCGCACCAACCAATAGGTACCCAACGCCAACACCCCCATCAACGCCACGGGTAAAAAGAGGGCAAGGCGATCCCACGCCTGGCGCAGCAGACGAATCATCGCGTGCTCTCTTCCAGCAGGGAAGCATAGCGGCCACTGGCCACCAAGAGCAAGTCACAAAACTCCCGCGCCGCGCCTTCTCCGCCGCGTGCCTGCGTCACGTAATGCGCCATGGCGCGCGCCTCTGCATGGCCGTTCTGCGGTGCACACGCCAGAGCCGCGCGCTGCATGACGGGCAGATCGGGCCAGTCGTCACCCATGGCTGCGGCCTGCTGCCAGCTTAAGCCCAGGTCTTGCAAGGTTTGTTCTGCGACGGGGTGTTTATCTTCCGTCCCAAAGAAAGCACGATCAATGCCCAAGGTCTGCAAACGCAGACGCAAGGGCTCGGAGTCGCGCCCGGTGATCACCACCGGCGTGATGCCGGCTCGCTGTAGCAGCTTGATGCCCTGCCCGTCCAGCGTGTTGAAGCGTTTGAGGGTTTCACCCTGCGCTGAAAAATACAGACCGCCATCGGTCAGAACACCGTCCACGTCAAAAAACGCGACGCGAATGCCTTGGGCTTTGAGCAGCAATTCGGGTGAGAAATTAAGCGCAGGAACAAGCGTGTGAGTCATAGTTCAGATCACCTTGGCTCGCATCAAATCGTTGCTGTTCAGAGCACCACACAAACGCCCCTCCGCATCCACCACCAACACACTGGTGATGCGCCGCAGCTCCATCAACTCCGCCGCTTCCACCGCCAGCGCGTCCACACGGATGGTGACGGGATTCGGGTGCATGAGTTGCTGCGCGCTACTTTGGCGCAAGTCCACCCCCTGCTCCATCAAGCGGCGCAAGTCCCCATCGGTAAAGATGCCCAGCACGCGCTGCTGCGCATCCACAATGGCTGTTGCGCCCAGGCCCTTGGCGCTCATCTCGCGCATCAGCGCGCTAAAGCCCGCATCGGGCAGCACGCGCGGGGTCGCATCGCCCGCGCGCATCACATCACCCACATGGGTGAGCAGCTTGCGCCCCAGTGCGCCGCCGGGGTGGGAGCGGGCAAAGTCTTCGGCCCGAAACCCGCGCGCATCCAGCAGCGCCACGGCCAGGGCATCGCCCAACGCGAGTTGCGCCGTGGTACTGGCGGTGGGCGCGAGGTTGAGCGGGCAGGCTTCTTTTTCAACCCCACTGTCCAGCACCACGTCCGCGTGACGACCCAAGGTGGAGCCGAGCTTGCCCGTCATGGCGATCAGCGGCACGCCCAGGCGCTTGAGCACCGGCAAAATGGCCGTGAGTTCTTCGGATTCGCCACTGTTAGAGATGGCCAGCACCAGATCAACGGACTTAATCATGCCCAGATCGCCATGGCTGGCTTCGGCCGGATGAACAAACATAGCCGCCGTGCCGGTAGAGGCCAACGTGGCCGTCATCTTGCGCCCGATGTGGCCGCTCTTGCCCATGCCCATGACCACCACACGCCCTTGCACCAGCAAGATACGTTCAACCGCCTTGGCAAAGGCGTCGCCGATACGCAGCGATAAAGCCTGAACCGCAGAGGCCTCGATCTCCAGTGTCTCGCGCGCCAGTCGGATGGCTTGCTCAGGGTTGAAGGGCGGGGGTTGAGGGGGGGGCAGGCTCATGCGCTGATTTTAGCCAGCGGATTTGAATCAGCGCCTATCGGCTTGTTACGATGCACCCATGAACGCGCTTGAACTCACCCTGTTGTACTTGCTGGCCGCTGTGCTGGGGGTGGTGGGTTTTCGGTTTTTAAAGCTGCCGCCCATGCTGGGTTATCTGGTGGCGGGGGTGCTGATTGGCCCCAACACACTGGGCCTGGCCCAGGACTCACAAGGGGTGCGCCACCTGGCAGAGTTTGGCGTGGTGTTTCTGATGTTCGTCATCGGCCTGGAGTTCAATTTGTCCAAGCTGCGCGCCATGCGCCGACACGTGTTTGGGCTGGGCCTGTTTCAGGTGGTGTTCACCATGGTTCTGGCCAGCGTGGCGTCATTGGCGTTGGCCTGGGTGCTGCCTGCGTTGTGGCCCATGAACTGGAAGACCGCTTTGGCCTTGTCGGGCGCGCTGGCCATGAGCAGCACGGCCATCGTCGTCAAGCTGATGGCCGAGCGCATTGAGCTGGAGACCGAGCACGGCAAGCGCGTGATGGGGGTGCTGTTGTTTCAAGATTTGGCGGTGGTGCCCCTGCTGGTTCTCATCCCCGCTTTGGGTGCATCGGGCGAGCAACTGGTTACCTCGCTTGCAGTCGCCTCGCTCAAAGCAGTGGTGCTCATCACGGTGCTGCTGACCGGTGGGCAGCGGGTGATGCGCAGCTGGCTCACCCTGGTGGCGCGGCGCAAAAGCGAAGAGTTGTTTTTCTTGAACCTGCTGCTCATCACGTTGGGCTTGGCTTGGTTGACCGAGCTGGCCGGGCTCAGCCTGGCGCTGGGCGCGTTCATTGCGGGCATGCTGATTTCAGAGACCGAGTTCAAGCCGCAGGTGGAGACCGACATTCGCCCGTTTCACGACGTGCTGCTGGGTCTGTTTTTCATCAGCGTCGGCATGCTGCTGGACTGGCGTTTGGTGCTGGAGCGCTGGTTTTTAGTGTTGGTTTTGGTGGCACTGCCGGTGCTGTTCAAAACCGCACTGGTGGCGATTTTGGCGCGCTTCATGGGGGCCACAGAAGGCGTCTCCTTGCGCACCGGTTTGTACCTGGCCCAGGCCGGTGAGTTTGGTTTTGTTTTGCTCACACTAGCACTCCAAAATGAGTTAGTGCCGCCCGATTTGTTCAATCCGATTCTGGCCAGCATGGTGCTGTCAATGCTGGCCACGCCCTTCATCATCATGTACAGCAATACGCTGGTGCTCAAGCTGGTGTCCAGCGAGTGGTTGACGCAGTCGTTGCAGATGACCTCAATTGCGCGCCAGTCCATCAGCAGCAACAAGCACGTCATCATTTGCGGCTACGGACGTTGCGGCCAAAACCTGGCGCGCATTCTGGACAGTCAAAACATCCCCTACATGGCACTGGACATGGACCCCGACCGCGTGCGCCAAGCCACGGCGGCGGGTCAATCCGTGGCCTTTGGCGACGCCACGCGCTTGCAAGTGCTGATGTCCACCGGCCTGGTGCGGGCCAGCGCGGTGGTGGTGACTTACCTGGACGTGTCCAGCGCCATCAAAGTGCTGGGCAATGTGCGCGCCCACGCGCCACAAGTACCGGTGATCGTGCGCACGCAAGACGATATCAACCTGGAAAAGCTCCAGCTCGCAGGGGCCACCGAAGTGGTGCCCGAAGCGATTGAGGGCTCGCTCATGCTGGCCAGCCACGCGCTGGCGCTGGTGGGCGTGCCCATGCGCCGCGTGATCCGCATCGTGCAAGACCAGCGTGACGCCCGCTACAACCTGCTGCGCGGCTATTTTCACGGGGCCGACGATGACAGCCTGGAAGAGCTCAACCAGGAGCAGCTCACCAGCATTACCCTGCCCGCCAATGCCCAGGCCATTGGGCGCCATTTGAACGAACTGGCCACCCTGCTGCCCCATGCGCGCATCATCAAACTGCGCCGGCGCAACGGCGTTAACCTGCCCCCGCAAAGCGACGTGGTGTTGAGTGAGGGCGACACGCTGGTGATCTCCGGCACGGCGGAAACACTGGCACTGGCTGAAGAAACTTTGCTGCGGGGTTGAATGACTGCTGCCCGACGGATGAACAACAGGACACAACCATGATTGATCTCAAAGCCCACATCCGCACCGTGCCCGATTGGCCTGTCCCCGGCGTGCAGTTTCGCGACATCACCCCCTTGCTGCAAGACCCGCAAGTCTTTCGCGCGCTGATCGACGCCTTTGTCAGCCGCTACCGCGAGCCATCGCGCCGCCCCGACGTGGTGGCCGGCATTGACGCGCGCGGCTTCATCCTGGGGGCTGTTGTGGCCTACGAGCTGCAAGTCGGTTTTGTGCCCATTCGCAAAAAAGGCAAGCTCCCCTTCACCACCGTGGAGGAGACCTATGAACTGGAATACGGCAGCGCCACGGTGGAGTTGCATGTGGATGCCGTCGCACCCGGGCAGCGCGTGCTCTTGATCGACGACCTGATCGCCACCGGCGGCACCATGATGGCGGGCAAACATCTGCTTGAGCAACTCGGCGCCACCGTGATTGAAGGGGCCGCCATCGTGGACCTGCCCGAGCTGGGTGGCTCACGCCAACTCAAGGCGGCGGGTCTGCCCTTGTTTACCTTGGTGGACTACGCGGGGCATTGAGTGCGTGCGCTCCGGCTAAACCGCTGGAACTGCCGCCCCCACCAACTTGCAAAACCCATCAATCCGCCCCCCATCAATCCACCGCACCACCGCCACCATGTCCCGCTCCGGGTCGATCCAGACTACGGATGCACCGGCACCAATGCAAAAGTAGCTGGCTTTGGATGCGCTGGGGCACACGCCGCCCAGGCGATTCAGCCAGACCAACATGCCGTACCAGGGCGCGATGGCGCAGGGCGCGACCATGCGGCGAAGCCAGGCTTCGGACAAGACTTGACGGTCACCCACGCGGCCCTCGTTCAGCATCATCTGCCCGACCAGCGATTGATCCACACTGCCGATGGACAGGCCCGCGCCCCAGTGTGTGCCGCCGGGGACGGACTGCATGCGCTGGCCGTTGATTTCGACCCAGCTGTTGTCATAACCTTCCCAACGCCAACCCTCGCTCAGGCCACAGGGTTCGGCGATGGTTTCTTTGAAGACTTCGGGCAATGGTCGCTTGAACAAGTGCAGCAGCGCCAGCCCGAGCTGGTTGATGCGCACGTCGTTGTATTCCCAGAAGCTGCCGGGGGTTTGCAGTGGGCGCGCATCGCCTTTTTTTCCACCTTCGCGTGCAGGCTGATATTGCAGATGCCGATAGCGGTCCACCGTGTCGGGAATGCCAAAGCAGTCGCCTTCCCACTCGCTGGTTTGCTGCAAGAGTTGGAGCCAGGTGATGCTTTGGTTGTGCGCTTCTTCAAAACCAATGCCCGGCACTTTGATGCGCACCGGTTCATCCAAGTTGGGCAACAGGCCGCTGTCATGCGCGACACCTGCCAGCAGGGCGAGGTAGGTCTTGGCGATGGAGAAGGTGAGGTCAGCGCGGTTGGGCTCGCCCCACTCGATGATTGGCTTGCCACCGACGCGCACCACGCCAGAGACGGGGCCGCGTGGGTGCACGGGGCCGAGCAAGCGATTCCACGGCGCTGGGTCTTGAAGGTGGATGCCCCAGTTGTCGTCGATGTCGCGGCTCCAGGGGGTTTCATGCGCGACTGTGAAGTCAACGGCGGCTTGCAGTTGGGTCAGGTTAATCGTCATGAGCTTTTCTTCAATCCACCGTCGCGCCAGAGGCCGCCACCACCTTGGCCCACTTCTCGGTTTCAGCCGCGATGACTTTGCCGAAGTCTTCTGGTGTACCGCCGATGGGCACACCACCTAATGCCGCCAGACGCTCACGCATCTTGGGGTCGGCCAGGGCGCGGTTCATCTCGGCGTTGATGCGGTCAATGGCTTCACGCGGCGCTCCTCTGGGCATGCCGATGCCAAACCAGGCGGTCGCCTCGTAACCGCTCACGGTGTCGCCAATCGTGGGCACGTCGGGGAAGGACGGCTCGCGTGCGGCCGATGTCATTCCCAGGGCGCGGATGGTGCCCGCCTTGATGTGCGCTGCCGATGAAGGCAGGTTGTCGAAGAACACCTGCACTTGGCCCGCGATCAAGTCGTTCAACACCGGGCCCGCGCCCTTGTAAGGGATGTGCACCATGGGGCAGCCCGTCATGCTTTTGAACAATTCGCCCGAGAGGTGGGTGGAGGTACCGCTGCCCGACGAGGCCATATTGACCTTGGTCGGATTGGCTTTGCAATAGGCAATGAACTCGGCCACGCTTTTGGCTGGCACGTTGTTGGCCACCACCATCACATTGGGCGTGCGCACGATGCCGGCCACGGGGGCAATGTCACGCATGAAGTTGTAGTTGAGCTTTTTGTAGAGCGATGCGTTGATGCCGTGCGCCGGGTTCACCAGCAGCAGGGTGTAGCCGTCTGGCGCGGCGTTGACTGCCGCCTCGGTGCCAATGTTGTTGCCCGCGCCGGGCTTGTTCTCGACGATGAATTGCTGGCCCAGTTTGTCGGTGAACCACTGCGCCACGATGCGCGCCAGCACGTCGGTGGTGCCGCCCGGCGGGTAGGGCACGATCCATTTGACAGGACGATTGGGGTAGCTCTGTGCGGTGGCAGTGCCCATGCCCATGAAGACCATGAGGGTTGTGAACGAGGCGGTAGCAATACAGCGGACAAGACGTGACATCAGTGCTCCTAATCGGTTGCGTGATTTGCATGCGGTTGAGTGAATCAGACCTGCTTCAAATTATGGGCCCTGACGTCGCTCCCTAAAATAGGACGAACCCACCCCTGCCTGCCATGCCAGAAAAAACCGACTCAGTCCAAAGCATTGCCCGCGCAGCGCTGCTGCTGAGGACGCTCGCCACCTTTGAGTTCATGGGCGCGTCGCTGCTGCAAATCAGCACCCTGACGCAGTTGCCCAAAGCCACCGTGCACCGCCTATTGGCTGCGTTGATTGACCAGCGCTTGGTCGAGCGGCCCGTGGGCACGCGCTTTTACCGGCTCGGCACCGACATCTATGCGTTTGGCACACCCGTACGCGATGCCTTCAACCTGCAAGCGCAATGCCGCCCCTCACTAGAGCGGTTGGCCAGCGCGACGCAGGCCACCATTTACCTGGGCGTGCGCAGCGGCTACGACATGCTGTGCTTGGACAAGATTGAGGGTCAAGCGCACAACGCATCGCACCTGCTGGAGCTGCATGACCGCTGGCCCATGGGCATTGGCTCGTTCAGTCTGGCCTTGCTGGCGTTTTTGCCCGCGCATGAAATTGCCGATGTGATTGAGTTCAACCAACGCCGCATCAGCGATGAGGACACGCTGACGTTTCAAAACATCCACGCTTCCATCACCAAAACCCGGCGCAACGGCTATGCCAAACGCACGACGCGTTTCACCAAGGGCTGGGCCGGTGTGGCCGCGCCGGTGTTTGATGAGCGCAAGTACCCCATCGCATCGCTGTGCGTGGTGGCGCAAGCCAGCACGATGAACGCCAGCACCATGGCCGCGCTGGCCACCCAACTCAAACGCGAGGCCACACTCATCACCCAGTTGGTTGAAGGGGCCCGCTTGCAACAGCAGCAACAAGAGCGCTGGCGGCTGGCCGTGCGCGGTGCCAAGACGGCTAGGCGAACGCAGTGAACACCAGGCGAACGCGGCCGGTGCAGTTTTCAAATTCCGCATCCTGGAACATTCATGCCCACAAAAGCAGCAACTTCTTTTAGACTTTGCCAATTCCCCGCTAGACCCACACCCACCAAGCCCCCATGCCACACCCCACGACATTTCTGCGCGCTTTGATCCCCCTGGTGCTGATGGCAATCGGCCTGATTCAGGCGCAAGCCCAGGCACAGACCCCAGCATCAGCCAGTGCCCAAAGCTACCCGGCCCAGCCCATCAAAATCATCATCCCCTTCGCCCCCGGCGGCTCCAGCGACATCGTGGGCCGGGTCTTTGGTCAGTACCTGGCCGACTTCACCAAGCAAGCCGTGGTGGCCGACAACAAGGCGGGCGGCAACGGCATCATCGGCACCCAATATGTCAAAGCCGCCGCGCCCGATGGCTACACGCTGGAGCTGACCACCAACACCACCCACGCCGCCAACGTCAGCCTGTACAAAAAGCTACCCTATGACGCGATGAAAGACTTTGAGCACATCGGCATGTTTGGCTTGTCGGCTTCGGTCGCGGTGGTGGCCAAAGACTCCAAAATCAAGTCCATCGCCGATCTGGTCGCCTACGCCAAGGCCAACCCCGACAAGGTGTTTTACGGTTACTACAACTCGGCCTCGCAAATGACGGCCGCCCTGTTCAGCGTGCGCACCGGCGCGCCCATGACCGGCGTGCCCTACAAAGCCATCAGCAACGCCACCACCGACTTGCTGGCCGGGCAATTGCAAGTGCTGTTCATGGAGTATTTGCCCGCGTTGCCGCAGATCAAAGGTGGCAACGTGCTGCCCCTGGGCGTGACGGCGGGCAAGCGCTACAAGGCCTGGCCGCAGGTGCCCGCCATTGCTGAGAGCTACCCCGGTTACGACATCGGCTTTCACTTGGGGCTGGCTGCACCGGCAGGCACGCCCACGCCCATCATCAACAAGCTGCACGGCTGGTTAACGCAGGCCCTGGCCGACCCGGCCTTCAAACAGCGACTGGACGATTTGGGCATGGACCCCGTGACCATGTCACGGGACGACTACCGCGTCTACAGCGCCAAAGAGATCACACGCTGGGCCGAGTTCGTCAAAGCCTCCGGCGTAGAACCACAGTAATTTCATTAAGGACATCCCATGCGACTCGGCTACTTCACCATGCCCTTGCACCCCCTGCACCGCGACACCACCGAGACGCTGCATGAGGACAGAGACACCATCATCTTCGCCGACCAGCTCGGTTTTTATGATGCCTTTGTCGGCGAGCATTTGACCGATCAGGCCGAGAACGTCACCAACAGCTTGTTGTTTTTGTCCTCGCTGATTTTCCAGACCAAGACCATCAAGCTCGGCTCGGGCACGTCCAACCTGTCGCACTCGCACCCCACGCTGCTGGCCTCGCAAGCGGCGATGTTTGATCACCTGGCCAAGGGTCGTTTTATTTTTGGCATCAGTCCCGGTGCGCTGGCCTCTGACGCCGAAGCCCTGGGCATGCTGGACCAAGACCGCAACAAGCTCTTTGCCGAAGCGATTGATGTGATCTTGGCGATTTGGGAGCGCGAAGCGCCTTACAACATCGACTTCCCCGACAACCGTTTCAAAGTCAGCACCGCCATCACCTCGGTGCCCGAGATTGGTCGCGGCATTCTCATGAAGCCCTACCAGCGCCCCTACCCGGAGATTGTGGGCACGGTGGTGGCGCCGCACTCCAAGGGCGTGATCGCCATGGGCCAGCGCAACTTTCACCCGATGTCGGCCAACTTCCTCTCACCGCACTGGTTGCCCAGCCACTGGCAAAACTATGCCGAAGGCAAGGCCTCGGTCGGCCAAGTGGCCGACCCCGCTGACTGGCGCATTGCGCGCACGGTGTTTGTCACCGACGACGACAGCAAGATCGACAGCTATGGTCGCAGCGACGCCAACAGCCCCTACCGCTACTACTACCAGCAAATGCTGACCAAGATGCGCATGTCCAATCGCCATGTGATCTTTAAAAAACACAAAGACGAAGACGACAGCCTGGTCACGTTAGACCGCTTGATGGATGAGTTGGTGATTGCAGGCAGTGTGAACCAGGTGGTCGATCAAATCCTGGCCCTGCGCGAACAAGCCGGTGACTTTGGCGAGATCGTCTATGCGGGCATGGACCTGGTGGACGCGAAGCTCGGCCTGCGCTCCATGGAGCTGATGGCTCATGAGGTGATGCCGCGTGTGAATGACGCCATTCGCCACAGCCAGAGCAAAGAAGAACGCAGCAGTGACACCAGCAGCGCCGCTGTGCCCGTTTGAGGAGAGCCCTGTGAGCTTCACCCCGGATGATTTCAAACGCCTGATGCGCCAGCACCCGGCCGCCGTCACACTGATTGCCACCGGCCAAGCACCGCACCGCACCGGGCTCACGGCCACGGCCGTGATGTCGATGTCGCTAGACCCGATCAGCATCGTGTGTGCCGTCAATCGTGCCACCTTCACGCACGATCAGATTTTGAAAAACAAAACCTTCTCGGTCAACACACTGGCGCAACATCAAATTGCTTTGGCGAAAACCTTCTCTGGGCAAACCAAGGTGGTGGGTGAAGACCGGTTTGATGAGAGTGACTGGTGCCAACTGAGCACCGGCGCACCCGTGTTGCGCAGTTGCTTGGTCAGCTTTGACTGCGAGTTGATGCAGGCCATTGAGATCGGCACGCACACCTTGCTACTGGGTAAAGTGCTGACCGGGCAGCCCTGCGCAGACCCGATGGCCCAGCCCTTGATCTACCACGATGGCCAATGGGCCACGGTAGAAAGCTGCCCGGTCGAGACCTGAACATCCAATAAAGCAAGAGGTTGATCATGAAAAACCGCGCCACCGTGTGGACTCAACTGAGCCTGTGCCTGTGTTTTCTGGGCGGCCTGCCGCAGGCGCAGGCCCAGCCCTACCCCAACAAAACCGTGCGCATCATCGAACCCGCAGGCCCCGGCAGCGCGGTGGACACCGCCGCGCGTGAACTGGCGCCCAAGCTGGCCGAGGCCCTGGGGCAAAGCGTGGTGATTGAAAACCGCGCCGGTGGCAACAGCGGCATTGGCGCGCGTGAAGCGGCGCGCGCGCAAGCAGATGGCTACACCCTGTTTCACGGCAACATCAACAACGCCTTGAACGACTTGCTCACGCGCGACGCCTGCTGCCGCTTGGGCGTGGCCCTGCTGCCCGTGACACGCGTGTTGACCAGCCCCTTGGTGATGGTGGTGCACCCCTCGGTGCCCGCCAAGACCTTGCAAGAATTCATCAGCCTAGCCAAGAACCAGCCGCAGGGGCTGACCTATGCCTCGGGCGGCGCGGGCTCCATCACGCAACTGCTCGGTGAGCTGGTCAAAAGCACGGCCGGTCTGCAACTGCGCGAGATCCCCTACAAGGCCATCGGCGCGGAGCTGCCCGACCTGTTGGCCGGTCATGTGATGGCCGCCTACCTGGCACCGGTGGCCGTGGCGCAGCACATCAAGTCCGGCAAACTGCGCGCGCTGGGCGTGGCGCATGACCGGCGCATTGGCATGATGGCGGACGTGCCCACCTTCGCCCAAGCGGGCCTGCCCGGTGTCGAGGCCTCGGGCTGGAACGGCATCTTTGTACCTGCGGGCACACCCCCGGCCATCATCCATCGGTTGTACACCGAGATCGCCAAAATTTTTGAGCAGCCCGCCTACAAACAAATGGTGACCGATCGCGGCTCCGAGCTGGGCGGTCAAACGCCGGAAGAGTTCGGTGTCTTCGTCCGCGCCGAGATTGCCAAGTGGGGCAAAGTCATTGCCGACGCGAAAATTCAATTGGAGTAAGCATGCCGCACCTCAAAATTCAATCGGCCAATATCTTCTATCAGTAGTGTCCCAACGTTCTTCAGAGGAGAGCGAGCTGATTGGGCTCGAAATCCGGGTCTGAATCCGTTGAGGGTGGGGTAAGTAGTTGATTTATA
>JAYVPU010000125.1:0-7308 GCA_043757205.1 Comamonadaceae bacterium | reverse complement strand
CGACGTTCAAATCGAGACCAGACTGAAACACCAAATTCAACAAGT
Organism: Comamonadaceae bacterium; assembly: GCA_043757205.1. Lineage (GTDB taxonomy): Bacteria > Pseudomonadota > Gammaproteobacteria > Burkholderiales > Burkholderiaceae_C > CANCDA01. The sequence continues at coordinate 7,263 of JAYVPU010000125.1, read as the reverse complement.
AAATCATTAACTTACGACGTCCTGATGTGCAAACGTTGGGACACTACTGATAATAGAAATAGAAATAGAAATAGAAATAGAAATAGAAATAGAAACAGGAGTCGGTTATGGCGAAAGTAATCGTGTCGATTGATGGGGTGGTCATCAAAGAAGCCGAGTTGAGCAAGGCACGCTCCACATTAGGCCGCCGACCCTATAACGACATCGTGATCGATAACTTGGCCGTTAGCGGTGAGCACGTTGCTTTTTTGTTGGCAGACGGTGTCATGACGATGGAAGATCTCAACAGCACCAACGGGACTTACGTGAATGGCGCGGTCGTTAAGAAGCAGTTGATCCGAAATGCCGACACCATTGAAATCGGCAAGTACAAAATTGTCTACGTTGATGAGTCAGCCCAAGACAAGAACTCACCGCCGACTGCGCCCACCGGACTGACGAGCCTGAGTACCACAAGGGCTTCCAGCGCACTTATACACATCCTCTCTGGCGCCGCGACGGGGCGTGATTTGCCTCTGACCAAGGTGGTCACCACCGTGGGTAAGCCGGGTGTTTCCGTGGCTTCCATCACGCGGCGGCAGTCGGGCTACGTGCTGTCCCAGGTCGAGGGCCCCAGCCCTTTGATGCTCAACGGCCAGCCGGTAAAGCAAGGGTCAACCCCTTTGAGTCATGGTGACCTCATTGAGCTGGCCGACACCCGCATGCAGTTTGCTTTGAGTTGATTGCACCCACTTTCACTGGTTCGTACTTTCGGAATACGGCATGACGCTAAAAATCAGGGTTTTGGGCTGCTCCGGCGCGATAGCCAAAGAATGTCGAACCACTTCCTTCCTGATTGATGACGACCTCCTGGTGGATGCCGGTACCGGCGTGGGTGACCTCACGCTGGAGGAGATGCGGCGCATTGAGTATGTCTTCCTGACCCACTCGCATCTGGACCATATTGCGAGCTTGCCTCTCATGGTGGACACTATTGCGTCTTACCGCAGTACGCCGTTGAAGGTCTATGCCCTGCCCGAAACCATTGCGGCCTTGATGACCCATATTTTCAACAACGTCATCTGGCCTGATTTCACCCGCATCCCTTCGCCCCAGGCACCCTTGATGCAATTTCATGCCATTGAGGTCGGGCAAACGTTGGAGATTTCAGGCAAGCAGGTTGAGGCCTTGTCAGCAGTACATGCCGTGCCGGCCGTGGGTTATGCCGTCTCCAAAGGTGCGGCCTGTTGGGTTTTCACGGGCGACACCGGGCGCAACCCCGCTTTTTGGCAACGCATCAACCAGATGAACGTCAGCATGTTGGTGATCGAGACGGCCTTTAGTCGCCGCGAAAAAGAATTGGCTGCACGTAGCCTGCACCTCTCGCCCGATGTCCTTGCCGATGAGCTAAACGGCTTGGCCACAGATCGAAATATCCCCATCTACATCACCCATACCAAGCCAGCCGAAACCGCCATGATCATGTCCGAGGTGCAGCAAATCAGCCCCCCTGGCCTGGGTGGCGATGCGCCGGTGCGAGACATTCGCTGGCTGCTTGCTGGGCAGGAGTTTGTACTGTGAACACAACGCCTCAGTCTGTGCCTCAACACGAAGCCGGGGGAGGAACTGAGGCCTTATTTTTTCGGCAACTCCAGCGCGTCACCGCCCGGATTCATGAGACCGACAACATTGAGCAACTCATGCTCGATGTCAGCGCCGATATCTGCCTGTTGTTCAATGCCGATCGCTTGACACTTTACGTCGTCAGTGACGACCACACCGCCATAGTTTCCAAGATCAAAACTGGACTCAGCAGCCCCAAAGATCTCAAGCTACCCATTGGCACCCAAAGCATTGCCGGCTATGTTGCCCAGAGCCATCGGCTGGTCAACCTGCCCGACGTTTACGACCAAGTCGCCCTGCATCAAATTCACCCTGAGCTGAACTTTCTCAAAGAGGTGGACAAGCGATCAGGCTACCGTACACGGCAAATGCTGGTGGCTCCGATTTTGGAAGGGGCCACCCTTTATGGCGTGCTGCAACTCATCAACAACAAGGGCCAGCGGCCCTTTAACGCGTTGGAAGTCGAAGGGCTGGTGCAGCTGTGTCAAACACTGGTGACCGCGATACGCCAGCGCTTGCAAAGAGCCAATGAAGTGCCGCATCGCCAAGCCACCAAGTACGACGGCTTGGTGAGCAATGGACTTTTGACCCAAAGCGAGTTGGAGCACTGCGTGCAGGACGCTCGGCAGTCGGGGCAATCGGTCGAGCAGATGCTGCTGGCGAAGTACTCGCTGCAAGCAGGGCAAATCGGCCACTCTTTGGCCAAATTTTTTGGCGTCCCCTACGAAACCTTTAACGCAGGCCGCATTTATTCAGATCAATTGCTGGGGGCTTTGAAACGAGACTTTGTTGAAGGCCAGGGCTGGATACCGCTGGAAGAGTCGCCGGAAAGCTTGGTCATCATGTGCGTGGACCCCGAGGCCACGCGGGGTGGGCGCGTGGTGCCGCAAGTGTTTCCCCGGCAAGGTAAGTTTGCTTACCGTGTGACGACACAAGCCGAGTTCGTGCAGACGCTGGAGCAGCTCTTTGGCGGTGTGGCTGAGAGCGCCTCCGCCGACCAGATGCTGGCCGACATGAACGTGCCGCTGGACGAAGACGGCAGTAACGACGACTTGCTCGAATCGGCGGCGGCCGACAACGAGCTCGTCAAGTTCGTCAACAAAGTCATCGTGGACGCGTACAAACATAAGGCCTCGGACATCCACATTGAGCCCATGCCGGGCAAACTCAAAACCGGCATCCGTTTTCGCATTGATGGCAGCTTGACGCCTTACATTGAAGTGCCCGCTCACTTTCGTCAAGCGATGGTCACACGGCTGAAGATCATGTGCGACCTGGACATCTCCGAGCGCCGCAAGCCGCAAGACGGCAAGATCAAATTCAAAAAATACGGCCCACTGGACATCGAGCTGCGGGTCGCCACCATCCCCTCGGCCGGGGGCGTGGAAGACGTGGTGATGCGCATTTTGTCAGGCGGCGAGCCCATCCCCCTGGAAAAACTGGGCCTCACACAGCACAACAAAGCGCGCCTGGAACATACTGTCAGCAAACCCTACGGCCTGTTCTACGTCTGTGGCCCCACCGGCTCAGGCAAGACCACCACGCTGCACTCCATCCTCAAGTTTTTAAACACGCCGGACACCAAGATTTGGACCGCCGAAGACCCGGTGGAAATCACGCAAAAAGGCTTGCGCCAGGTGCAGATCAACCGCAAGGCCGGCATTGACTTTGCCCTCGTCATGCGCGCCTTTTTACGTGCCGACCCCGACATCATCATGATCGGCGAATCGCGCGACAAGGAAACCGTGGCCATGGGCGTGGAGGCTTCGCTCACCGGGCACCTGGTGTTCTCTACCTTGCACACCAACTCCGCGCCCGAGTCCATCACCCGCCTGCTCGACATGGGCATGGACCCCTTCAACTTTGCCGACGCGCTCCTGGGCATTCTGGCCCAGCGCCTGGCCCGCAAGTTGTGCGACTGCAAGACCGCCTACCAGCCTAGTCCCGCAGAAGTCAGCAGCTTCATAGCCGAGTATGCCGATGAATTGCGCCACACCACGGCCTGGAAGGCCGACGCCAGCGGTGAAGCGAAAAAAATGTTGGAAGACTGGACTCAGCGCTACGGCCAAGACGGCCAACTCACCTTGTACCGCGCCGTGGGCTGCGAGACCTGTAAGCAAACCGGCTACAAAGGCCGCATCGGCCTGCACGAGCTACTGATCGCCGACGACACTGCCAAGAAGCTGATTCAAGAACGCGCACGCGTGGCCGAACTCTTCAGCGCGGCGGTCGAAAGCGGCATGCGCACCCTCAAGATGGACGGCATGGAAAAAATCCTCATGGGATTGACCGATCTTAAACAAGTGCGGGCGGTTTGCATCAAGTGACAGTTTTGGTTTGACAAAATTGTCAGGTGAACGGGGTCGGATGACAAAAATGCTAGGCACAAGCGGTAAATTTCGACCTTAACCCTGAAAATCCGCACCAACAGCACTTGGCACGGAATCTGCGTTCAATCTCAATCGGGAGACTTGCCTCTTAATTTTTAATCCAGGAGTTTTAAATGAAACGTTCTTTGCAAAAGGGTTTTACCCTAATTGAATTGATGATCGTGGTCGCGATTATTGGTATTCTGGCCGCTGTGGCATTGCCCGCTTATCAAGACTACACGGCCCGCGCCAAAATGTCTGAAGCGATCTTGGCGGCCTCTGCTTGCCGCACCGCCATCACAGAAGCTCTCACAACATCGCCTATTGCGGTTACCGCCAATGGATTTGGTTGCGAACAGACGACGGCAGGCTCTGGTAGCAAGTATGTTTCTACTGTGACGACGGCTGCATCAACATTAGCTGGCGCCGCTGCAGGCGGTGCAATGATTACTGTCACTACGACTGGCATTGCTACGGGTGCAAACGGCACCTTTTTCCTATCACCATGCAACTCGGGTACTGCGACGACGATGGCCAATTGCTTACAACCTGCTATGGGTACCGCCCCTGTTCAGTGGTTGTGTGGACCCGGTACGACTGGTACGGTATTGCCCAAATTTTTGCCAGCGTCTTGCCGCGCTCTTTAAGTAACGTTTGATTTATGAAAAGCGGCCTCGGCCGCTTTTTTTATGCACGAATCACGAATCACTCTGTTGGGATGTGTCGCATTGACGCTGTCCTGGCTGGGCTACGACCATTACCGGCCTTGGGTGAACTTTCACTCAGAGAGTTTGGCCATGGTGGGTCTGAGCTTGTTGCTGTGGGCACATTTGACCCAAGCATCCGACTTTTGGCCTGTTCCGCGGATGGTGCTCTGGATTGGGGTGGCGGCATCCCTGCCCTGGCTTCAGTATCTGGGGGGGCACGATTTATTTGCAGGCGATGCCTTGATGGTGTCTTTGTACTTGTTGGGTCTGTTTGGCGCGGTGAGCGTGGGTTATGGCAGCCTGAGCGCTGCTGCAAAGCCAGTGCGTCTGCACCTCGCGCTGCTGCACTGTTTATGGCTGGCTGCGATGGTGTCGGCGGCGATTGGTCTGGCCCAGTGGCTGATGGTTCAGGATGTGCTGGCCATGTACGCGGTGCAGACCGATGCGGGCGATCGCGCCATGGGCAACCTAGGGCAGCCCAACCAGCTGGCCACCCTGCTGCTGATGGGCATGGTGGCGCTCACCTCGGTTTACCAGCAAAAAGTCATTGGCCGTGTGGGTTGGGTGATGGCCATGGCTTTTATGACTCTGGTGCTGGTGATGACCGGTTCACGCGCTGGCATGCTGAGTGCACTGGTGCTTACGGTGTTTTTAATCTGGAAATCACGACGCGAAGAGCTTGGAATTAAAACCCGTGGTGGTGTCGTGTGGGCCTTGGGTTATGGCCTTGGGAATTTAATGGTGCCGTATTTGGCCGAGTTGCTTTTGATGGGGGGAGGGGCGGCGCGCAGCGTGGCGTCTCTCACGCACATCAATGATCGGTGGGTGATCTGGCAACAAATCATGCACGGTATCTGTAACGCCGCCTGGGTTGGTTACGGTTGGAATCAAACAGCCGCGGCACAAATGGTGGGGGCTTTCGTGATTCCGGGCGACCAGCCGGTGACTTATGCCCATAATTTCGTGCTGGATATGCTCGCGTGGAACGGTGTACCACTGGGCTTGTTGTTTGCAGCGGCCATTGCGTATTGGTTCATCACGCGGATGGTGCGCGTGCGTGGTGCGACGGGTGTGTATGCGATGGCCGGTCTGCTGCCGTTTGCAGTGCACAGCATGGTTGAATATCCGTTTGCTTATGCCTATTTTTTGCTGACGGCAGGGTTCTTGATCGGCATGGTGGAGGCTTGTACGCCGTGTACGAAGGTGATCAAGCTGAATCTATGGATGAGCCGCAGTGTTTTGATCGTGTGGACGGTGGTGGGCAGTTTTTTGATGGTGGAGTATTTCTCGGTTGAAGAAGATTTCAGGGTTGTGCGTTTTGAGAATTTAAAAATCGGACAAACGCCGGCTGATTATGAACAACCCAAAATCTGGATGCTCTCGCAGATGGCGGCGCTGTTAAAAGCGCTGCGGTTTGTCCCAACGACTGGCATGAGTCCTGAGAGCCTAGAAGATTTGCGCCATGTGGCCCACCGGGTTCCGATGGGTCCAGTCAATTTGCGCTATGCGATGGCCTTGGCTTTAAATAACGACCCTGCCGGTGCTGCGCTGGAAATGCGGCTGATCCGTAGCATGTATGGTGAAGCGTACTACCAACGTGCCAAATCAACGCTGCGTGGCTATGCAAAAGAAAAATATCCGCAATTGAGTGCGGTGGATCTGCCTTGATTGCATTCGGTGATTCCTTTCTCGAACGCACAGGGCTGTCTTTACGCCATGCTTTGGTGTTGCTCGTTTTGATGTTGCCCTGGCTCAATCCCTGGGCCAGCGGCCCCTCGCCGCAGGTCATGCTCGGGTTGGTGACGCTCGCTTGCCTGGCCGTCGTGCTGGGGACGATCCCGCGAGGGCGAGCGATGTGGATGCCCTTAATCGCGTTGGCTTGGCTGCTAGCCGCCTTGCTCAGCAGTGCGATGGGGCTAATGCAATACATGGGGATCAGTAAGATGTGGGGGCCTTGGGTTAGCGGTGCCGCTTTGGGCGAAGCCTTTGCCAACCTGCGTCAACGCAACCAGTTTGCGTCGCTGACCAGCATGGGCTTGCTGGCCGTTTTATGGTGGGCTGCACAAGCGAACGCGGTAGGGATGAGTCGCCTGCGGTCTTGGGGTTTTGTGCTGGTCACGATTTTGTTGACTATGGGCAGCGCTGCATCTTCATCGAGAACGGGGCTACTGCAACTGGGGTTGATTGTTGCGATGGTGTGGTGGTGGAGTCGCCAATCGCCCAACGTGTCCTCACGCTGGGCTCACCGTCTTTTGTTCGTCGCTGTCGGCAGCTACCTGCTCGCAGCCCTGCTGCTGCCGATATTCGTGGGGCAGCCTTTGGGTAGTGGTATTTTTACTCGCTTGCAAAACGGTGGGCCCGCTTGCTCCAGCCGCCTGGTTTTATGGTCTAACGTGCTGCAGCTGATTGCGCAAAAACCGTGGCTGGGCTGGGGATGGGATGAGCTGCGTTATGCGCACTTCATCAGCCTTTACGAAGGCCCACGTTTTTGCGAAATCATGGGGAATGCGCACAACCTGCCTTTGCATCTGGCGGTGACCTTGGGACTTCCTGCGGCCTTGCTCCTGTGTGGCGGTGGGACTTGG
>JAYVPU010000124.1:0-7332 GCA_043757205.1 Comamonadaceae bacterium | reverse complement strand
GTATTTGGCGGAATCGGAGAGATTCGAACTCTCGATGAGGCTCTACACCCCATACTCCCTTAGCAGGGGAGCACCTTCGGCCACTCGGTCACGATTCCTAAAAAGTCAGCCGTGATTATCTCACGACTTCGGGCCGATTTCAGGCGGGGGCCTGATCCAGATCAAAAGCTTTGTGAAGCGCGCGCACGGCCAGCTCCATGTACTTCTCGTCAATCACCACCGATGTCTTGATTTCGCTGGTGGAAATCATCTGGATGTTGATGCCTTCTTCAGACAAGCTGCGGAACATCTTGCTGGCAATGCCTACATGGCTGCGCATGCCGATGCCCACAATGCTGACCTTGCAGATTTTGGCGTCGCCCACCACCTCTTGCGCGCCGAGTTGGGGCAGCACTTTTTCTTTGAGCAAGTCCATCGTCTTGGCGAATTCGCCACGGCTCACGGTGAAGCTGAAGTCGGTCAGGCCCGCCCGGCTGATGTTCTGGATGATCATGTCCACTTCGATGTTGGCGTCGGCCACAGCACCCAGGATTTGATGCGCGATGCCGGGCTTGTCGGGCACGCCCATCACAGTGATTTTGGCTTCATCGCGGGTGAATGCAATGCCGGAAACAATGGCTTGTTCCATTTGTTCGTCTTCCTCAAAAGTAATCAGGGTGCCCGACTGGGCTTCCTCAATGATGTTGATGTCCCAAGGCGTGAAGCTGGAGAGCACACGCAGGGGCACTTTGTACTTGCCCGCAAATTCGACCGAGCGAATCTGCAAGACCTTGGAGCCGAGAGAGGCCAGCTCCAGCATTTCTTCAAAGCTCACGGTGTGCAGCCGGCGCGCCTCGGGCACGACGCGGGGATCGGTGGTGTACACGCCGTCCACGTCGGTGAAGATCAGGCACTCATGCGCCTTCATGGCGGCGGCCACGGCCACAGCCGAGGTGTCAGAGCCGCCACGCCCCAGCGTGGTGATATGGCCTAGCTCGTCAATGCCTTGAAAGCCGGTGACGATCACGACCTTGCCTTCAGCCAAATCGGCGCGCACGCGTTTGTCGTCAATCGACTCGATGCGGGCCTTGGTGTAGGCGCTGTTGGTGCGAATGGGGACTTGCCAGCCCGCGTAGCTGACCGAAGGCATGCCTTCAGCCTGCAAGGCAATGGCCAAGAGCGCGCTGGACGCCTGCTCACCCGTTGAGGCCAGCATGTCCAGCTCACGGCTGTAAGCGTCAGAGGCTTTGGCAGGAGCCAGCTCTTTGGCCAGACCCAACAGGCGATTGGTTTCGCCACTCATGGCGCTGGGAACGACCACCATCTGGTGACCGGCGCGCGCCCATTTGGCAACGCGTTTGGCGACCATGCGGATGCGCTCGGTGGAGCCCATCGACGTGCCGCCGTATTTATGAACAATCAAAGCCATGGAAATATCTAAAAAACAGGAGGGAATTCAGAGGTAAACCTAGGGATTGTACCAATCCAACACCCTGCCCTTGCGCTGTAGAAACCCTGCGCCCACCTTGATGTGAATCTGATGCCCGCGCGTGGTGCAGGCGCTGATCTGGTCCAGCAATTCTTCTAACTGGGCCGTGCTGGGCACGGTTTGAAACGTGGTTTTTAGCCAGTGGCGCAGCACGTTGGCCTGCCGAGCGCGAGAGAGTGTTTGCAGTTTCCCAATCATCGGCGGTTGCCCCATCAGGGTCAGGTCTTGGTTTGCCACATCCGTCAACACCGCTTGCGCCTGGGCTGCGTGGCTGGCGCTGCGCGCAAAGGTCTCGCGGAAAGCGGGAAAGGCCGCCTCCAGCACCGGCAGCAAACGCGCACGGATGCGGTTGCGGGTGTAGTGTTCATCGGCGTTGGTCGGATCGGTGACAAACACCACGCCACGCTCATGCAGCCAACGCCTGAGCTCCGCCCCCGGCACTTGCAGCAAGGGGCGGTGGTAGTCCATGCCGTCGCGCTGCCAGTGGGCAGGCATGGCACTCAAACCGGCCAGCCCTGCACCCCGGCTCAGCGCCAGCAGCAGGGTTTCAACTTGGTCATCGGCGTGCTGCGCAATTACTATATTTTTTATAGCTGCTTGTGCTAGTGTTTCTTGGCCCACAGCCCGAAAAGCCTCATATCTGGCACGACGTGCGGCATCTTCGGGGCTCTGCCCAGGTGTGGGGTGGGCATTGACGGCTTTAACCATCAAAGGCACACCGATGTGCGCACAAAACGCGCGGCAATGCCGCTCGAAATCATCGGCTGCCGCTTGCAAGCCGTGGTGAATGTGGATGGCGCTGACCTGACCCGGCCACTTCTCTGCACAAGCCAGCAAGAGTGCGGTGGAATCGGCTCCGCCGCTATAGGCCACGACCAGCGGCAGATCGGGCGTGAAGTGCGCCATCGCCTGCGCCAAGGTAAGGCTCATCAAGTGGGGCTCATTCAAGCACGCCCCAAACCAGTGAGGCAGGCGTCAAGCGTGCGCTTATTTGCCGCCAGCTTTAGTGTCGTTAAAGCGGCCATAGCTGTTCAGGCGATCGTAGCGACGCGCCAGCAGGTCTTTGACCTTGAGATCCGCCACTTGGCGGTAGGCATCGACCAGCGCGCGCTTGAGGAAAGCCGCCATCTGCTTGGGGTCGCGGTGCGCGCCACCGACGGGCTCGTTGACGATCTTGTCCACCAAACCCAGCGCCTTCAGACGGTGCGCGGTGATGCCCAGGGCGTCAGCCGCTTCCCGCGCCTTGTCGGAGGTTTTCCAGAGGATGGAGGCACAGCCTTCGGGGCTGATGACGGAGTAAATCGAGTACTGCAACATCAGCAACTGATCGCCCACCGAGATGGCCAGCGCGCCACCGGAGCCGCCCTCGCCAATGATGGTGGTGAGGATGGGCACCTCTAGCTGCGCCATCTCAAAGATGTTGCGCCCAATCGCCTCGGATTGCCCGCGCTCTTCGGCGTCAATGCCAGGGTAGGCACCTGGCGTATCGACAAAAGTAAAAACGGGCAGTTTGAACTTTTCAGCGGTCTTCATCAGGCGCAGCGCCTTGCGGTAGCCCTCGGGCTTGCTCATGCCAAAGTTGCGCAAGCCACGCTCTTTGGTGTCGCGCCCTTTTTGCTGGCCAATCACCATGCAGGCCGTGCCGTTGAAGCGAGCCAAGCCGCCGACGATGCTGAGGTCGTCCGCAAAGTGCCGATCACCGTGCATTTCCACAAAGTCGGTGAAGATGTCGTTGATGTAGTCCAGCGAATACGGGCGCTCGGGGTGACGCGCAATTTTGGTGATCTGCCAAGGGGTCAGGTCACTGTAGATGTCTTTGGTGAGCTGCAAGCTTTTCTTGCTGAGCTGGTCGATCTCTTGCGAGATATCGACCGCTGATTCGGTCTGCACGTAGCGCAGCTCTTCGATTTTTCCATCGAGTTCGGCAATGCCTTGTTCGAAGTCGAGAAATGTTTTTTTAGCCATGAGGTCACTGATGTTTTTGACAGATTAGTACGCCACCGGCAGCGGGTCAAGTGAGCGCCAAATATACCAAGTTGCCACACTGCAATAGGGTGCCCAGGCGGCAGCCACCTCACGCGCCTCGCTGCGACTGACGACTTCGCCGGAAAAATAGCCCTTGCTGATGCCGTTGATCAAGCCCACATCGTCCAGCGGCAGCACGTTGGGGCGCATCAGGTGAAAGATCAGGAACATCTCGGCCGTCCAGCGACCAATACCGCGAATGGCAATCAATTCGGCAATGATGGCCTCATCGTCCATGGCGGCCCAGTCTTTGACGTGCACTTTAGCGGCGTCAAAATGAACCGCCAGATCGACCAAGTATTCCACCTTGCGCGCACTAAGGCCCGCCGCTCGCATGTCGTCCACCTTGAGTTTGAGCACGTGGCCTGGGGTCATTTTTTTGGGTAACAGATGAAACCGGTCCCACACGGTTTGCGCCGCCTTGACCGAGATCTGCTGACCCACGATGCTGCGCGCCAGCGTGACAAAGGCGTCACCCCTCGACTCCAGGCAAGCCTCTCCAAACTGCGGGATCAGGCGCTTCATCACCCGGTCTTTTTTGGCCAGGTGCTTGCAGGCGTCGTCCCAATAGTCAGGCTTCATGGTGCAGCTTCCCAGGTGGTGCCGGTTGGCGAGTCTTTGAGCACGATGCCCTTTGACAACAATTCTTGACGAATGCTGTCGGCGAGGGTGAAATTTCTGGCTTGCTTGGCCTGCGTGCGCTGCTCAATCAGCGTCTGAATGGCCGCCTCATCCAGGCCAACGCCTGCTTGCAAAAATTCATCCGGATTGCCCTGTAGCAGACCCAGGCACGCGCCCAAGGCCTTGAGCAAACCCGCCGACTCGGCAGAACCCGTCTTGTTGACTTGTGTGGCCAGCTCAAACAGCACGGCCACCGCCTCGGGCGTGCCAAAGTCTTCATCCATGGCGGCCTTGAATCGTGCCGCATGGACATTGAGCCAGTCGATCTTCACCTTGGCAGGCTTGACCGATTGCAGTGCGGTGTACAGGCGCTTGAGTGCGCTGCGGGCGTCGTCCAGATGGGCGTCGCTGTAGTTCAAGGGGCTGCGGTAGTGCGCCCGGATGATGAAGAAGCGCACCGTCTCCGGGTCGTACTCGGCCAAGATTTCGCGGATGGTGAAAAAATTGCCCAGCGACTTGGACATTTTCTCGTTGTCCACCCGCACAAAGCCGTTGTGCATCCAGACTTGAGCCAAGGGTTGGCCATGCGCGCCCTCGCTCTGGGCGATTTCATTTTCATGGTGCGGGAACTGCAAGTCGGCCCCGCCACCATGAATGTCAAAGGTTTCGCCCAGCATCTCGCAGCTCATGGCCGAGCATTCAATGTGCCAGCCGGGGCGACCTGGCCCGTAAACGCTGTCCCACTTCGCATCTGGCGGCTCGGTGGGTTTGGCGGACTTCCAGAGCACGAAGTCCAGCGGGTCGTCCTTGCCGTCCAGCACCGCCACCCGCTCACCCGCATGCAGCTCATCAAGCGACTTGCCTGACAGCTTGCCGTAGCCGGGGAACTTGCGCACCGCGAAGTTCACATCGCCATGGCCTGTGCCCTGGTCAGCGCGGTAAGCCAGCCCTTTTTGCTCTAACGTGTCGATGATCTTGAGCATCTGGGGCACGTAATCGGTGGCCCGTGGCTCATGGTCGGGCCGCGCAATGCCCAAGGCGTCTGCATCCTGGTGCAAGGCGGCGATCATGCGGTCGGTCAGGCTGCGAATCGTTTCGCCATTCTCCAGGGCACGCTTGATGATCTTGTCGTCAATGTCGGTGATGTTGCGCACATAGGTCACACGCAGCCCGTCGCATTTGAGCCAGCGCTGCACCACATCAAAGGCCACCATGGCACGCGCATGCCCCAGGTGGCACAGGTCATAAACCGTCATGCCGCAGACGTACAGGCGGACGTGACCAGGCTCAAGGGGCGAAAAATGTTCCAGCGCACGCGACAGCGTGTTGTAAATGCGCAAACTCATGGGTATTTCAAAGCAAAGGAGATCGGGGCAGCCCAGGTGGCTAAAAACCTCGGCGAGGCTACAATCCAGCCCAGTATAAAGCCCCGTTAGACTGCGCTCCCGCTCAACCAGACCCCCCACAGACTACTGCTTTCACATGAAACTCAGCGCCCTGTCATTGACACCCCTCGTACGGCTGATGGTCTTGGCCGCTGCCTTTTCAATCTCTGCCGTCCATGCAGACGACTACAGCGAAGTCAATCAACTCATCCGCGCAGGCAAGATGACCGAAGCCAATACCAAGGCTGATCAATACCTGGCCGCCAAACCACGTGATCCGCAAATGCGCTTCATCAAGGGCGTGATACAGCGTGAAACCGGCAAAGCAGCCGACGCCATCACCACCTTCACCAAGCTGACTGAGGACTACCCCGAGCTGCCCGAGCCCTACAACAATTTGGCGGTTCTGTACGCCGGTCAAAACCAGTTTGACAAGGCCCGTGCCGCGCTGGAGTTGGCCATTCGCACCAACCCCAGCTACGCCACCGCGCATGAGAATCTAGGCGATGTTTACGCCCGACTGGCCAGCCAGGCCTACAACAAGGCGCTGCAGCTTGACGGCAATAACGCCGCCGTCCCCCCCAAAATGGCCCTGATCCGCGAGCTGTTCAACCCCATCGCCAAGGGCCAGCGCCCTGTGGCCCCAGCAGCGACCGCGCCCAAACCCGAGGTGGTGGCGACCGCACCCGGGAGCGGCGCAGCGTCATTGACCGGCCCGACGGCAGCCATGACCACGTCGCCCACGGCTACCACGGCTACCACGGCAAGCATCCCTTCCCCTTCCGATGGTGCGACGGCAGACGTGCAAGCAACGGTGCTAGCGTGGGCCAAGGCCTGGGCGAGCAAAGACATGAAAAATTACTTGGCAGCTTACGGCAAAGAATTCGACCCGCCAGGCAATCAGTCGCGTAGCGCTTGGGAAGAAGACCGCCGCAAACGCATCACCGGCAAAAAGAGCATCAGTGTGAAGCTTGAGAATCTGGCCGTCAGCAGCAGCGGAACGAAGGCTGTGGCAAAATTCAGGCAGGATTACAAGGCTGACTCCCTTTCGGTGCAAAGCCGCAAGACCTTGGAGTTGGTCAAGACCGGTGATCGCTGGCTGATCGTCAGGGAATTCACAGGAAACTAAAGACTGTTTCCGGGTTTCGCAGAGCCTGCCTGGCAGTTTCTGCAAGTCTCGTCCAAGATCGCATGAAACACAAGATTTTTGCCCTATCCCTGATCGTTGTAACGGCTCTGATGTCAGCCCCGGTCAACGCGAATGGCAAAAAAAAACGCCATCATGCCGAAGCTACGCCTGAAGCCCGAAATCTGACTGCCGATGGCATCGCCGAATCCCGCCTGATCGACATTTACCGACTTACCGGCGCGGGCAATACCCACGAGGCGCTGCTCAAAGCGGAGCGTCTGGTTCTGGATCATCCCAACTTCCAGCTGGCCCAACTGGTCTATGGCGATTTGCTCGCCGCCCGCTCAAGCACTTTGCACAACTTGGGTGAGCTGCCCAACTCCATGCTCAAAAATACGGCCCCCGCACTGGCAGAACTCCGGCACGAGTCACAAATGCGGCTCAAGGCACTGCGCGAGCGCCCGCCTGAGGGCCATCTTCCCTCACAATTTCTAGCCCTCTCACCTCGCAACAAACACGCCATTGCCGTGGACGCCTCGCGTTCGCGCCTGTATTTGTTTGAAAACACCAACCAGGGACTCAAACTGGTCGCCGACTACTACATTTCAGTCGGCAAGTCCGGGATTGAAAAGACGGCAGAAGGTGATTTGCGCACCCCCTTGGGCGTGTACTTCATCACGAGCAACATTGACCGTAAATCCTTG
>JAYVPU010000123.1:0-1931 GCA_043757205.1 Comamonadaceae bacterium | reverse complement strand
CAAGCGCAACGTGCTCACCGCCGACATGGTCAAGCCCGGTGCGGTGGTGATTGATGTGGGCATGAACCGCAACGATGAAGGCAAGCTCTGTGGCGATGTGGACTTTGCCGGCGTGCGTAAGGTGGCTGGCTTCATCACCCCCGTGCCCGGCGGCGTTGGCCCCATGACCATCACCATGCTGCTGGTCAACACACTGGAAGCCGCCGAACGCGTGGCCCATGCAAAGGCAATTTCATGATCTCCACCAACCCCCTACTCGACTTCACCGACCTGCCGCTGTTCGACCAGATCAGCCCGGCCCACGTGGCCCCAGCTATTGACACCCTGCTGGCCTCGGCCAACACCGCGTTGGAGACCGTGACAGCCCCGACCTTCCCCGCCGAATGGACGACTATTGCCAAAGTGCTGGACGTCAGCACCGAGCAGCTCGGCCATGCCTGGGGCGCGGTGAGCCACCTCAACAGTGTGGCCGACACGCCCGAGCTGCGCGCCGCTTACAACGAGGCCCTGCCCAGCGTCACTGAGTTTTGGACCCGCCTTGGTGCGGACGAACGCCTGTACGCCAAGTACAAAGCCATTGACCCCGCCACCCTCAACGCCGAGCAACGCCAGGCCCACAAAAACGCCATGCGCGACTTTGTGCTGGGCGGTGCCGATCTGCAAGGCGCGGCCAAAGCGCGCTTTGCGGACATCCAGGAGCAACAAGCCAGCCTGAGCCAGAAGTTCAGCGAAAACGCGTTGGATGCCACCGACGCCTATGCCTACTACGCGAGTGAAGCCGAGTTGGACGGCGTGCCCGAAGACGTCAAGCAAACCGCGTTGGCCGCCGCCAAAGCGCAAGGCAAAGACGGCTACAAGCTCACGCTCAAGATGCCCTGCTACCTGCCCGTGATGCAGTCGGCCAAGAGCAGCGCGCTGCGCCATACGCTCTACCGCGCCTACGTGACGCGTGGCTCGGACCAGGCCGAGGGTGATGCGGTCAAGTTCGACAACGGCGCGTTGATCGGCCAGATCCTCGCCCTGCGCCAAGAAGAAGCCCGACTCCTAGGCTATGTGAACTTTGGCGAAGTCTCGGTTGTGCCCAAGATGGCCGAGTCGCCTCAGGAAGTGATGAGTTTTCTGCGTGATCTGGCCCGCAAGGCACGCCCCTACGCGCAGCAAGACATAGCCGATCTGCGTGACTTTTCTGCCACACAACTAGGCCTCAAAGACCCACAAGCTTGGGACTGGCCCTTCATCAGTGAGCGGCTCAAGGAAGCGCGCTATGACTTCAGCGAGCAAGAGGTCAAACAGTACTTCACTGCGCCGCGCGTGCTGGCGGGTCTGTTCAAAATTGTCGAGACGCTGTTTGAGGTCTCCATCCGCCGTGACGCCGCCCCCGTTTGGCATCCCTCGGTTGAGTTCTACCGCATCGAGCGCACGCACCCGGAGGGTGCCCACGAGGGCACGCAATTGATCGGCCAGTTCTACCTGGACCAACCCGCCCGCACCGGCAAGCGAGGCGGTGCCTGGATGGACGGCGTGCGCTCGCGCTGGTTGCGCCCCGACACGGGCCGTTTGCAAACGCCGGTGGCGCACCTGGTGTGCAATTTTGCCGAGGGCGTGAACGGCCAACCCGCCTTGCTGATGCACGACGACGTGATTACCCTCTTTCACGAGTTCGGCCACGGCCTGCACCACATGCTGACCCAGGTGGAGGAGCACGCCGTCTCGGGTATCAGCGGGGTGGAGTGGGACGCGGTGGAGTTGCCCAGCCAGTTCATGGAAAACTTCTGCTGGGACTGGAGCGTGCTGGAGCCCATGACCGCCCATGTGCAAACCGGAGAACCCTTGCCGCGCGCGCTGTTTGACAAGATGCTGGCCGCCAAAAACTTCCAGAGTGGCATGCAAACCCTGCGCCAGATTGAGTTTTCGCTGTTCGACATGCTGCT
>JAYVPU010000122.1:0-7423 GCA_043757205.1 Comamonadaceae bacterium | reverse complement strand
ACGCTTGTCACCTCGTGTACTGCGCTGCCCCCCGAGGGGGCTGTTTAGCCTTGGGCGGCCCGGCGGCAAAACGAGTCCCCACTTCTGTCGCTTCGCGTAAAGTGGTGGGCATGCACCCACCGACCTCACCCACCCGGCTACGTCCCTTCAAACAGGTAGACGTGTACACCACCACGCCCTACCTGGGCAACCCCTTGGCCGTGGTGTTGGACGGCACCGGCCTGAGCGACGCGCAGATGCAGGGCTTTGCGCGCTGGACGCATTTGTCAGAAACCACCTTCGTGCTGCCCCCGACCCGCGCCGAGGCCGATTACCGCTTGCGCATCTTCACCCCCGGCGGCGAGCTGCCCTTTGCTGGCCACCCCACGCTGGGCACCTGCCATGCGTGGCTAGCGGCCGGTGGCGCACCCCAATCCAGCGAAGTCATCGTGCAAGAGTGTCAGGTCGGCCTGGTGCGCATTCGCCGACACGGCACACGCTTGGCCTTTGCCGCGCCACCACTCAAACGCAGCGCACCCAGCGCAGCGTTGCTCACGCAGGTACTCGCCGCGCTGGGCTTGCAGGCGCATCAACTCAAGGCCGCGCAGCTGCTGGACAACGGGCCGGTGTGGCTGGGTCTCTTGCTCGACAGCATGGACACCGTGCTGGGTTTGACGCCCGACCACGCCGCCCTGAAAAAGTTAGGGCAGAAGGTCGGCGTCGCGGCCCTGGACGCACCCCAGGACGCGCCGGTTCTGATCACACGATCCAGCCAAGAGGCCCGCGTTTTTACGGGCCATGAAAACGATCAGCCCGTCCACCCCGCGCCCGACTTGGAAGTGCGCGCCTTCGCCGCCCCCGTGGGCATTGAAGAAGACCCTGTTACCGGCAGCCTCAACGCCAGCCTGGCCCAGTGGCTCATCGCTGACGGCTTGATGCCCGAGCGCTATCTGGCCGCCCAGGGCACTTGTCTGGAGCGCGCTGGGCGCGTGCACATTGAGCGCGACGCCAGCGGCCAGGTCTGGGTCGGCGGCGCGGTGGTGAACTGCATAGAGGGTCATGTGGCACTGTGAAGTCGGCGCTGTGAGGTGGGCACAATCAACGCATGGGAACCCTTTATTTAGTGCGCCACGGCCAAGCCTCGTTTGGTGCTGACAACTACGACCAACTGAGTGCACTAGGCCAACAGCAAAGCCTGCGCCTGGGTGAGCACTGGCTCGCACACGGCCTAGTGTTTGACGCCATGCTCACCGGGACACTGCAACGCCAAAAGCAAACTTGGGCGGGCATTGCAAAAGGCATGGGCATCGACGAGAGCGCCAGTACGCTGTGGCCGGGTCTGAATGAATACAACAGCGAAGCGGTGATTGCCGCCATCCACCCGCAGCCACTCGCCAAACCCGACACCCCCGAGCTGTACCGCCACCACTTTCGCTTGTTGCGCGAGGGGCTATTGGCTTGGATGAAAGAGAAAACGCAGCCCCAGGGCATGCCGCCTTATTCCGAGTTCTTGTCGGGCGTGACCGGCGCACTGGATCACGTGCGACAAACCCATGCGGGTGCGGTGCTGCTGGTCTCCAGCGGTGGGCCGATTGCTATGGCGGTGGGCCATGTGCTGGGCCTGGCACCGGAGGCCACCATCGAACTCAATCTGCGCATCCGCAACAGCGCGGTGACCGAGTTCAACTTCAACCCCAAACGCCACACCCTGCTGAGCTACAACACCTTGCCGCACCTGAACCAGCCGGCGCACGCGGCCTGGGTGACTTACGCCTGAGCGAAGTCACCGCTCACTTGCCAGCGCCCCGCTCATTGCAGCTTGCGCCCGCGTTCGGTCACCACGTCCAGAAACGCGCCAACCTCCCGGTTCTGCACCTCATTCTCTGGCGCGCTGATACCCGCCCCCGACACATGGCCCATCGGGCGCTGGGGGTTGATGGCGACGTAGCGCACGTCGGCAATGTAGTGCGCCGCCTCTTGTGCCTCGTACTCGGGGTTGAGCAGATCGCCCGTGCCCGCCAAGATCAAAGTCTTGGCCTTGATGGCTTTCAGGGCGCGGTGGTAGTCGCCATTAAAGCCGGGCGTCGTACCCAGGTTGTGCTGGTCGTAGGCCCAGCTCTGATAGACCCAGTCCACCGCATCCATGCGCCGCCAGCCCGCGTCTTGCCCGCCCTTGAGGTAGGCGATGGCGTCTTGCGCGTTGGGGTAGAGCGATTCTTGGTAGCCCGGCGTGCGCACGATCACGCCCGAGAGCCAACCGGCCCACAGCCGCATGCCCTGCTCAGGCGGCGTGCTGGCGGCGTAGTTGCCACCCAGCCAGCGCGGGTCGGCCATGATGCTTTGGCGCAGCATCTCCAGCACACCCGTCGTCCAGGCCGGGGTGCGGCCCAGCGGGATGATGGGCACAACGCTGTCCATCATGGCCGGATAGCTGGCCGCCCATTGCAGCGCTTGCATGCCGCCCATGGATGCGCCAATCACGGTGACCAGTTTCTTGATGCCGAATTTCTCAGTGATCAACCGCTGCTGCGAGTTCACCATGTCGCGCATATTGAACTTGGGGAACTGCATGCGCGGCTGCGTGGCGCTGTTGGACGGCGAAGTGCTCAGGCCGTTGCCAATCGCATCGGTGCAAATGATGAAGTACTTGGCCGGGTCCAGCGCGCGCCCGGGGCCAATCAGGTAGTCAATCCGGTGGTGGTTGCCGCCAATGGCCGTGACCATCAGCACCGCGTTGGACTTGTTGGCGTTGAGCGTGCCGTGGGTGACATAGGAGATCGCGAAGTCCTTGATCGCCTCGCCACTTTCCAGCTTCAAATCACCCTGCGCGTGGCTCTGGTGCGGCGGGTCGTTGGGGCCGTGGGCGTAGGCCGTTGTGGTCATTGCAAAGGCCAGTGCGGCAAAAACGGTGGTCAGGCTGCGTTGAATCATTACGTCTCCTTGTTGTTCTAGGCAATATTTAAAGGTCGGCTGCACATCTCTAGGCGTGCAACATGCGCCAGCTGGGGCCAGCTCATGCTGCGTTGCTGCGTTGCTGCTCCAGGAACCAGTCCAGGATTTGATCGCCGGTCCAGACCACAACGCCATCGTGGCGTAACACGTAATCGTAGAGCTGTTCCAGGTAGGCAATCCTGTGCGGTACGCCGCTCAGGTAGGGATGGACGGAGATGGCCATCACGCGTGGCGTCTTGGCGCCGTCCTTGTACAGGCGGTCAAAGTGCGCTTTACCGCGTTTGAGCATTTCGTCAGACGGGTGTTGTTGCACGGTTGAAATCACCACGTCGTTCAAGTCCACGGTGTAGGGGATGGAGGTGATGGTGCCCTTGGTTGACTTCAGGCTGACCGGTTGGTCGTCGAAGACCCAGTCCGCCACATACTCAATGCCGGCTTCGGCCAGGTGATCCAGGGTGTCGTCGGTTTCGGTGAGGCCAGGGCTTTCCCAGCCGCGTGGCGGCTTGCCGGTGAAATTGCGGATTTCTTCCATGGTTTCACGGATGGCACCGAGCTGGTCTTCAAGCTTGTGCATTGGTTTTTGCACCAGCCCGTGCCCCATGAATTCCCAACCGGCGTTGAGGGCCGCGGTGCAGACCTCCTCGTACATGCGGCAGGTGGCACCATTGAGTGCAAAGGTGGCTTTCATTTTCCGGTCACTCAAGGCCTCGAGAATCCGCCAAAAGCCAACGCGCATGCCGTATTCATGCCAAGACCAGTTGGGCACGTCGGGCAAGAGGGGGCTGCCCATGGGCGGCGACAGCACAGCGCGCGGCATGGCACCGGTCGGCTCCCAGACTTCAACGTTGACGATATTCCACAACACCACGCGGGCACCACCGGGCAGTTCCAGACGGGGTCGGTTAACGATGGATTGGTAAGGTGCACGCGCTCTGACGCTGCTGCCGAGGGGGTTGGTCATGGTGAGTTCCGTGTTGGATGAATGGTGACGATGCTGTTGTTGGCAGCGCTTTGAAAGGTCTCAGGTGCTGCCTGGAATCGTTCCTGCGGGCAGGCTGTAGCAATAGTCGGCAATCTCTCCGGGCCGGGCCAACCAGAGCTTGGCGCGATGCGGGCCTTCCAGGCAGTGCTTCATGGCCGTGCGCAACATGCGAAGGCGAAACGGTTGGCCGAACACATGGGGGTGCACCGAGATGTTCATGACCAGGGGATGGCGTTCGCATTGTTCGATCATCTCGTCAAATTGCTGAACAATCATGTCGCAAAACTCGCTGGCATCTTGTTTTCGGTGGGTGATGACCTGCGCATCATTGAGCTCCACGGGGTACGGGATGGACAGGATAGGGCCGCTGCGGGTGCGCATCCAGATCGGCTGGTCATCCATGGGCCAGTCCATGAGGTACTTGAACCCGGCTTCTTTGAGCAGGTCCGGGGTGTTCGGCGTCTCATACGCGCCCGAGCCCATCCAGCCTGTGGGGGCCTTGCCTTCGTGCTGAATGAATTTGTCCACCACCTCTTTGAGGATGCGTTCTTCGTCGGCCTCCCACATGCCGCGATGGTTCTCGGCGTTGCTGCGCCCGTGGCCCACAATTTCGTCACCACGGCGTCGGATCTCGTCCATGACTTGGGGCGTGTAGTCATAGACCAGACTGTTGACGTTGTGCGCGGCTGGCATCTGGAGTTGGTCCAGCATTTCAAAAAGCCGCCAAATGCCGATGCGATTGCCGTAGTCGCGCCAAGAATAATTGCGATGGGTTTGTGGCTCTCCGCTCTTGGCCGGGTCATGACCCAGGCCGGCACCAAAGGCAAAACATTCAATGTTGGTGGTGAAGACAAACGCCAGCCGAGCGCCACCCGGCCAGTCGTAATCTTTGCGCTCGTTCAGCGGGATGAAATCGTAGCGATTGTGGCGTGGCAATAGGGGTCGGGTCACAATAAAACCTTCATTGAGTTGAGCTGCGGTTTCGGTATGAAGCTGCAAACAAAATGGAATAATAATCGGACTCTGCGGCTAAAACCGTTGTTACCGTCGTCTTGATTAACACCACTTCAACCGGACGCTCACATGAAAACTCGCTACTGTCAATTTTTGGCTGCTGTTTTTTCCACCGTCTTCATGGCGACGCCCGCGCCAGCCCAAACCAGCGCCTATCCCTCAAAACCCATCACCTTGGTGCTTGGCTTCCCGCCCGGCGGCATCTCCGATGTGCTGTCCCGTGCGCTCGCGGCACGGCTGACGGTGCAGATGGGGCAAAGCGTGATTGTGGAAAACAAGGCGGGCGCGGCAACGGTGATTGCGTCGGCTTATGTGGCCAATGCGGCACCCGATGGCTACACCTTGTTTTTTCAAGACATGACCAGCCACGCCATCAACGCCGCGGCCTACAAAAACCTCAAGTACGATTCCTGGAATGACTTCACCATGGTTAGTCTGGTGGCCTCGACGCCGTTGATGCTGGTGTCCAGCCTGGCCTCCGGTGCCAAAGATGTGAAGGCGCTGACGGCGCTTGCCAAAGCCAAACCCCAAGAGGTCGCTTACGCATCCTCAGGCAACGGCGCCATCACCCATCTGGCCGGTGAGTCCTATAACCAGCTGATCGGCACCAAGACCCTGCATGCGCCGTACAAAGGCAGCGCGCCTGCCACCACGGCGGTCATTGCGGGTGAAGTCGCCTACACCTTCTCGACCATGCCACCCGCCATCACCCAGATGAAGGCCGGGAAAATCAACGGTCTTGCCGTCACCTCATCCAAGCGGGTCAGCGCCGCGCCTGATGTGCCGACCATGAAGGAAGCTGGCGTACCCATGGAACTCGTCTTGTACAGCGGCATCCTTGGCCCCAAAGGTCTGCCGCCTGCCATCGTCGAGCGGCTAGGCATTGAAATCCGAAAAGCGCTGTCCAGCCCTGAGATGAAACTCACCCTGACCAATGCCGGTGCTGAAGACTTGGCCAGCACACCAGCCGAGTTCGCGGCATTGATGAAGATAGAGGCCGTGAAGATCGCCAAGGCGGTGGAGCTGGCGGGCGTGGTGCTCGAATAATTTGTAAACATCCCTTGGTTTGGAGTCAGCTAGCCCATCGCAAATATCTCAGGCACGCAGGGCACTTACCCCATACAGACGCCATCAGTGCTGGTGGGGAGTCGGCAGCCTTTGGGCGTCAGTGCGGGCGATCGGTCTGCCCATCTTCAACCAGGCGCAAAGCCCGATTGCCGCCATAACGGTGGCGGCCACCCAGTCCCGCATGACGGAGCGCCGAATCGCCGCCATATTGCCGATGTTGAAAACGGCGGTGCGAGAAGTGACCCGCCTGTTGCACCAGTAGGCCGGTGTTGGCACCGACTACGCCCTGGCGCGCCAAATGCACCTGGTGCAGGTCGCACAGCTGTTCGAACTGATCAAAGTCGAAAGACAGAACGCGCCAGTCGCTGCGAAACAGCACCTCGACATAGCCTTCCTGTTGCAGCTTGAACAGGGCCTGACGCACCGGCGTGCGTGCCACACCTAACCGTTCGCTGCTGGAACGCGGTCCTATGACCGGACTGTCGCGGAAGCGGGTACTGTTGAGCGGCAGCTTTCTGGCAGTACGTCTTGCGTATTTTCAACGCCCTGCGTTGCATGGGCTACTGCGCTCCTCGTAAATAGGCTTCTTCGAGACCCGACGGCGCAACAGGTGCAGTAGTTGCGGTTGTCGCCTGTCTTTTGCGCGAGTTCTGCGCTGACACACAAGTAATACGCATTTGCCCTTTCATCGTACTCGGGCGAGAGGCGTGGAAGGATTTCTTTGTCGGTCATTCGTTCAAACTCTCCAAACTAACACCTTATGAACCAACAGCACTGACTTCCATTCCCGAGGAAATCAACGGCAAGAGTCTGGAATAGATCATCTTCAGTACATCAGTATCACTTTCCAAGTGCTGAATCTGCAAAAAAACGGCGTTCTTCTTGTGCGCATCTGACATACCGAACTCAAGCCTGAATTCAGTTTGGTCATCGTTTGTGTAAACACTGACCGTGAAGCCACTGTGTGCAATGATGTTCCGCCGTATGCGTATTGCGTCAAGCAATTTGAAGTCACTTTCCAAGCTTTGAAAAAGAGCGGGATGCAATGCTTGCAACGAGGCAAAGGTCAATGATGCACGGCGCTCGAAAGGCAATCTTCGCAAAACATCGAAGTGGGCGGCGGCAAATGATCTACGAACCACTTCAGTTACCAAGCTTTCGATTGCACCAAACTCAATGATGAAGTTGCCGATTGCGATTGCCCAAAGGCGTTTTTCCTCTTGGGTCATTTTTTGACTCTCCACGCCCAGTCAGGCAAGGCCTCAAGTCGGATTCTTTTGTCAATTGGAATTGACAATTGATTTCCCCGCTGCGTCCTGACCCATTGCCCGCCCGAGTTCGACAGCTACTGACGTAAGTCCTTGATTTCATTGGACTCGGATTCAAAACGTGCCCCTACAACAGGCTCAACTGCCGATTTGTTGTTGG
>JAYVPU010000121.1:0-1953 GCA_043757205.1 Comamonadaceae bacterium | reverse complement strand
GGCACATTGATGGTGGTTGCACCTTCAGCAATCACAGCCTCCAAAACACGGCACAAGAAATCGGGATCGCTACGGTAGCCGTCTTCCGGACTGAATTCAATGTCGTCCATCAAATTGCGGGCAAATCGGGTCGAAAGCCTAGCCTGCTCGAACACTTGATCGGGTGACATGCGCAGCTTCTTCTCCATGTGCAAGGCAGAGGTCGCCAAAAACAAATGCAGGCGTCCGCTGTTGGCGGCTTGGAGAGCCTCTGCCGCACGCGAGATGTCTCGGTCATTGGCTCGGGCCAGCGAACAAATAGTGGTGTCCTTGATAACCTCGGCAATCGCCTTGATGCACTCAAAGTCACCATTTGAACTGGCAGCAAAACCGGCCTCAATCACGTCAACTTTAAGACGTTCCAGTTGACGTGCGATCCGCAATTTTTCGTCCTTGGTCATGGACGCACCGGGTGACTGTTCACCATCTCGCAAAGTGGTGTCAAAAATGATCAATTGGTCAGCCATGGTAGTAACTCCTGGAAATACAAATTAAAAGAACTCAATGATTCGCAGCTCAAAATGAAAACGGCCCGCTGCGAAAAGCAAGCGGGCCGTTGGGTAAATCTAGTTGATGTACGCGCTCAGCCCGCCTTCATTAGAAGGAGTGACAGCAGACTTAGCAGACCCAAGGTCGCTATTTCCAACTTGAGCCAAGTGCTTGTCGCAACGCGCACTGCAAGTGATTTTTTCATACGCACAATGTAGCATAACTTTTAAAAGTCAGTGCAAGCCCCGTTCTTCAGGTTCATCTTTTGAGGTGGCAATCACACTCACCGATTGCCCCTTGAATTTACGATAAGCGTAAATCACGTACCCACTTAAGCCATACGTCACAAAGATACCAAACAAAACGCCCGGCGGATCAATGTTGACGACTGCAATCGCTATGGCAATAGCGACGATCACAACAAACGGCACGCTCTTTTTGAGATTGACATCCTTGAAACTATAGAACGGCACATTGGTGACCATGGTCAAACCCGAATACAGGGCAATGGCGAACATCAGCCATTTGATAAAACCATTTGAAGGATCAACGCTTAAATCGTTCATGAGCCAAATAAAACTCATCACTACGGCCGCTGCGGCGGGGCTAGGGAGTCCTTGGAAATAACGTTTATCGACCACACTTGTATTGACGTTAAAGCGAGCAAGGCGAAGTGCTGCGCAAGCGCAATAGACAAACGCGGCAATCCAGCCCCAGCGACCCAGACCACGCAATGACCATTCATAGGCAATCAAAGCCGGTGCCGCGCCAAAGCTGACCATGTCCGAGAGTGAATCCATCTGCTCACCAAAGGCGCTCTGGGTGTTGGTCATGCGCGCGACACGACCGTCCAGGCTGTCCAGCACCATGGCCCAAAACACACCAATTGCCGCCTCGTTGAACTTACCGTTCATGGCCATCACGATGGCGTAGAACCCGCCAAACAAGGCCGCCAAGGTAAAGAGGTTGGGCAAAATATAAATGCCCTTGCGACGCGGCTTGAGCGGCTTCAAGGGATCTACAGAGTTAGAGGTACTCTCATTCATTTTTTTGTACCAAATAGGCCGAAAGCGCTTTTTTAATTGCGCCACCAGCTATTAAATTAATAGCGAGAATGCATCCTCAGAGGCACCCATTGAGTGCCAAGTGTAAGCCACACCTGAATCAAATACAAAACCGCCCGAAGGCGGTTTTGTATTGGGACGATCTGCAAATCAATTGCGGGTCTGATCCACCAGTTTGTTTTTCGCAATCCAGGGCATCATGGCGCGCAGTTGAGCGCCGACCTTCTCGATCGAATGTTCTGCGGTCAGACGACGGCGAGCCGTCATGCCTGGGTAGTTGGTACGGCCTTCCAAGATGAACATCTTGGCGTATTCACCAGTCTGAATGCGCTTCAAAGCATTGCGCATGGCGGCACGGGAC
>JAYVPU010000120.1:0-7508 GCA_043757205.1 Comamonadaceae bacterium | reverse complement strand
GGTTTCCAAAACACCTGAGCGGCTGATTCGCTCGGTACTCTCGGTGCTGTTGGCCTGGGCCGGTGCCAAGCTGGTCATGATCTAAAACTTTTTATTGTTCCACCAACCTTATGTACCAGTACACCGACTTTGACCGCCAGTTCGTGCGCCTGCGCGCCCAGCAGTACCGCGATCAGCTAGAACGCTGGCAATCAGGTCAGATCAGCGAAGACGAATTCCGTCCGCTGCGGCTGCAAAATGGTTGGTACGTGCAGCGCTACGCGCCCATGTTGCGCGTGGCTGTGCCTTACGGCGAACTCTCCAGCGCCCAACTGCGCGTGCTGGCCACCATTGCCCGTGACTACGACCAACCGACCGACGCTCTGCTGGGTGAAGCGCAGACCGCGCAGAATAAGCTGGGTGACGTCCCCTTGCACAACGGCACATTCATCGGCTCCAAGCTCACGACCAACTACGGCCACTTCACCACCCGCCAGAACGTCCAGTACAACTGGATTCCACTGGACAAATCAGCCGATGTGATGGACCTGCTGGCCAGCGTGGACATGCACGGCATCCAGACCAGCGGCAACTGCATTCGTAACATCACCAGCGACGAGCGCGCCGGTATTGCCCACGACGAAGTGGCCGATCCACGCCCTTTTGCCGAAATCATGCGCCAGTGGAGCACGCTGCACCCCGAGTTCGCTTTTCTGCCGCGCAAGTTCAAGATCGCCATTACCGGCGCGCTGGAGGACCGCGCGGCAACTGCTTGGCATGACGTGGGCCTGCATCTGGTGCATAACGCTGCCGGTGAGCTGGGCTTTAAGGTTCTGGTCGGCGGTGGCATGGGCCGCACGCCCATCGTGGCCGCCACCATCCGCGAATTTTTGCCCTGGAACCAGGTGCTGAACTACCTGGAAGCCATCGTGCGCGCCTACAACCGCTTTGGTCGCCGCGACAACATCTACAAGGCGCGCATCAAGATTTTGGTCAAGGCCGAAGGTCAAAAATACTTTGACCAGGTCGAGGCCGAGTTCAAGGACATTGTGGAGATCGACGGCGCACCGCACACCATCACGCAAGCCGAGCTGGATCGCGTGAGCGCCACGTTTGTGGCACCCGACTTGAGCTGCAACCGCAGTGAAGCCGAAGCCAAAATCGCCAATATCCTCAAAGCCGCCGCCGAAGACGACGTCGAATTCGGCCGCTGGTTACAGCAAAACGTCGCCCCGCACAAAAACCCGGACCTGCGCATCGTGACCCTGTCGTTCAAGCGCCTGGGCCAGTACCCCGGTGACGCCACGGCCGACCAGTTGGATACCTCAGCCGCATTGGCCGACCAGTTCAGCGCCGGTGAAGTGCGCGTCACCCACGACCAAAATCTGGTGCTCCCCTGGGTGCGCTGCGACCAGTTGCCCGAACTCTGGCGCGCCGCACGCAAAGCCGGTTTCGCCCGCCCCAATATCCGTCTCTTAAGCGACATGATTGCCTGCCCCGGTGGCGATTTTTGCTCGCTGGCCAATGCCCGCTCCCTGCCCCTGGCCGAGGCCATCACGGCACGCTACCAGGACCTGGACGAGCTGCACGACCTGGGCGAGATTGACTTGCACATGAGCGGCTGCATCAACTCCTGCGGCCACCACCACAGCGGCCACATCGGCATCCTGGGTGTCGATAAAGACGGCAAAGAGTGGTACCAGGTGACCCTGGGTGGCTCCGACGGCTCTACCCTGAGCGGCCCGCCCGTGGCAGGCAAGGTGGTCGGTCCCTCCTTCAGCGCTGCTGAAGTGCCTGAAGTCATCGAAGCAGTTTTAGACACCTACCGCGAGCAGCGCCAGACGGTGAACGGCAAGGCAGAGACCTTTATCGCCACGTTGCGCCGCACCGGCATTGACCCTTTCAAGGCCGCCGCCAACAGCGCCCGCCACCTACACGAAAATGGGCAAGAGGAAGCAACCGCATGACATCAACTCTCAATTTGATAGCTGCTCACGCACACTCTGCGGGCGCTACAGCTCAAAATACCCTTGAAATGGCGAACGATATCGACCCGCGTGACCTGGCCAGCCAGGGCGCGCTCGACGGCGTGGAGCGCATCGACCTGAACTTTCCCAAGTTCACCGATGGCCGCGCTTTCAGCCAGGCATTTTTGCTTCGCAGGCGTATGGGCTTCAAAGGCGACATCCGCGCCACGGGCGACGTGCTGATCGACCAACTGGTGCAGATGCAGCGCAGCGGTTTTTCCAGCGCCGTGCTGCGCGAAGGCGTGGACGCCAGTGCCGCCCAACGCCAGTTTGAGCGCTATGCCGCTTTCTACCAAGGCGACGCCGTGACAAGCGCGCCGCTGTTCGCCAAGGCTGCGTAATGAGCGCCGTCACCCTTCACGCGCGGGCATCCGCCGACTTTGACACCAAACTGGCCGAGACGATTGCCAACTTGCAGCAGGCCGGCCAGCACCAGCCGGTGACCCAAGCCTCCAGCCTGGGCGCTGAAGACATGGTCATCACCCACCTGATCAACACGCACAAGCTGCCGATCTCCGTCTTTGTGCTGGAAACCGGCGCGCTGCACGCCGAGACACTGGCTGTGCTGGAGCAGCTCAAGATCCAACAAGCCGCGCATCCTCAAGCACCCTTGACGGTTTATCACCCGGTACAAGAATCCGTGGTGCAGTTTGTGGCCCGCGAAGGCAAAGACGCGATGTACAAGAGCATTGACCTGCGCAAGGCCTGCTGCGGTATCCGCAAGATGGAGCCGCTCAGCCGTGCCTTGACCGGTAAAGCAGCCTGGGTCACGGGCCTGCGCCGCGAACAGTCCGGCGCGCGCGCCGAGGTGCCGCTGATCGACCACGCGGACGTGGCCGCCCATGAACGCCTCAAGTTCAACCCCCTAGCCAACTGGACCTGGGGCGACGTGTGGCACTACATTGCCCTGCACAAGATCGCCTACAACCCGCTGCACGACCAGTTTTTCCCCAGCATCGGCTGCGCGCCCTGCACCCGGGCCATCAGCCTGGGCGAAGACTTCCGTGCGGGCCGCTGGTGGTGGGAACATGAAGCGGCCAAAGAATGTGGCCTGCACGTCAGCGAATCCAGCGCCCTGCCAGAACGGAGCACGCAATGAACGCCCGCACCGAACCCGAATTTCTAAAAAACGCCGCCATGAGCCAAGAACATCATCTAAGTAACGCCCACCTGGACGCGCTGGAAGAAGAAACCATCTTCATCCTGCGTGAAGTGGCCGCCGTGTTTGAACGCCCCACCCTGCTGTTCTCCGGCGGCAAAGACTCGCTGGTCATGCTCAAGTGCGCCGAGAAAGCTTTTGGCGTGGGACGCATCCCCTACCCGCTGCTGATGATTGACACCGGCCACAACTTCACTGAAGTGACCGATTTCCGTGATTCACGCGCCAAAGAGTTGAAGGCCGAGCTGATCGTGCGCAGCGTGGAAGACTCCATGGCTCGCGGCACGGTGCGTCTGGCCCACCCCGGTGAGAGCCGCAACGTGCACCAGTCGGTCACCCTGCTCGAAGCAATTGAAGAATTCCGCTTTGACGCACTGATTGGTGGTGCCCGCCGCGACGAGGAAAAAGCCCGTGCCAAGGAGCGCATCTTTTCCCACCGCGACAGCTTTGGCCAGTGGCAGCCCAAGGCCCAACGCCCCGAGTTGTGGACGCTGTTCAACACACGTCTGGCCCCCGGCGAGCACTTCCGCGTGTTCCCCATCAGCAACTGGACCGAGTTGGACGTGTGGCAGTACATCGAACGCGAGCAGATCGAATTACCCTCGCTCTACTACACCCACAAGCGTGATGTGGTCGAGCGCCGCGGCCTGCTGGTGCCGGTGACCGAACTCACCCCCGTGCGCGACGGTGAAACGATCGAGCGCCGTGACGTGCGTTTTCGCACCGTGGGCGACATCACCTGCACCTGCCCGGTGGCCAGCTTGGCCGCCACGCCCGGCGATATCGTGATCGAAACCCTGGCCGCCGATGTGAGCGAGCGTGGTGCGACCCGCATGGACGATAAAACCTCAGACGCTTCAATGGAGAAGCGCAAGAAAGACGGGTATTTCTGATGACGACAAACTTAATCGACACGCACACCGCACTGAAATTCATCACCTGCGGTAGCGTCGATGATGGCAAAAGCACCCTGATTGGCCGCCTGCTGGTGGACAGCAAGGCCGTGCTGCAAGACCACCTGGCTGGCGTGCAGCGCCAAGGCGAAACCGATCTGGCGCTGCTGACCGATGGCCTCTCCGCCGAGCGCGAGCAAGGCATCACCATCGACGTGGCCTACCGTTACTTCAACACCGAGCGCCGCAAGTTCATCATTGGCGACACCCCCGGTCATGAGCAGTACACGCGCAACATGGTCACCGCCGCCTCCAGCGCCGATGCCGCTGTGGTGCTGGTGGACGCCACCAAACTGGGCTGGGCGCAAGAGGCCGACACCCTGCAGCCGCCCGCCGACAAAGCCCATGGCCTGTTGCCACAAACTCGTCGCCACTCGCTGCTGCTCAAACTGCTGCGCGTGCCCTCGGTTATTTTTGCCGTCAACAAGCTGGATGCCGTGAACGATCCGGCGCTGACCTTCCAAAAAATTAGCGCAGCCCTCGCCTTGTTTGCCCAGGAAGCGGGACTTGCCGTCACCGCCACCGTGCCCGTGTCGGCCCTCAAAGGTTGGAACGTGGTGGACGCGGCGGCTACCCCCGGCTGGTGCGGCTACCAGGGCCCGACCCTGCTGGACTTGCTGGAAACCTTGCCGGTGACCCCAAGCGACCAAGCGCTGCCTTTTGCCTTCCCGGTTCAATGGGTGGAAAAGTTCTCAGGCTCTTCCGACACCTCCCAAGGTCGCCGCGTGTTCTGGGGCCGTTTGGCCACCGGCGCTGTAGCGCCCGGCCAGTCGGTCACGATTTTTCCCAGCGGGCAAAAGGCCACGGTGGCCCAGGTGCTGGACCATGCCCGTCGCCCGGGTGAGGTGCAAGCAGGCCACAGCGCGGGCATTGTGTTGGACCACGAGGTGGATGTGTCACGCGGCGACTGGCTGCTGGCTGACGACCCGGCCCATGAAGGCAGCACCACGCAGCGGGATCTCATCGCAACTGTCGCCTGGATGGATGACACGCCGTTGGTGCCAGGCCGCGTCTATTGGGCGCTGCACGGCCACCGTTGGGTCAAGGCCAGGGTCAAACGCATCGTGCACAGCCTCAACATCCACACTTTGGAGGAAGAGGATGCGCTGGAACTTGCGCCCAATGCCATTGGTCATATTGAGCTGGCCTTGACAGAGGCGGTGCCAACTCGGCCCTTTAGTCAATCGCGCCTGTTGGGTTCGATGATTTTGGTCGATGCCGCCAGTCACAAGACCGCCGGTGCCCTGTTGTTGAATTGAAATAAAATCGCGGGTTAACACCCTCTCAGCTAGAAGTAAAAAATGACCCACGTCGTCACAGAATCCTGCATCCGCTGTAAATACACCGATTGCGTTGATGTTTGCCCCGTCGATTGCTTTCGCGCAGGCCCCAACTTCCTGACCATTGACCCGGACGAATGTATCGACTGCGCCGTGTGCATTCCTGAATGCCCCGTGAATGCGATTTACGCCGAAGAAGACGTGCCTGCGGACCAATTGCACATGATCAAGCTCAACGCGGATCTGGCGCAGTTGCCGGGCTGGAAGAGCATCACCAAACGCACCACACCGCTGCCAGACGCAGACGAGTGGAAAGACAAAACCGGCAAATTGTCCGAATTGCTGCGCTAAACCAAGGCGCTCTCTGTCCTATGGAATCAAAAATCAATCAAGAAGTGATCCACACCGCCATGGCCCATGAAGGCCCGATCGAAACCGACGCCGTCATCGTGGGCGCAGGCCCCGTGGGCCTGTTCCAGGTGTTCGAGCTGGGCCTACTGGAGATCAAAGCCCACGTCATCGACTCACTGGCTTACCCCGGTGGCCAGCCTGTTGAGCTGTACCCCGACAAGCCGATCTACGACATCCCAGCCATCCCGGTGTGCACCGGGCAGGAACTCACCGACGCCCTGCTCAAACAGATTGAGCCCTTTGGCGCGACCTTCCACCTCGGGCAAGAAGTCACCACGGTGCAAAAGCAGGACGACGGGCGCTTCTTTATCGAGACCTCCAAAGGCACACAGTTCCTCACTAAAACCATCTTCATCGCTGCAGGTGTGGGGGCTTTTCAGCCGCGCACGCTCAAAGTGGAAGGTTTGGACAGGTTTGACGGTTCACAGATGTTTTACCGGGTCAAAAACCCGGCCGATTTTGCGGACAAGAACCTGATCATTGCGGGAGGTGGCGACTCGGCCTTGGACTGGGCACTGAACTTCGTCAATGACGGCCCCAACAAGGCTGAGAGCGTGATCCTGATCCACCGCCGCGACGGCTTCAAGGCTGCGCCGGCCAGCGTGGCCAAAATGCGCCAGTTGTGCGAAGACTACGAGATGCAATTCATCGTCGGCCAGATCACCGGCTACGAGGAAAAAGACGGCAAACTCACCGGGGCCAAGGTCACGGGCGCTGACGGCGTCACCCGTGTGGTGCCGATGGACGTGCTGCTGGTGTTTTTTGGTCTTTCACCCAAACTCGGGCCCATCGCCCACTGGGGTCTGGAGATCGAGCGCAAGCAACTCAAGGTGGACACCGAAAAGTTCTCCACCAACGTGCCGGGCATTTTTGCCGTGGGTGATATCAACACCTATCCGGGCAAGAAAAAACTCATCCTCTCGGGCTTTCATGAATGCGCGCTGGCCGCTTTTGGGGCCGTGTCCATCATCTTCCCCGAGAAGAAGGTTTTTCTGCAATACACCACCACCAGCCCGAAATTGCACAAGGTGCTGGGCGTGGAATCGCCGGTGTTTGATTGATCTGATCAGTTGAGGACAGAGCTACGCTGCGCTTCGGTCTGTCCCGCAAAGTTTCATGATTCGCGGCGCATAGCCGTGGTTCAATGGCCCATGACCCTGACCCGTTTGTACACCCGCTCCGGCGGCAATGGCACCCAGTACAAAGCTGCGTGCCTGCGTCACAGCCTGTGCCAAGTCCAGCCCCAGCGCCAGATGGGCGGCTATGGCCGAGGACAGGGTGCAGCCGGTGCCATGCACATTGCGACTTTCAATGCGTTGAGACGACAGCCTCAGAGCAGCTTGCCCGTGTTGAACCAGTACATCGACGACTTCATTGCCTTGAAGATGACCGCCTTTGAGCAGCACTGCCTGGGCACCCAGCGCCAACAAATCGCCCGCTGCCGCGTCAAGTGCCTCGATACCCGTGATTTTTCGATTCAGCAGCAGCTCGGTTTCGTCCAGATTCGGAGTGATGACGGTGGCCAGGCCAAAAAGCTCATCCACCAGCACCTGCACCGCGTTGTGCGCCATCAACGGATCACCACTGGTGGCCACCATCACCGGGTCCAACACGACATTGGGCAAACGGTAATGGCGAATGGCCCAGGCCACGACCTGCACCACTTCAGCCGAATGCAGCATGCCGATCTTCACGGCAT
>JAYVPU010000119.1:0-7548 GCA_043757205.1 Comamonadaceae bacterium | reverse complement strand
ATAAGTCCCCAGTACTGGCTCAATCGGTACAGGCTTCGTTTGATGGTTGATGTTTTTTAACCATTGACGGAGCAGTCGCACAACCTGCGGCGCTCGCGTGTGAGTAAATAAATGACCGACACTTTTGACGTGACGGGCGACTTTTCGTCTGTTGATTCCCTTTCTATTTCTTCCGATATCACCACCGATGTCGCAGCCGAGCCTGAAGTGACCTTGCCCAACGGCTTCGTCACCATTGGCCTGGCCCCTGAGTTGGTGCAGGCTTGTGTCGATCTGGGCTACACCCAGCCGACCGCAGTGCAGACCCAGGTCATCCCCATGGCTTTGCCGGCCGTCGTTGAGGGCAATACGCCCCAGAAATTTATCGACCTGATGGTGTCCAGCCAGACGGGTAGCGGCAAGACTGCGGCCTTCCTGCTGCCAGTCCTGCACACCCTGCTCAAGCAGAATGCCGACGCAGAAGCCAAAGAGCGCGCCGACTTTGAACAAGCGGTGGCCGACGCCGCTGCCAAAGGCGAGTCCGCACCCAAGCGTGCCAAGCGCAAAGACCCGACCAACACGCGCAACTTCAAAGCCCCCACCCCTGGCGCGCTGATTTTGTGCCCCACGCGTGAACTCGCCCAGCAAGTTGCGCACGATGCGATTGATCTGGTCAAGCATTGCCGTGGCCTGCGCGTGGCCAGCGTGGTGGGCGGTATGCCTTACCAGTTGCAAATTGCCAAGCTGCAAAACGCCGACCTCGTGGTTGCCACACCGGGCCGCTTGCTGGACCTGCAACGCTCCATGCAAATCAAACTCGACCAGGTTCAGTTCCTGGTGGTGGATGAAGCCGACCGCATGTTGGACCTCGGTTTCTCCGACGATCTGGCCGAAGTCAACCAGCTCACCATTCAGCGTCGTCAGACCATGATGTTCAGCGCCACGTTTGCGCCGCGCATTCAGCAGTTGGCCATGCGCGTGATGCGTGACAACGGCTCTTCTGCCAAGAAGGTGCAGATCGACAGTCCGCAAGAAAAGCACGCCAACATCAAGCAAGTGCTGTTCTGGGCCGACAACGCCCAGCACAAGCGCCAGTTGCTTGACCATTGGTTGCGTGACGCCACCATCAACCAGGCCATCGTGTTTGCCAGCACCCAGATTGAGTGTGACGGCTTGGCCAATGACTTGCAGCAAGACGGCTTTGACGCCGTGGCCTTGCACGGTGCCCTGAGCCAGGGCCTGCGTAACCGCCGCCTGATGGCGCTGCGTCAAGGTCAGGTGCAAATTCTGGTGGCAACCGACGTGGCCGCGCGCGGCATTGACGTGCCTACCGTGACCCACGTGTTCAACTTCGGCTTGCCCATGAAGGCTGAAGACTACACCCACCGCATTGGCCGCACGGGTCGTGCGGGTCGTGACGGTTTGGCCATCACCTTTGCCGAGTTGCGTGACCGGCGCAAGATTTTCGACATCGAGGCGTACAACCGCCAGCCGATTAAGGCTGAAGTGGTTCCCGGTATGGAACCCAAGCAGCGCGTGCCTGATTCACGCCCGGGCGGCAACTTTGGTGGCCGCGACAGCCGTGGCGGTAACGACAACTTCTCGCGTGAGCGTAAGTTTGGCGGTGGCCGCCCCAGCGGTGGTGGCGGTGGATTTGGCGGCGGCGGCTTCGGCGGCGACCGCGCACCCCGTGCCGGTGGCTTTGGTGCTGACCGCGCTCCGCGTGAGGGTGGCTTCGGTGGTGGTGGTTCAGGCGGTGGTTTCGGTGGCGGTCAAGACGGCGCCCGTGAAGGCCGCAGCTACGAGCGCAAAGGCGGTTTCAATGACCGATTTGCAGGCGATAGCCGCCGCGATGCAGCACCCCGCGGTGACTTCGTTCCCCGTGGCGACTTTGCCCCGCGTGGTGATTTCGCCCCACGCAAGCCTTCCTTTGACAAGCCTGCATTCGGCAAACCCATGGGCATCAAGCCTGGTTTTGCCAAACCCGCAGGCCATGCCGGTAATGGCGGCAAAGTGTTTGTACCGCGTGATGCGGCCAAGCGCCCCGCCAAGCCTGCGCGTTGATTTGTGCCACTGATCCAATAAAAACACACCCTGATTAAAAAATAGGCCAGCAACCTATGGCCTAATACAGGGTTTTTACGCAACTACAGGAACCTCAAATGGGTAACAAAATCGTCACCGAAGCAGATCGCAAAGCCACGCCTAAACCGAAGCCGTTGCCCGGCATGAGCCCGACCGCTGTGGGTCATGGCCAAAAGGTCAGTCTTGAGCGTGGTAAAGCCACTCGCAGCAAGAAAAACCCAGGCAAGCGTCCTTCTAAAGGCGGTTGATTTTTTCGGCCTTGGCCTGAACGATCACCCCCTGAAAAAGCCCTCTTCTGAGGGCTTTTTTACGACTATGGCTTGCTTAGGTGTCGAGCTGAATATGCCGCTCTTGGGCCAGCTTGCTCCAGCGGGCGATATCGGCCTTGACGAAGGCGAAAAAGGCCTCTGGGCTCATGGGTTTTAACTCCACCGCCTCGCTGGAGAGTTTTTCTTTGAAGTCGGGCTGACTCAACACCTTGTTCAAAGACTCGTTGAGTGGTTTGACCACCGCCGGTGCCAGGCCTGCTGGCCCCATGACGCCATACCACTGCTGCGCGTCAAAACCTCTCAGCCCCGCTTCTTCAAACGTGGGTACGTCCTTGAGCAAAGGGTGGCGTTGCGTGCCTGTGACCGCCAGTGCGCGAATGCGCCCGCTACGGATGTGCGGCAGCCCGCCCGCCAAGCTGGGGAACATGGCCTGTGTCTGGCCTGAAATCAAATCGGTAAACGCAGGCGCAATACCCCGGTAGGGGATGTGCAGCATGAAGGTGTTGGTTTGCAGTTTGAACAACTCTGCCACCAAGTGGGTGAGTGAACCCGCGCCGCCCGAGCCATAAGACACTTTGCCGGGGTTCCTGCGCAGGTAGTCAACAAAACCTTTGACGTCGGTCGCTGGCAGCGCTGCATTCACGCACAGAACGTTGGGCGTGGTACCAATCAAGCCAATGGGTGTGAAGTCGCGCAGCGCGTCATAGGGCAGTTTGCGCGTGGCGGGTGCGGTGCCATGCGTGCCCACATAGGCTTGCATCAGCGTGTAACCGTCGGGTGTGGCGCGCGCCGTAGTTTGAGATCCAATCACTCCACCACCTCCGCCCAGGTTGTCCACCACCATGGGCTGGCCCAGAAGACGACCCATGCGCTCGCACACGGCGCGCGCAATCATGTCGGCACCACCACCCGCAGCCAGCGGCAGGATGTAGCGGATGGGCTTGCTGGGGTAGGTGCTTTGCGCGTGTGTGGGTTGGGGTAGCCAGCACAGCAGTGGCGCGGCTGATGCGGCGCTTAGCAGGGTTCGGCGTTGCATGGAGTTTCTCTAGGGGCTCTAAGGTCGCTGGGGTGGGCTCAAGCCGTGCCCCACACCCGCTGCGCTACTTCCACCACGCGCGTCAGTTTTCGCCACTGGTCATCGGGCGTGATGATGTTGCCCTCTACCGTGCTGGCAAAGCCGCATTGCGGGCTGATGGCCAAGTCTTCCAGCGGCACCAACTTGCTGGCGCTGTCAATGCGGCGCATCAGGTCGTCGGCGCTCTCAAGCTGACCACGCTTTGTGGTGACCAGGCCCAGCACCACGCGCACACCGCGTGGCACATGGCGCAGCGGCTCGAAGTCACCTGAGCGCTCATCGTCATATTCCAGCAAAAAGTGATCGACCTTGAGCCCGCCCAGCACACTCTCAGCAATGCGCTCATAGCCGCCCTCGGCGATCCAGCCGCTGCGTGAATTACCCCGGCACACGTGGATGCCAATGGCCGTGTCGGCGCGTCGCCCGGCGATGCATGCATTGGTCAAGTCCACATAGCGGCGCAAGCGTGCGTCCGGGTCATCCCCCGCAGCCACCACCTCAGCACGCATGCGTTCGCTGATGAAGTAAGTCATCAAGGGATCGTCGATCTGGATGTAACGGCAACCCGCCGCTTCCAGCGCGGCAATCTCGGCTCGATACACCTGGGCCAGGTCGGCAAAAAATTCTTCGATGTCAGGATAAGCCTGCGCAGACACCGCCGCCCGCCCGCCATGGAAATGCAGGCGCGTGGGCGAGGGCAGAGTCACCTTGGCCGCGCGCGTGGCGACGCCGTTCAAAAAGGAAAAATCCGGCGCGGTGATGGGCGCTGCGGCATGCACTTTGCCGGTGGTCAGCACATTCTTAGGCACGTATTGCCAGCCGTGGTCATGGTCGTCATGGCTGTGATCGTGCCCATGATCGTCAGCGCTAGAGGGGGCGACAAACGCCTGCCCCGGGTCGCCGTCGCGAATCTCAACCCCCGAGAGCCCAGCCACAAAATCAATCCACCAGTTCTCACGGCGAAACTCACCATCCACCACCACATCAAAGCCAATGCGCTCTTGCTCGGCCACGATGTGGCGGATGGCCGCGTCTTCCGCGCTGCGCAAGGCCGCGTGTGTGATCTCGCCCGTTCGAGCCTGCGCTCGCGCCCGAATCAACTCGGGCGGGCGCAGCAGGCTGCCGACTTGGTCGGCACGAAAAAATGGTTTCATTTCGAACGTGGCGGGTCGCGCACATCTTTGTGTTCTTCAAACTCGATGTTGTACAGCGCGCCGTCTTTGCGCTCCACCTTGCGGACGTACACGCTTTGCACAATGTCTCGGGTGTTGGCGTCGATGTAGATCTGTCCGCGTGGGCTCTCAAAAATTTGCCCCTTCATGGCAGCCAGCAAGGCATCGCCGCCGCCTTTACCACCGGTCGTTTTCAGCGCTTCGTAAATCAGGTGCATGCCGTCATAGCCGGTCACGGCCACCACATTCGGGCGCATGTTTTTATTGGCTTTTTGGAAGGCCTCAACAAACTTTTTGTTCACTGCCGAGGGGTGCGCGGTGGAGTAGGGGTAGGAGGTCACCACGCCCAGTGCGGCATCGCCCATGGAGTTCAAGATGTCATCGTCCACCACATCACCCGTACCAATCAGGCGAATGCCGGCTTTGGCCAAACCGCGTTCGGCAAACTGGTTCATCACCGCGGTGCCTATGCCCGATGGCACAAACACAAACAGCGCATCCGGTGCCAGGTCGCGCACCTTTTGCAAGAAAGGCGCAAAGTCAGGGTTGCGCACCGGCACGCGGATCGATTCGATGATCTGCCCGCCGTTGAAGATGAAGCGTTCACGGAAGGTGCGTTCAGCGTCCAGGCCTGGGCCATAGTCCGACACCAGGGTGACGACGCGCTTGATCTTGTTTTTAGGCGCCCAATCGGCAATGCCCAGCGTGATTTGCGGCAGCGTCATCGACACGCGCACCATGTAAGGCGATGCATCAATCACGGCTGATGTGGCCGCCAGCATGTTGACCATGGGCGTCTTTGACTGGGTGGCCACAGGCGCGGTGGCCAGGGCCAGCGGCGTCAAGCCAAAACCGGCCAGCACGTCCACCTTCTCGTTCACCACCAGCTCTTGCGCCAGGCGTTTGGTCACATCGGGTGTGCCCGTGTCATCCTTGAGGATCAGCTCCACTTTGCGCCCGGCAATCAGGCCGCTGTTTTGCGCCATCCACAGGCGTGCGCCAGCTTCCATCTGTTTGCCGGTCGATGCGAAAGGCCCGGTCATAGGGGCCAGTAGTCCGATCTTGAATGGGGCTTGCTGCGCTGATGCGTGCAAAGACGCCAGCGCCAAGGGTGCGGCGGCAAGGGCCTTGATGACGGTACGTTTGTCCATGTCTGTCTCCTTCAATCATTGATTATTCAAAAAATCCAAGGCCCCAAAATCAGCCCTTGAAATCGAAGTATCGCATGCGGCAAAACGTTAGACTGCACCCGCAAGCTGAAAGGAAAAATGATGCCTACCCACGCCGACACACCTACCTACACACTCGCCCGCTTTGTGGACGACTTCAGAGCCATCGCGGTGAACAACAGCGACACCCATGACGTCTTCAAACGCCTAACCCCTTTGGCTGAATCGCTGGCCGCCTCTGCCGACTTGAAAGCACGCATCCGCAATGACTGCGACCCCGTTCAGGGCTTTGCTTTTCAGGTGCTGCACGAAGAACCCGATCACACCCTGGCCGTGGCCGTGCTCAGTTGGCTTCCTGGCCGGGGCACGCCACCGCATGACCACGGCACCTGGGGCCTGGTGGTGGGCGTCGAAGGCGATGAAGTCAATGAATTTTGGAGGCGCACCGACGACGGCACACAGCCCGGACACGCCGAGCTGCAAAAACTCAGCGAAAAAGTCTTCGCCCCTGGTCAAACCCTGCTACTCACCCCGTCCATCATCCACAGCGTGCGCAATGATTCTGACCAAATCAGCGTGTCACTGCACATCTACGGCAAGAACGTCAACTTCACCAACCGCTCACGCTTTGACCCTGAGCAGAAAACTGTCACGCCTTGGTTGGTGATGCAGAGTTGACCCTCCCCACCTACGCCGAGGTTGTTGCCGCCGCAGAGCTCCTGAATGGACACGCCCACCGCACACCCGTGCTGCATTCGCGCACGGCGGATGAATTGCTCGGGGCCAGCGTGTTCTTCAAGTGCGAAAACTTCCAACGCATGGGTGCCTTCAAGTTTCGTGGCGCTTTCAACGCCTTGTCCCGCTTTGACGCGGCCCAGCGCCAGGCCGGGGTGGTGACTTTTTCATCCGGCAACCATGCGCAGGCAGTGGCCCTGTCGGCCCACATCCTCGCTATGCCCGCCGTCATCCTGATGCCCAGCGATGCACCCCGACTCAAGATTGACGCCACCTGCTGCTATGGCGGCGAGGTGATCTTGTACGACCGCTTCACCCAAGACCGCGAAGCGCTGACGCGCGAAATCGCGCAGGCGCGCGGCATGACCCTGATCCCGCCCTATGACCACCCCGACGTCATCGCGGGCCAAGGCACGGCGGTTAAGGAGTTGCTGGAAGAGGTGGGCGAGCTGGATCACCTGTTCGTGTGCCTGGGCGGCGGAGGCCTGCTCAGCGGCTCGGCCCTGGCGGCGCGCGCCTTGTCACCGCGCTGCAAGATTTATGGCGTGGAGCCCGCGAGGCAGGCAACGACGGTCAACAGTCGTTTCGCAGCGGCAAGATCGTCCACATCCCCACGCCCCAGACCATTGCCGACGGGGCCCAGACCCAACACCTGGGCGAGTACACCTTTGGCGTGATTCGGCGTGACGTGGACGACATGCTCACCGCCACCGACGCACAACTGGTGCAGGCCATGCGCTTCTTCGCCGAACGCATGAAGATGGTGGTGGAGCCCACCGGCTGCCTGGGTTTTGCAGCGGCCTGCCATGCGGGCGTGGCGCTGGCGGGTCAGCGGGTGGGGGTGCTCATCAGCGGGGGGAATGTGGATATTCGGCGGTTTGGGGAGTTGCTGGCGCTGTAGCGGCACCCGTCTTGCAACGCCTCACTTTTTGCATGTATGACGTTTACACTTAATTCGAATTGATTTAAGGAAACTCTGCATAACTCCCGCCTTTGTGTGCTTGGTGTAAGCCCGGCCTGAGAAAATTCAGCCCATGAAACAAGCTGCCTTAAACCTCGACCTC
>JAYVPU010000118.1:0-1983 GCA_043757205.1 Comamonadaceae bacterium | reverse complement strand
ATAAATCAACTACTTACCCCACCCTCAACGGATTCAGACCCGGATTTCGAGCCCAATCAGCTCGCTCTCCTCTGAAGAACGTTGGGACACTACTGATATAAGAACTTTAATGAACACACTACACTCCCACTCAGCCAGATCAACTCTACCGAATAGGAAAACCATGAAAGTTATCAGCTCAATTGTCCTCGTTGCTTCTGCATTTGCGTTCAGCAGTTCAGCCAGTGCACAGTTTGCCAAGCCTGAAGATGCCATTAAATACCGGAAAAGCGCATTGTTCGTGATGCAACAACACTTTGGACGAGTGGGCGCCATGGCCAATGGTCGCGTTCCCTTTGACGCCAAAGTCATCGCGGACAATGCCGCAATTGCAGAGAGCATGTCCAAGTTGCCTTGGGCCGCATTTGTTGAGGGTAGCGATCATGGTGAGACCCGTGCCAAGCCTGAAATTTGGACAGAGCAAGCCAAGTTCAAAGAAGCATCCGAGAAAATGATGAGTGAGATGGCCAAGCTCTCAGTGGCGGCAAAAACAGGCAACATTGACAACATCAAGGCGGCGGTTGGTGCGGTAGGCGGCTCGTGCAAAGCCTGTCACGACGCTTATCAAAAGAAGTGAATTGAGTGAATAAAAAAAACGGCGCATCAAGCGCCGTTTTTTTTGAAATGAACGGGGTTCAAGCCTGAGCCAGCAGTGTCTCAATCAAGCGGTGCAGTTCCGCAAAATCAGGTTCCCCAATATAGCGTTTAACAATCTCCCCCTGTTTGTTGACGACATAGGTGGTTGGCGTCAAGCGCACATCGCCCCAGGCTTTGGCTACAACTCCGGTGTTGTCAATCGCCACCTTGAAAGGCAGCTTGCGCGTCTCGGAAAAATTCACCACATAGCTGGGTGGGTCGTAGCTCATGGCGACGGCAACAGTGTCAAAACCACGCGCCTGGTATTTGTTAAAGGTGTCAATCACTCGGGGCATTTCAGCCACACAGGTGGTGCAACTGGTGGCCCAAAAGTTGACCAGTGTGACCTTGCCTTTGAAATCAGACGTGCGCTTTTGGCTGCCGTCCAGCAGCACAAACGTGGTTTCAGGCGCCGTCGTGCCGCCAGCGGGCAGGAAAAGCATCCAGCCTACCGCCGCCGCGGCAAAGATTGAGGCAAGATACAGAATTCGTTTCATATCAGAGGTGCTTTCATGGATCGTCGAGAGTTTAATTCGGTTTGCATGCCCACGTTGTTGACGCTGCTCGCTGCTGTTCACGGCAAGGCTCAGGCCTTGACCCTGGCTGACTTGAGCAGCGCTGACGCTTCACGAGCGCTCAAAGTTGCGCTGGAGCAGGGGGCCAAAGCGTCGGTTAGTTTGCTGGGCAAGACGGATGGATTCCTGGGCAATGAAAAAGTTCGTATTCCCTTGCCCGGTTATCTGAACAATGCCAGCCAATTGCTGCGCACTTTCGGCATGGGTCAGCGCCTGGACGAACTGATCACATCGATGAACCGCGCGGCCGAGTCAGCCGTACCTCTGGCGTTGGACCTGCTGCTGGGAGCCGTCAAGAGCATGAATGTGGACGATGCGAAAAAGATACTGGGAGGCGGCGACACCTCTGTGACCACTTTCTTCAGTGAGAAAACCCGTGTGCAGATTGGAGAGAAATTTCTGCCGATTGTGAGCAAAACCACTGAGAAGGTGGGCCTGGCCGCAAATTACAACCAGATCGCTGGCAAAGCGGTTGAACTGGGTTTGATGGCCAAAGAGAATGCCAGCATTCAGCAGTACGTGACGGCCAAGTCATTGGACGGTTTGTACTTCATGCTCGGCGAGCAGGAAAAGAAAATTCGACAAGACCCCGTCGGCACGGGCAGCGCCTTGCTCAGCAAGGTCTTTGGGGCGCTGAAATAAGTTGCAGCCAGCAACTTAGGCCCAGAGTTCGGGCTGGGCTTTGATGATAATCAAAGCATGATTGATCGTCTCTTCGGGCTCGTGGCCGTGC
>JAYVPU010000117.1:0-28304 GCA_043757205.1 Comamonadaceae bacterium | reverse complement strand
ACTACGCCGCCATTCGCGCCGCCGCCGCACAAATCGGCAGTCACGGCGAGAAGCAGACTTTTCTCAAAGTCATCTACGAAAACTTTTACAAAGTCTATAACGCCAAAGCTGCCGACCGCCTGGGCGTGGTCTACACCCCCAACGAGATCGTGCGCTTCATGATTGATGGTGCCGATTGGCTCTGTGAAACGCATTTTGGCAAGAACCTCATCGACAAAGACGTGGACATTCTTGACCCAGCCACTGGCACAGGCACTTTCATCTGCGAACTACTGGAGCACTTTCGCGGCCAGCCCAAAAAGCTGGCTCACAAATACCAGCACGAGCTGCACGCCAATGAGGTCGCCATCCTGCCCTACTACGTGGCCAACCTCAACATCGAGGCGACGTACGCCGCCATCACCGGCCAGTACGCCGAGTTCCCTAATCTCTGTTTTGTGGACACCCTCGATAACGTGGGTCTGCACACTGCGGCGCGCGGCAGCGTGCAAGACCTGTTTGGTAGCGTGAGCGAAGAAAACGTGGCCCGCATCA
The DNA here is from genome assembly GCA_043757205.1 of Comamonadaceae bacterium. Taxonomy (GTDB): domain Bacteria; phylum Pseudomonadota; class Gammaproteobacteria; order Burkholderiales; family Burkholderiaceae_C; genus CANCDA01. The sequence continues at coordinate 27,770 of JAYVPU010000117.1, read as the reverse complement.
AGCGCCAGAATAGCCGCCGCATCAGCGTTGTTATTGGCAACCCGCCCTACAACGCCAACCAGGCGAATGAGAACGACAACAACAAAAACCGCGAATATCCGCAGATCGACGCCCGCATCAAGCAGACCTACATCGCCGAGAGCACCGCGCAGAAGACCAAGCTCTACGACATGTACGCCCGCTTCTTCCGCTGGGCCAGCGACCGGCTGGACACCAATGGCGTGCTCGCCTTTGTCACCAACCGCAGCTTCATCGAGAGCCGCACCTTCGATGGTTTCCGCAAGACCGTGGCGGCCGAATTCAGCGACATTTACGTGGTGGATTTGGGCGGCGATGTGCGCGCCAATCCCAAGCTCAGCGGCACCAAGCACAACGTGTTCGGCATCCAGACCGGCGTGGCGATCAGCTTCATGGTTAAACGCCAGCAGGCTGCCAAAGACAAGCGGCCCGCCCGCGTGTATTACCTGCGTCGGCCTGAGCTGGAAACCGCTGAAGACAAGCTCGGGTTTTTGGCGGGACACCCCATGCGCGCATTGCAGTTTGACGAGGTGTCGCCCGACAAGACGCACAACTGGGTGAACCTGACCAACAACGATTTTGAGACGCTGTTGCCATTGGCGAGCAAGGAGACCAAGGCGGCGAAGACGGCGGCGAAAGAGCGGGCAATTTTTAAGATTTTTTCTTTGGGCGTGGTGACCGCGCGTGACGACTGGGTATTTGACTATGACCGGAGCGACTTGGCTGCCAAAGCCAAGTTCCTGATTGATGCCTACAACAAAGATTTGCACCGGTTATCGGCGGTTCGGGGTAGCAGCAAACTCAATGAGATGCTGGGCACCTCGATCAAATGGTCGCGGGCGGTGAAGAACGATCTGCGTCGTGGGACTGAGTATGTGTATGACGAAAGCCAAATCATTGAGGCTTCTTATCGCCCGTTTACCAAGGCCAGCCTCTATTTCGATAAGCGCCTAAATGAGATGCAATACCAATTGAGGGCAATGTTTCGCGGTGCAGCAAATCCGACGCTTGCCTTTCTTTGCGCGGGGTCTTCAAATCCGCTCGCTGCAATGGCAATTGATCAACCATTTGACTATTGCCTGTTGAAAATGGGGAACGGTGGAACGCAGGCTGTTTCGCGCTGGGTTTTTGACTCGGACGGCAACAAGCAAGACAACATCACCGACTGGGCCTTCAGGCAATTTACCGCCCACTACGCCAGCGAAATCGGCAAAGGCAAAGCAGCCCGAAAGATCAGCAAAGAGGCCATCTTCCACTACTGCTACGCCGTTCTGCACGACCCGATCTACCGCGAGAAATACGCCCAGAATCTCAAGCGCGAGTTTCCGCGCATTCCGTTCTACGCCGACTTCTGGCGCTGGGCCGACTGGGGTGAGCAGCTCATGCGCCTGCACATCGGCTACGAGCACGTACAACCGTTCGCGCTGACGCGCCACGACAAGCCCGACACCAAAGCGCGCGCGGCGAGTCTGAGTCCGAAGGCCCTGCTCAAGTCCGATCCGGCGGCGGGCAGCATCACGCTCGATTCTGAGACCACGCTGTGCGGCATTCCGCCGCAAGCCTGGGCCTACAAACTCGGCAACCGTTGTGCCCTGGACTGGGTGCTGGACCAGTACAAGGAGAAGAAACCCAAAGACCCCACCATCCGGGAGAAGTTCGACACCTACCGCTTTGCTGACTACAAGGAGAAGGTGATTGATCTGCTGATGCGAGTGACGACGGTGAGCGTGGAGACGGTACAGATCACTGATGCGATGAAGGCGGCGGGTCGGACAAGCTGATTACAGAGAGCCGCTGGTACAGTCTCAGAATGCCCGAATTGCAACACCCTGAAATCATCGAAGTGTGGGAGCGTGCTGATCAGGGACATGCCAACGCCTATCGTTGTGGGGCAGATGATGGCCACAGCTTTACGTCAAGAGCCAGGGTGCCACATGGCGAGGCCTTGTGTGCGAATGGGTGGCGGCGCGACTGGCTTTGGCGTTTGGCCTCCCCATTGCGCCTTTTGCCCAAGTCTTGATTGATGAAGGGTTTGCTCAGTTTTTGCAATCCGCAGGCAATCGCCATTTGGTGGCGGGCCTGGCGTTCGGGTCGCGTGTTGCGCCTCATACGCGTGAGTTTGAGCCCACTCTGTTGCCCAAGTGTGATCCTGAATTCCGACGTGATCTGGCCGCGTTTGACTGGTGGGTTTGCAACGCCGATCGCACCTTGGGTGATTACTCTGGTAACCCCAATCTTTTATGGAACACCGAAGGCGCTGTCCCGGTCGTCATTGATCACAATATGGCGTTTGATCTTGAGTTCGAGCCGCGCAAATTTTTGGAGACTCACATTTTCAGAGTTGATTTGGCTATTCTCAAGGCGGATTTGGTCATGCGTGCCGAGTATGAACAGCGATTTTCGTCTTTAGTGCCCTTGCTCAAGGACATATGGGCTGAATTGCCTCAGAATTGGCTTGAAACTGAGGATGGGTTTTCCCGTTTTTTACAATCAGAGTTCCTTCACGTTCTTGATCGGGTCAATCAGCCGCATTTTTGGGATGCTCCCTAACGAAGAACTGTCTGTATGAAGCGCCTTTTTGCACATTACACCTTGATTCGCCTACTGCCTCAGGCCGATGCAGGGGAGTTCGCCAATATTGGCGTGGTGTTGGCTTGCCCTGAAACTGGTTATTTGGGTTTCAGACTCATGGGCAAAAAAAAACGTGTGACGCATTTTTTCGAAGAAATTACGCCTGAATTTTTGACCAAGTTGCTTAAAGAGCTAACAACCGAACTCAATCACATTCAGCGCATGGCCGCGACCCAATATGCCAGAGCGGAACTGGCACAAGTGCTGCAGGACTTGGCAAAACCACGCGAAACCTTGGTACGTTACGCGCCGCTTCGGGCGTTAATGACAGATGATCCGGCGGTTGACTTGGAAAAACTTTTTGAACGCTATGTACAGCGAGATCTGAACATAGTGCCGGAGTATCACGAACAAGTTCTGGTACGGCTGGTGAAGCGTACGTTGGCAACAGAAAAATTAGCGAATGCTTTTTTGGCGAACGATGTTGGGACCGATGATTTTCATGTTCGCCTGCCGTTCGTTCATGAGCGTGAGGGCTTGACGATTGCGGCGATCAAGCCCTTAGACCTGACACAAGACGAGCCCACCAAAATTTACACCCATGGCGATATTTGGTTAGGAAATATACGTCGCTTGAGAGCCATGCATCTTCAGCCTCAAGGCTTGTTGATTGCTGCTGAGGGACCAAACGCTAATGATGCCAAGCGATTTCTGGCCTATAGCGAGATCGTGGACGAACTGCGTTCGATGGACGTTACGGTCGTGGATAGACAAGATGCCCAAGGCATTGTGCAATTTGCAAAAACCTACGTGCAATAAACCGTAGTCTCATCGTATCCGCTACTGGGATAAAAGCGGCTTCAAATAGCGCCCCGTATGACTCGCCGGATTGGCCGCAATATCCTCCGGCGTGCCCACCCCCACCACCAGTCCACCACCGGCTCCACCCTCGGGCCCCATGTCGATCAGCCAGTCGGCTGTTTTGATGACGTCCAGGTTGTGCTCGATCACCACGATGGTGTTGCCCGCGTCGCGCAACTGGTGCAGCACTTTGAGAAGCAGGTCGATGTCGGCGAAGTGCAGGCCGGTGGTGGGTTCGTCCAGGATGTAGAGGGTGCGGCCGGTGTCACGCTTGCTCAACTCCAGCGCCAACTTGACGCGTTGTGCTTCACCACCTGAGAGCGTGGTGGCCGATTGCCCCAGGCGGATGTAGGACAGGCCCACATCCAGCAGGGTTTGCAATTTGCGCGCAATGGTGGGCACGGCTTTGAGGAAGTCAAACGCGGCCTCGACGGTGAGGTCCAGCACCTGCGCGATGTTTTTGCCTTTGTACAACACCTCCAGCGTCTCGCGGTTGTAGCGTTTGCCGTGGCACACGTCGCAGGGAACGTACACGTCGGGCAAAAAGTGCATCTCCACCTTGACCATGCCGTCGCCCTGGCAGGCCTCGCAGCGACCACCGGCCACGTTAAAGCTGAAACGCCCGGGGCCGTAGCCGCGTTCGCGTGCCATCGGCACTTCGGCCATCAGCTCGCGCATGGCGGTGAACAGGCCGGTGTAGGTGGCGGGGTTGGAGCGCGGGGTGCGGCCAATGGGGGATTGATCGACGTTGATGACTTTGTCGAAATGCGAAATGCCTTCAATGTCTTCACACGGCGCGGGTTCGTCATGCGCGCGGTAGAGCTGGCGCGCCACGGCTTTGTACAAGGTGTCGTTGACCAGCGTGGACTTGCCCGAGCCGGAGACACCGGTGACGCAGGTAAACAGGCCGATGGGGAAGTCCACGGTGACGCCCCTGAGGTTGTTGCCGCTGGCGTTGATGAGGCTTAAAGCTTGAAACCTCGTTCGGTCTAAGCTTGGCCTGTCCTGAGCTTGTCGAAGGGACGAAGGGCTCGACGCGGCTTCGACAGGCTCAGCCCGAACGGATGCGAGCTCAGTCCGCAGGGGTAGCCATTTGTGACGCTTCGCAGGCACCGCGATCTTGAGCGTGTGCGCGAGGTAGCGACCCGTGAGCGAATCCGGGTTGGCTTTGACCTCGTCATACGTGCCTTGCGCCACCACGCGCCCGCCGTGCACGCCTGCGCCGGGCCCCATGTCAATCACATGGTCGGCGGCGCGCATCATGTCTTCGTCATGCTCTACCACCAGCACGCTGTTGCCGATGTCGCGCAGGTGTTTGAGCGTCCCGATCAGGCGGTCGTTGTCGCGCTGGTGCAAGCCGATGCTGGGCTCGTCCAGCACGTACATCACGCCGGTCAGGCCCGAGCCGATTTGCGAGGCCAGGCGAATGCGCTGCGCTTCACCGCCACTGAGCGTTTCGGCGCTGCGGTCCAGGCTCAGGTAGTTCAGGCCCACGTCGTTGAGAAACTTCAATCGCAGGCGGATTTCGCGCACCACTTTCTCGGCAATATCAGCCTTGGCGCCGCGCAGGCTCAGGGCGTTGAAGTAGTCAAACGACTCGCGCAGCGTGAGGTGGCTGACTTGAAAAATAGCCCGCGCTTGCGCGCCTTCGCCCACCTTCACATGGCGGGCTTCGCGCCGCAGGCGTGAGCCGGCGCAGTCAGGGCAGGGCTGGACGCCGCGCAGGCGGGCCAGGTCCTCGCGCACCACAGCGGAGTCGGTCTCGCGGTAGCGCCGCTGCAGATTGGGGATGATGCCTTCGAAGGGGTGTTTCTTACTGGTTTTTTTGGTGCCGCCCTCAGCACCCGACTCCATCAGGTAGCTGAAGCGAATGTCCTCTTCGCCCGAGCCGTGCAGCACCGCGTGTTGCACCGCAGGGGGCAGGGTGTCAAAGGCGTCGTCGATATCAAACTTGTAGTGCTTGGCCAGACTCTCCAGCAGGGTGAAGTAGTAGGCGTTGCGTCGATCCCAGCCTTTGATCGCGCCGCTGGCCAGGCTGAGCGTGGGGAAGGCCACCACACGCGCCGGGTCAAAAAACTCACGCGCGCCCAGGCCATCACAGGACGGGCAAGCCCCCATGGGCGAGTTGAAGGAAAACAGACGCGGCTCCAGCTCGGTGATGGAGTAGCTGCACACGGGGCAGGAAAATTTGGCGTTGAAGAGGTGTTCTTTAGCGGCCGGGTTCTCTGCCTCTGACGCGGCCATCTCCATCGCAATCGCCCGCCCATCGGCCAGCCGCAGCGCCGCCTCGAAACTCTCCGCCAGCCGCTGCTGCAAATCAGGCCGTACCTTGACGCGGTCAATCACCACGTCAATGTCGTGCTTCTCGGTCTTCTTGAGCTTGGGCAGGTCCTCAAAGCCGTAGATCACCCCATCAACGCGAAAACGCACATAGCCCTGCGCCTGCATGTCGGCAAAGATTTCCAGGAATTCGCCTTTTTTCTCGCGCGCCAGCGGGGCCAGAATCATCAGCCGCGTGTCCTCGGGCAGGGCCAGCACGGTGTCCACCATCTGGCTCACGGTCTGCGCTTGCAGCGCCAGGTCGTGGTCGGGGCAAAACGGCGTACCGGCGCGGGCAAACAGCAGGCGCAGGTAATCGTGAATCTCGGTGACGGTGCCCACCGTGGAGCGCGGGTTGTGGCTGGTGGCTTTTTGCTCGATGGAGATGGCGGGCGAGAGGCCCTCGATCAAGTCCACATCGGGCTTGTCCATGAGTTGCAAAAACTGGCGCGCGTAGGTGGACAGGCTCTCCACATAGCGGCGCTGGCCTTCGGCATACAGGGTGTCAAACGCCAAGCTGGACTTGCCCGAGCCGGACAGGCCCGTGATCACCACCAACTGGTTGCGCGGGATGTCCAGGTCAATGGCTTTGAGGTTGTGCGTGCGGGCACCCCGGATGCTGATGTGCTGGACGGGCTGGACGGGAGAGTTCAAGGTGTGTGGGCTCAGGGAAACCCACGATGATAGTCAAATTCTGCGTTTCACGCGATGAAGCAGGAAGGCCGCAATGCTGATATTGAGTACCGCCCAGGCGATGCCGTTGATGAAAGCGGATTGGTAGCTGCCCGTCAGGTCGAACACTTTTCCCGACATCCAGCCGCCCAACGCCATGCCGAAGAGCGTGGCCATGATGATGGCACCGATGCGAGCGCCCGCTTCCGACGCCGGAAAATACTCGCGCACGATGATGGCGTAAGACGGCACGATACCCCCTTGAAACAGGCCAAACAGTGCCGCCACCACATACAGCGACACCAGACCATCAAAGGGCAGGAACAACAGCAACGCAATGCCCTGCAGCGTAGAGCCCAGCAGCAGGGTGCGCAGGCCGCCAATGCGGTCGCAAATAAAACCGGAGATCAAACGGCTGGCAATGCCACAGGCCAGCATCAGCGACAGCATCTCAGCCCCCCGAGCCGCACCAAAACCCAAGTCACTGCAGTAGGCCACGATGTGGACTTGCGGCATGGCCATGGCCACGCAACAGGACACACCGGCGATGCACAAAAGCAGCTGCGCCTGACCGGGGCTCAGACCAAAAGGACGTGCGGTTAAAGCGTGTGCCGTCAAAAGGCGCACAGCGGGGTTGGTGCCAGGCGTGGCGGGCGAGGCCAAAGGCATGCTCACGGACGCCAGCGGGGGACGCGCCCGCATCAGCAGCGCCAGCCCCGCCATGGTCAGGCCGCAAAACAGCCCCATGCCCACATAGGTCTGGCGCCAGCCCACGGACTCGATAAAGTGCTGAACAATCGGCGGCCAGATCGCGCCGCCCAAGTAGTTGCCGCTGGCGCACACCGCCACCGCCATGCCACGGTGTTTGACAAACCACATCGAGGTGTCGGCCAGCAGGGGCGCGAAGGTGACGGCGCAACCGAGCAGACCAATCAACAGGCCGTGCGCCAGAGCAAAGGTCCAGATGCTGTGGGCTTGGGCCGCTGCCACAAAGCCAAGCCCCAAACCAAGTGCGCCAATCAACAGCGGCAGCATCACACCACGCCGATCCGCCAGCCGCCCCATGAACAGGCCGCCCACGCCAAAGCCGATCATCAACAAGGTGTAGGGCAGTGAAGCGTCGGCCCGCGCCACGCCAAATTCAGCTTGTACCGTTGGCAAGACCACAGGCACCACATACATGCCGCTGGCCCCTACCGTCATCAAGGCCAGTGTGACCAGCAGGCGCAGCACCGCTTGGCGTGAGTCGGGCTGGCTGCTGGAGGGGGGTGTGGGCGTCATGGCCTGCATCATCGCAGAGACAACGCGTTTTTGCGGGAACCGTTATCATCCCACCCGTGAGCCGATTTTTCATCCTCCTTCTGATCGTTCTCCTGCCCTTGCGTGCTTGGAGCGCGGAGCACATGGGCACGCAGTTGGCGACCCACCAGGCGGCTGCCGTTGTGTTGACCGCGAGCGATGGACATGCAGCCATGGGCGCAGACTGCCCGATGATGGCCGGGACACCCGTCCCTAAAAATGACACCCCTAGCGAAGATGGCCAAAGTCAGCGCAGTTGCCAGTCCTGCCAGTTGTGCATGCCCTTGATCGGGCTTGAATTCTTGACGATGGACACCTTCGCGTCCGCACCTCAAGCACCAGAGGTGCACCGCTTCTCCCGCTTCGCCAGCGCTGATCTTGAGCGCGACGTCAAACCACCCATCACCTGATCCACAGCCGAATCACGTCCGTTGTGCGTTGGCGTCTTGCCTTCGTGCTGCGGGTCATTTGCTGTGAGCTGGACTTTCACACGACCGTTAAGTGAACCGGCTCCGCTGTTTGGAGAGAATCATGAACTATTGGACTGTGGCGACCCTGCTCGCCTGCGCGAGCTCGGTCTGGGCCGCGCCTGAATGGACGCGGGGCGTTATCGTCAAGGTGGATCCCGCCAGAGCGCAGGTGATCCTCAAACACGAGCGCATCAAAAGCATAGCCATGGACGCGATGACCATGCCGTTCAAGGTGGCCGAGGGGGTGGCTTTGACCTCGCTCAAAACCGGAGAGAAGGTTCGCTTCACCGTGAAGGAAGCGAACCATCACCTCGTGATTGACGCCATGGAGCGTGCACCGTGACGCCGCGCCTCAGAACCTTCGCCTTGGCCATGCTGGGCTTGTGCTTATCAACATCAGCGTTTTGCGCGCCCATGGGCTTCAAGGACAGCTGGATGGCCATGGGTGACTTCAGCCCCAATTGGCAAGAGGCTTTCGCCAACTATGCCCTGACGCCACGCGATGCCGTGGGGGTCTCTGCCCTGGCCATGCGCTCAGATGACGAAACCCGAACCCGGCGGCTGACAGAAGCCACCTACACCCGCTTGCTCAAGCGCTGGAACCTGCCAGAGGCGCAAGCCAATGTCTGGTTCATCGGCGGCCTGGGCACGGTGACAGGCAACGATTTTTCGGGGGCCAAGACCATGGCCACCCCGGGCATTCAGGTGGACTTTGAGACGACCCGGGTTTACGTCGCCGCGCTGGCCCGGCTGTACCGGGCCGAAGGCATCAACCACGACTTCGCTTCCCTGCGGGTGGGCTTCTCCTTTTACGAGGTGGACTATGACCAGACGCAACCCTGGTTCATCTTGGAGGCCAGGCGTATGAATGAGCTGTCGGCCACAACCGAAGTCACGCCCATGCTGCGCCTCATTCACAACCGGTATTTTGTGGAGCTGGGGGTCAACAATGCCTCGCAAGTTCGCGCCAATTTTATGTACATTTTTTAAGCAGGAGCCTCTCGTGAAAAATTTCATCATCACCCTTGCGCTGGCCATCGCTGCGCTCCCGTCTTTCGCTGCCACCAGCATGAAGGTCACCGTCAACGGCATGGTCTGTGCCTTTTGCGCGCAGGGCATTGAGAAACGCATCGCCAAGATGGACGCCACCCAGGCGGTTTTTGTCGATCTTAAGAAGAAGACCGTGCTGGTTCAGGCCAAGGAGGGGCAGACACTGGACGGTAAAGCCATCACTGCCGAGATCGTGGATTCAGGCTACGACGTGGTCAAGCTGGAGAACGTGCAGCAGTCGGTGGCGGAGTTCAAAGCCGAGCTGAAAGGGCGCAAATGAGGTCGGATGGGAGTTCGCACGAGTACACGGCTGGGAGCGCGGACGGCTTGGCTCAGTCCCGTGGCGGCTACTGGGCCGCGGCGGCCAGCCTGTTCGCCACGTCCAGCACGCTGGTGTGCTGCGCCATTCCCGCACTGCTGGTGGCCCTGGGGGCGGGGGCGGCATTGTCTTCATTGGTCTCGGTCTTCCCGCAGGTGGTGTGGCTGAGCGAGCACAAGACGGGTTTGTTTGTGTCGGCGGGTGCGATGATGCTGGTGAGCGGCGTGCTGCAGTGGCGCAACCGCAGCGCGCCGTGCCCCATTGATCCGTGCTTGAGGGATGTCTGCATCAGAACGCGCAAGACCTCAGCCCTTGTGTATGGCGTTAGCGTCCTGCTGTACGTCGTCGGGGGCTGGTTTGCTTTTGTCCAACCTTGGTTGAGCGAGGCCTAAGACAAGGCACAAGGAGCGGCATAAAGCAGGGCAATGGAATCAGGGACAATCGACGCTTTAGTTTTGGCTGTGATGAACGGCCTGCCCCAGTGTCAAATTCCTCTGTTCCTTTGTCCCCACCAGCGCCAGCCTTGGCGGGCGTAATGACGCCACTGGAGCGGCGCGCCAGCCTCTCGCTGGCCTCCATCTTCGCCCTGCGCATGCTGGGTTTGTTTCTGGTTTTACCGGTGTTTGCGTTGGAGGCGGCGCAGTACCCGGGGGGTGACGACCCGGTCATGGTGGGCATCGCCATGGGCATTTATGGGTTGACGCAAGGTTTTCTACAAATTCCCTTTGGCATGGCGTCGGACCGCTTTGGGCGCAAGCGCGTCATCGTACTGGGCTTGTTGCTGTTTGCGGCGGGCAGCGTGGTGGCGGCTTTGGCAGGCAGCCTGACCTGGCTCATCATTGGGCGCTCCATCCAGGGCGCGGGGGCGGTGTCGGCGGCGGTGACCGCGCTGCTGGCCGACCAGACGCGCGACGAGGTGCGCACCAAAGCCATGGCGCTGGTGGGAGCCAGCATCGCGCTGATGTTTGCGCTCTCGCTGGTGTTTTCGCCCATGTTGACGTCGATCATTGGTTTGTCGGGCTTGTTTGCACTCACTGCGATGTTGGCGTTGGGTGGTGTGGCCGTGGTGATCTGGCGCGTGCCGCCGGAGCCGCTCAAGCACAAGGACATGCCGCGCGGCAGACTGTCCGAGGTCTTGCAACATGCGGCCTTGTTGCGCTTGAATTTTGGCGTCTTCATTTTGCATGCAGTGCAATTGGCGATGTGGGTGGCGATTCCCGCGCTGCTGGTGCAAGCGGGTCTGGCCAAGTCGCAGCACTGGTGGGTGTACCTGCCTGCCGTGTTGGCCTCGTTCGTGGTGATGGGCTTCACGTTGTTTCCGATGGAGAAACGCGGCTATTTGCGTGCGGCATTTCTGGGGGCGCTGGGCTTGATTGGACTGATGCAACTGGGGCTGCTGTGGGTGGTGAGTGTGGGGGCGGGCATTGAGGCGCTGGGGCTGTTGCTCTTCTTGTTTTTTTGCGGCTTTAACGTGCTGGAAGCCAGCATGCCCAGCTTGGCTTCGCGCATCGCCCCCGCCCATGCGCGCGGCGCGGCCCTGGGGGTGTACAACACCTTGCAGTCCCTCGGGTTTTTTGCGGGTGGGGCGGCGGGTGGCTGGTTGATCAAGCACACCGGCATGCACGGGTTGTTTGTGGCCTGTGCCGTTGGCATGGGCTTGTGGCTGCTGGTGGCTTGGCCGATGAAGGCCCCTTCGCGGACAAGCTCAAAGACAAGCGATACATTGCAAGCCTCCTGACTGTTTAACCAAGGATCCCCCATGACCACTCCGATGTACACCACCTCCATCCCCGTCTTCAAGCAAATGCTGGGCGGACTGGCCGACGTTTTGCGCAAGGCCGAGGCTCACGCCGAGGCCAAGAAGATTGATCCCGCCGTGCTACTGCAATCGCGTCTGTACCCCGACATGTTCAACCTGCTGCGTCAGGTGCAGGTGGCGAGCGACTTTGCCAAGACGGTGTCGGCACGGCTGGCGGGTGTGGAGCCCCCAAAACTGGAAGACAAGGAAGCGACCTTTGCCGAGTTGCAAGCGCGCATTGCCACCGTGCAGAGTTTCATCGGCGGGCTGTCTGAAGAACAGTTTGCTGACGCCGCCACGCGCGAGATCGTCACCCAAGCGGGCACGCCGCGCGAGAAGCGTTTTAATGGCCAGTCCTACCTGCTGAACTACGGCCTGCCGCACTTCTTCTTCCACCTCACCACGGCCTATGCCATCCTGCGACACAACGGTGTTGAGGTGGGCAAGAAGGACTACATCGGTACGTATTGAAACCTCGCTAGACCAACATGACACTCCAAGTACTAGAAGCCCAAACGGGTGACAACCCCGTCGCCACCATCCTCATCATGCACGGCCTGGGGGCCGACGGGCGTGACTTCATCCCGATTGCCGAGCAGCTCGACCTCTCCAGCATCGGCCCGGTGCGCTTCCTCTTCCCCAGCGCGCCCGAGATCCCCGTCACCATCAACGGCGGCTACGTCATGCCAGCTTGGTACGACATCCTCGCGGCCGATCTTGTGCGGCGCGAAGACGACACGGGCTTGCGCCAATCGCAGGTCGCGATTGAGGCACTGATCGAACATGAAAAATCACGCGGCATGCCTGCGAATCGCATCGTGGTGGCGGGTTTCTCGCAAGGCTGCGCTATGGCGCTGATGGTGGGCTTGCGTCATGCCGAACGGCTGGCGGGCATCGTGGGCATGTCGGGCTATTTGCCGTTGGCCGATACCATGGCCACCGAGCGCAGTGCGGCCAGCCAGGGCACGCCCATCTTCATGGGCCACGGCACGCATGATGGTGTGGTGGTACTGACGCGCGCCCTGGCCTCACGCGATGCGCTGCAAAGCCTGGGCTACACGGTGGACTGGCACGAGTACGCCATGGAGCACTCGGTTTGCCCGCAAGAGGTGGCGGACTTGGAGGCCTGGTTACTGCGCGTTTTGGCCTGAGACCGGCGCAGCCACCGCCCCCACTGCTTGCAGCAGATGTCGAATCACCGCGCCATCAATGTTGCGGGTGATGAAGACAAGACGCGAGCCGGTGTCCGCACTCGGCCAGTGATCCAGCGTGACCGGCGGGTGAAAAATGTGCTGCACTGCCTGAACCACCACCGGCTGGCCTTCGATGTTGACGATGCCTTTGACGCGCAGCATGTCCGGCCCGCGCAGCGTGACCAGCAACTCCATGGCGGCAGAAAACGAAGCCCAGGTGAAAGGCGCATCAAAGCGCAAGGACAGCGTGGCGATGGCCGGGTCATGGCGCGAGGTGCGCTGACCCAGGTAGCGGCCTTGTCCGGAACCTGACGCCGCCAGCGACTCACCCAAAAAACTCAAGGTGCTCGCACTGGCCCGCGCTGAGGCCAAACCCAGGCCCATCAGCTCAGAGGGTTGCACCTCGCCGTTAAGCGCGGGTCGCACTTCTGCCACCGGGTTGATGGCGGCAATCGCCTCGCGCAGCGTGCTGATGTTGGCCGCGTTACTCAGGTCGCACTTGGTTAAAAAAATGCGATCGGCCAACGCGATTTGCTTGACCGACTCAGGCTGTGACTCCAACTGCCCTAAGCCATGCACCGCGTCCACCAACGTGATGACACCGTCCAGCCGAAACTGCGCGCCCAGCAGCGTGTCGCTCACCAGAGTTTGCACCACGGGGGCCGGATCGGCCAAGCCGGTGGTCTCGATGACCACGCGGTCAAAGTCCAGCACCTGTCCCATGTGCCGTTGAGAAAACAGCTCGCGCAAAGTCTCTTGCAAATCAGTACGCACCGAGCAACAAATGCAGCCATTGGCAAGCAGCGTGATGTTCTCGGTCGCCATGGTGACCAGGTCATGGTCAATGCCAATCTCCCCGATTTCGTTGATCACCACCGCCACCCGGTTCATGTCGGGATGGCGCACCAGCTTGGAGATCAGCGTGGTCTTGCCGCTGCCCAGAAAACCGGTGATGAGGGTGACGGGGATCTTGCCCGCCAGGGGGTCGCGCTGGAAGGTCAAATGTTCATCTCAAGGATGTACAGCCCACCCGTGAACCGATCCACCGTGTACACGATGCGGTTTTCATCGACAAACACGTCGTTGAGTTGAATCGCGCCTGCGGGTGAGAGCTTGGGCGCGCCGGGCACGTAGTAGGCGATCTCTTGCACGGCGAAGGGGTTGCTGGTGTCATAGACGCGCACACCGGCGTTGAAGAAGGTGCCGACGATGATGGTGTCGGATCTGAATGAACCGGGACCTGGCAGGTTCTCGTGCAGGTTGTGCGCGCCAAAGCGGCCACCGCGTTTGGCAAAAGCCTCCACCGGCGGCGCGGGGAAGGTGCTGATGGGCACGGGGTTGGCCTCGTTGCGCGCGTCCACCACCCACACCAGCTTGGGCCAGTCGGCGCCGTTGTCCAGCACGCATTCATCGCTCACGATCCACAGGCCGCGCTCTTTCAGTGGTAGCACGGTGTGGGTGAAGCCGTTGAAGGGGGGCGAGTGGTTCCACTTGGAGACCACCTTGATGTTGCTCAGGTCGCTGATGTCCAGCACCAGTGCGCCGCCGTCGATGTAGCCGACATAAGCCCGGTCGGGTTGGTCGGGAAAGACGTTGGTGTTGTGGGTGCGAAAGCCCATGTCGAAGGGTGCGGGCAAGCGCGGTGGCGGTGGGGCGCTATCGCCCACGCGCGTGCCGGGGTACCACCAGCGGCCCACCTCCACCGGCTTGGAGAGGTTGGACACATCCAGGATGCGGTAGAACTGATCGTCCAGCGGATTCGTGGGTACAAAGTCGCTGGCACCGGCCGACATGTGGATGGTTTTGCCATCGACAAACCACACCGCATGCACGCCGCGTGAATGCGGGCCTGAGCAGTCAAAATGCGAGATGAGGCGCGGTGACTCGGGCGTGCTGATGTCAAACAAATCCACCCCCGCAGGCTTGAGGCCCACAACCTGGGTTTGGTAGGCCACGGCCATGATGTTGCCCACCACGTCCAGCGAGTTGGAGCGCACCTTGGCGTGCGGCAGGTCGGTCTGCACGATGAGCTTGGGCTTGCGCGGATCGGTCACGTCCACGCCTGAGAAATTCTTAGGCGCGCCTTCGTGCGCCAGCCACATGATACGGCGCCCATCGCTGGTGAGCTGCATGGCCATGCCCTCGCCCAGCCCGCCAAAGCCCGCCAGCTCGTGCTGGGCCAGCAACTTCATATTGAGCGAGAGAGTTTGGTCGGCGCGACCCGCCGGTTGCGGTGCTTGAAACATTACTCGCCCTTGATGTTGTTGTCCGCCACTAGCTTGGCGTACTTGGCATGCTCTACCGCTAAAAAGGCTTTGAAATCTTCTTGCGAACTGGACAACGCGTCCACACCGAGACCTGCGAATTTTTCTTTCAGATCGGGGTCCACCATGATTTTGACGATGGCTGCGTGGTAGTTGTCCACCACCGCTTTGGGCGTACCGGCGGGGAGGTAAACGCCCCACCAGTTAACAGCCGCCAGAGGCAGGCCGGCCTCTGTGAAGGTGGGAATGTCAGGGTACAGGGGCGAACGCACGGCACTGGTAATGGCGAGCGCGCGCAGACGCCCGGTTTTGATGTGCTGCGACACCGGCAAGGCGTCCGACACCAGCATGTGCAAGTGACCGGCCAACACGTCGTTCACCGCCAAAATGCCGCCCTTGTAGGGAATGGCGACGAGTTTGACGCTCGCCTGGCGCATGATCATCTCGCCCGCCAAGTGCGACATGCTGCCTGGGCCGCTGGTGCCAAAGTTGATGGCGCCGGGCTTGGCGCGCGCAGCCGCCACCAACTCGCTCAGTGTTTTGTAGGGGGAGTTGGCGGGCACGACCAAAATGTTGGGCCCGGTGGCCACCAAGGAGACAGGAATGAAGTCCTTGTCCATGTTGTAAGGCACTTTGTTGATGAGCGGATTGACCGCTGCCGGGCCCAGGTTGCCGATGACGAAGGTGTAGCCATCGTTGGGCTGGCGCGCAGCAAACTCCATGCCGATGGAGCCTGCTGCCCCGGGCTTGCTCTCAATCACCACCGGCTGACCCCAAACCTCGCTCATTTTTTGGCCCATGATGCGGGCCAGCAAATCAGAGCTACCGCCCGCGGGGTAGGTCACGATGAGTTTGACGGGGCGATTGGGGAAAGATTGAGCCTGCGCTGGCGCATGCGTTACGCACAAGGCAGTGAGCAACACCGCACTGCCTTGAACCACAGACTTCAAAAGTTGGAACGCTTGTTTCATGTCATCTCCTCAGGTTGAGTGAACTTCAAAATTTCTTACGCTTTGATCTTTAAGAGCTTCATGGCATTGAGCCCTTCAATCTGGCGACGCTGATCGGCGGGCAGGCGTTTGACGGCGCGGATCAAACCCAACGGGTCGTCTTCACCCATGTCGTAGGGGTAATCGGTACCCAGCAAGACGTGGTCGGCACCGTAGCGGTCGATCAGGTTTTTGAGCATGGCCGGATCGAAGGTAATGGTGTCGAAGTAAAACTTCTCTAGGTAGCTGGAGGGCTTGCGCTTGATGACGGTGCGGCAATCAGGGCGGGCTTTCCAAGCGTGGTCCATGCGGGCCCAGTAGTGGGCGATGAAGCCACCGCCGTGCGCGGCGATAAACTTGATCTTGGGGTTGCGCTGCACCACGCCGTCAAAGATCAAATGACTGACCGCGATGGTGGTGTCCAGCGGGTTGCCGATGACGTTGTTGAAGTAGTGGTTGGTCAAACGCTCGCCTTGGGTGAAGCCCAGCGGGTGCATGAAGATCACCACGCCCAGCTCATTGGCTTTGGCAAAAAACTTCTCCAGCCCGAGCTTGGGGTCGGTCAGGTTCAGGCCGTTGACGTTGGTGTTGATCTCCACGCCTTTGAGGCCGAGTTTTTTCACCGCGTACTCCAGCTCTTGCACCGCCAGCTCGGCGTTTTGCAGGGGCACGGAGCCCATGCCGACAAAGCGGTCGGGGTGTGCGGCCACCAGCGCGGCGATGCCTTCGTTGACCTCGCGCGCCAGGCTGGCACCCAGGTCAGGTTCGGTGAAATAAAAGTAGTGGTAAGGCGCGGGGCACACGGCCTGGATGTCCACGCCCATGCGGTCCATGTCGGCCATGCGCTGCTCGATGCCCATCAGCTTGGGCGCGCGGTCTTTCATTTGCTTGACGTTGGTTTCGTTCGTCAAGGCATTGGCATAGGTGACGGTGGGGTCGTACTTGGCCGCATTGAGGTGAGCGGTTTTCTGGTTCACCACCGGGTTCAGGTAGTGGCAGTGGATGTCCACTATCTTGGATTTGCCCTTGCTGTTTTTGACGATGGTTTGGGTCTTGGCCACGGGCTTGGCGCGGGTGGCGGCCTGGCTGTTTGCCGTGGACTTGGCGTGGTTGTGGGTGGGGTCAGAGCACTGGGGGGAGCAGGTGTAAAACATGGTGAGTCCTTATCGTTGAAGGGCGGCGTTGACGCGGGGCATGACTTCGGTGGCAAACAGTTCCATGGAGCGCTGGCCCAGGGCCGGGTCCATCCAGTCGTGGCAGGCGTAGAGCAGGTTACCAAAGTCACCCACGTGCTCGCGGAAGGCCAGAATTTGATCGACGACGGAATTCACCGTGCCTGCCAGCACCAATTTCTTCGTCACAAAATCGGGCGTGACATCGCTGTCGGGCATGGCTTGATCGGTCTTGAACAGGTTGCTGCGCCCGCCGCCCACCAGCTTGCGCACCAATTGTTTGAAGTAAAAGTGGTAGGGACCACCCTCTTCCAGCGCATAGCGCTTGGCGGTGGCTTCGTCATCCGCCACGAAGATGCTCTTGGCCACGCGCCATTCGCTGGGTGAGGCCACAGCGCCCACCGCAGCGCGCCCTTCGACGTAATTGGGCCAATGGGTTTTGACCCACTCGGGCATCAAGAAGTTTGCCGAGATCGGTTGCCAGCCGCGCTTGGCCATCTCGGTCACACCCTTGGAAAACGGGGCCACGGCCGTGCCCACGATCAACGGGTGCGGCCTTTGAAACGGCTTCATGATGAAGCCTTGGCCGATTTCGGGAATCATGGTTTTGGCCACCGTGGTGTTCCAGAACTGGCCCTCGATGTTGTAGGGCGGCTCGGACTCCCAGATCTTCAAAATGGTGTTGATGCTCTCCACAAACATGGCGTTGCGGTCTTTGCCAAAGTTGCCGAACAACTCGGCGTCCGACATCAAACCCCCGGGGCTGATGCCCATGATGAGGCGCCCTTGCAGCAGGTGGTCCAGCATGGCCACGTTAGCGGCAATCGCCGCCGGGTGCGAGTTGGGCAGATTCAACGTGCCGGTGCCCAGCATGATCTGCTTGGTCTCGGCAATCAGACTGGCCAGAAAGATCAGGGACGAGGTCACGGTCTCGGCCGCGTCGGTGACGTGCTCGCCCACATAGGCTTCGCTGTAGCCGAGTCGGTCGGCCAGGATCACGGCTTGGCGGTCTTCTTGCAGGGTCTGGCTGATGTTGCGTCCGGGTGGGTGCAGGGGCATCATGAACATGCTGTGTTTCATTCGGAATCCTCAGAAGTTGTTCAAATGGTGTTGAAGTGGGTTTTAAAAATTGACGTTGTCTGCGCCTTTGAGCGCCAGCATCTGCCGCGCCTCAGCGGGCGTGGCGATTTCAAGCGACAGGCCTTCAAGCACTTGCCTGATCTTGCGCACCTGGGCAGCATTCGATTCGGCCAACTGGCCCGGCCCAATCCAAAGCGAATCTTCCAGCCCCACGCGCACATTGGCGCCTTGCGCTGCACCTAAAGTGGCGAGCGGCATCTGATTACGACCCGCACCCAAAATCGACCAGACAAAGTCTTTGCCAAACAGGCGGTCAGCGGTGCGTCTCATGTGCATCAGGTCTTCTGGGTGCGCGCCAATGCCGCCGAGCAAACCGAACACGCTTTGCACAAAGAAGGGCGGCGTGGCGAGTTTGCGATCCACAAAATGCGCCAGGTTGTAGAGGTGTGAAATGTCGTAGCACTCAAACTCAAAGCGCGTGCCATTGGCGGTGCAGGAGGTGAGCACGTACTCGATGTCGGCAAAGGTGTTTTTGAACACCAAGTCGCGGCTGTTCTCCAGGTGGGTTCGCTCCCAGGCGTGCTTGAATTCTTTTTGCCGCTCCAGCATCGGGTACAGGCCAAAATTCATCGAGCCCATGTTGAGCGAGGCCAGCTCCGGCTTGTAGTGGTGCGCTGGACGCAGCCGCTCGGCCACGGTCATGTGGGGGCTGCCGCCGGTGGTGATGTTGATGACGGCGCTGGTCTTGCTTTTGATCTCCGGCAAAAACTGCGCAAAGGCGGCGGGGTCTTGCGTGGGGCGACCATCTAGAGGGTCACGCGCGTGGAGGTGAATGACGGCTGCACCGGCCTCGGCCGCACCAATTGCTGCGGCAGCCACCTCGTCGGGCGTGACCGGCAAATGCGGTGACATGGAGGGCGTGTGGATCGCGCCCGTCACGGCGCAGGTGATGATGACTTTGTGGGGTTGGGCCATGGTGTTGCCTGAAAAGAAGAGAGGGTAAAACTAAGTGGCCCTGGCCACCCCGGCGCGCTCCAGCAGCCCGGCGTCATTGACCGACAGGTCGAGGCCCATGAGGTCTTGCGGCAGGGTGTCGGCCAGCCAAGCGATCAGACCTGCGGATACGCTGGGGGAGGCCAACTTTTCTTGCGGAATACGGCTGATTTCGTTCACGCCCTGGGCTCGGATCAGGCCTTGCATGGCGGTATCGACCAGACCTGGTTGCAAGCTGTAAACCGACAGACCTTCTTTGCTGTATTCATTGAGCACGGATCGGCTCAGCATCAGCAAACCCGCTTTGGATGAGCAATACGCCGACCACCCATCGCGTGGCGTGTGGGCCGCGCCGGTGGAGACATTCAGCACCACGCCTTTACGCCGCAACAACTCAGGCAACGCGGCGTGAATGAGGTTGTAAGGGCCCACCAGATTGACCTGCATGGCCTGCGCCCACTGCACGGGGTCGGTTTGAGCCAGCGGCGCTTGTGGCTCGATCTGGCCTGCGTTGTTGATGACGATGTCGATGCGTCCCCAGGCCTTGAGCACACTGGCCACACAGCGCTGCACCGAGGCGTAATCGGACACGTCGCAGACCTCGATTCGGCACGCCACACCGAGGGCAGTCACGGCGTTCGCAGCGGTTTGCGCGGTCTGCGGGTCACGCACGGCGAGCACGGACGCAATGCCTCTTTGCGCTAGAGCTAGGACGGTGGCCGCGCCAATGCCGCGTGCCGCACCGGTGACCAGGGCGACGCGGCCTGTGAGCATGCCAGCGTTTGCGTTCATGCCAGGGGGTTGCCGGTATCCGGCACCAGACCCGTGGCTTGCACACCCGCGACCGAGCAGATCTCATCGTTATCGGACGTGTCGCCCGAGATGCCCACAGACCCAATGATTTGACCTGCGGCATTGCGGATCAACACGCCACCGGCGACAGGCACCATGCGGCCATTGGACATGGCGTTCAAAGCGGTAAAGAAGGTGGGTACTTTCTCGGCGCGGCGCGACAACTCGCGCCCACCAAAGCCCATGCCCAGCACGCCCCAGGCTTTGCCAATGGCAATCTCCGGGCGCAGCAGGCTGCAGTCGTCTTCACGCAGCAGCACCTTGAGCTGACCTCCGGCGTCGAGCACGGCCACGGTGAGCGGGGCGAAGTTGAGGGCACGGCCCTTTTTGAGAGCCGCGTCGGCGATGAGTCTGGCTTGGTCTAATGAAATTGAGTTCACTGTGAATTCCTTGATCTTTATTCGGCTTTGGTGCTCGCACGCAAATGCCGCGCCCACTCTTCCAGCACGTCGCACACGGCGGCCGTATCCTGGTTGCCCAGGCCCTTGGCCATGGCGGCGGTGTAGTAGGCGGCTGAAGCGGCGAGCAATGGCGTGGGGCAATCGAGCTTGGTGGCGTACTCGGCGATGATCTTCATGTCTTTTTGCCAGATCGACACCTTCATGCCCGCAGGCTCGTACACGCCCTCTACCATCATGGGGCCGCGCACCTGGAACATGCGCGAGCTGCCTGCGCCGTCGCCAATCACTTTATAAATCATGGCCGGGTCGAGCCCCGCCTTCATGCCCAGCACAAAGGCTTCGGCGGTGGAGACGTTGTGAATCGCCACCAGCAGGTTGGCCACAAACTTCATCTTGCTGCCGTTGTTGAATTCACCCACGTAATGGTGCGAGCGCGCAAAGCCCTCGAACACGGGAATGCAGCGTAGTACCGCCGCTTCGTCACCGCTGGCATAGACCGACAGGTCTCGGGTCAGCGCCTGCGCACCGGTGCCGCTCAAGGGGCAGTCCAGCATGGTGATTGTTGTGCCGCAGCGCTCACGGTTGCGCTCTTTGTCGTCAATCGGCAAGGTGCTGGACTCGATCAAGATCAAACCCTGGCGGCGCGAGGCCAGCAGGCCGGTGATGCCCTCATCCAGGGCCTTGACGCTGGGCAGCACGCTGACGATGATGTCCACCTTCTCGGCCACCTCGCGCGGTGAACTGGCGATCTCGCCACCCGCCTGTTTGAAGTCTGCCAAGCGCCCCGCGTCCACATCAAAGCCGACGACCCGAAAGCCCGCTTTGAGCATGTTGCCCGACATGGCCGAGCCCATGATGCCCAAGCCCAAAATTCCGACTGTGATTTGCATTCTTTCTTCCTCAAAAATTAAAGATGATTTTTAGTGTGTGCGCCCACGCATGGATGCGGGGTGACCCGGCAAAGTCAGCGACTTGCCGGTGTTCACAATCTGGTCGCCGTCCACGCGCAGGATGGAGATGTCGCTGTCCATGAAATTACCCACGTAGATGTAGCGCCCGTCTTGGCTGAACACCGCGCCTTCGGGCAGGCCGCGCACCTCCACCTCGTTGCTGCGCGTGACTTTTTTGCCGTCGATTTTGAGCGCCACCACGGTGGCATTGCGGTTGTAAAAGAAGGCCGTCTTGGCCACGTTGGTGCCGCGCAGCAAAACGGCCACCGCGAGCTTGCCGGTGGGGCTGATGGCCAAACCTTCGGGCGCATCTCCCACCACCACTTTGTCAATCACGCGCGGCGGATTGGCCTCGATGTCAATCACGCTGACCGTGTCCACATGACCGTCGGATGCACCCGCGTTGCCGTTGTCGGCACTCAAGGCGAGCTTGCCATCAGGCGTGACGTCCACGTTATACGGCCACAGACCGACCGTGACATCGAGCTTGTTGTATGTGACCTTCTCGCCATCCACATTGAGCATGGCAATTTTGTGGCCCGGGAATTTGGCCGCTAGCGCGCGTTTGCCGTCTGGCGTGAAGCGCACGTGCGCGACCTGCTCGCCCATGACCACAGTGTCGATCAACTCCACTTTTTTGCCGCTGATGCGCAACACGCTGATGGAGTTGTCAGTTCGGTTAGCGATGAGGGCCAGGTTGCCCGCCGCGTTGATGGACATGCCCGAAGGCTGCTTGCCCACGGCCAGGGTCTGGATGACTACGGGCGGGTTGGCGCTCAGGTCAATCACAAACAGGCGGTTGTCGGGCACCAGTTTGCGCACGCCATTTTCCGTGACCATGTTCATGGAGTTAGCCACCAGCGCCAAACCCTCGTCCGGCGTGATGGCCAGATTCACCGGCGGGCCAGCGATGGTGTTGGGGATGGGCAGGTTGGCGATGATCTTGGGGGCCAGCGGATCGGTGCCAATGTCGATGATGGACACCGTGTCTTTGCCGGGGTCGGCCAGGATGACTTTGCCCGCATCATCCCAGCTCTGTTTTTCATCATTGGCAACCAACATCAGCTCGCGCTTGCCGGGAGATGCTTGCATATTCGCGCACCCGGCAAGAAGGCTCAGACCCGTCAAGGCGGCAATGGCAATACGCATATTCATGGTGAGACCTTTCAAGAATAATTTTGCCGAATGTAACTCTCTTCCCCCCTCTCAAAACCTCGCCCAAGGGTTTAACCCTATGCTGATTTTGTGATGCGCTTCTACCATTCAGCGTTCTTCATTCTGACAGCCCGTTGCGAGCTGCCTATGAGAAAAATTCCACCCCTAGAGACACAGACGCAATGACCCAACACCCCATCACCCAAGACACCTCCCCCGAAGGCTCACGCCGCGGCTTTCTGGCCAGCACGGCACTCGGTGCCATGGCCGCCACCACAACCGTGCTGAGCAGCACCGAGGCAAACGCGCAAGCCACCCGTGCTGCACCCTCGGCCGAAATCGTCGGCAAAGAACACTGGGCCATCAAGAAGGTGGCCGGCCAAGACGTGCGCTTGTTCATGTGGAACAAAAAACTGCGCAACCCCAGCGCCGCGCCCTCTCGCGGCACGCTAATTTTTGTACACGGCTCCTCGGTTTCATCCACCCCCGTTTTTGACTTGCAAATCCCCGGGCGCATTGAATCCTCCACCATGGACTGGTTTGCCCGCCTGGGATACGACACCTGGTGTTTTGACTGCGAGGGCTATGGCCGTTCGGACAAAACCCGCAACATGAACGCCACCATCTCCGACGGGGCCGACGACATCACGGTGGTGAGCGAGTACATCCTGAAGGTATCGGGCAGCAAGAAAGCCTTGTTTTACGGCTCCTCCTCCGGCGCGCTGCGTGCCGCCCTGTTTGCGCAGCGCCACCCGGAGCGCGTGTCGCGTCTGGCGCTGGATGCCTTTGTGTGGACGGGTGAAGGCAGCCCCACCCTGGCCGAACGCAAGAAAAAACTCGACACCTACCGCGCTAGCAACCGCCGCCCGATTGACCGCGCCATGATCCGCAGCATCTTCACCCGCGACCATCCCGGCACCAGCGACCTGACCATCGTGGACGCCTTTGCCGACGCCGTGCTGGCGCTGGACACGTCTGTGCCCACCGGCACCTACATCGACATGTCAGCCAACCTGCCCGTGTGCGACCCAGAGAAACTCAAGGTGCCCACGCTCATCATGCGCGGCGAGTATGACGGCATAGCCAGCCTGCAAGACCTGACCAACTTCTTTGCCAAGCTACCCAATGGCGACAAGCAGTTCATCGTCATGCCCGGCATTGCCCACACCAGCACGCGGTCTAAAAACTTTGCGCTGGTGTACCACCTGCTCGAAGGCTTTTTCAGCCAGCCTTCGCCGGTGTACACAGGGGCTTGAGGTCAGTTAATCCCACCCGGAATGCTGGCCGCAACGGCGCTGAGCTTGGCGGTTTCTGTGCGAATCTGATCCACCAAATACTCGGGCGAACTGCCGACGGGCGACAAGCCCATATCGGCGAAGAGTCTCTTCACATGGGGCTCGGTCAGTATTTTCTTAACGGCGGCATTGAGCTTGAGCTGGATGTCCGCCGGTAAACCTTTGGGGGCCATCAAGCCCACCCAATACGTCAAGTCATAACCAGTTAACCCGGCCTCACCAATCGTGAGGGCGTTGGGGTAGCGCGGGTCACGCGCGGCGCTGGTGGTGCCGAGCAAGCGCACTTTGCCGCTGTCGATGTGGGGCTTGGCCTCACCCGCAAAAATCACCTGGCAGTTGCCCGCAAGTACGTCCAACATGCCCGGGCCTGAGCCTTTGTAGGGGACGTGCACCATGTCAATACCGGCCATGGATTTGAAAACCTCGCCCGCAAAATGCAGCCCGCTGCCCGGCCCCGAGCTGGCGTAGTTGAGCTTACCGGGGTTGCTCTTGGCGTAGGCAATGAGCTCGCCCACCGTGCGCGCTGGCACAGCCGGATTCACCACCATCAGCAGGCCGTAAGAGCCGATCAAAGAGATGGGGGTGAAGTCTTTGATGGGGTCGTAGCTCAAAGCCTTTTCAGTCACCGCCATGTAGGTGTGCGTACCGTTGGTGGTCAAGAGCAGGCTGTAGCCGTCAGGGGCCATCTTGCTCAGGGCATCAACGCCAATGCGCCCGCCGCCACCGGCTCGGTTTTCGATCACCAGTTGTTGTTTGAGTTCTTGCGAAAGCGCCTCGGCAATGACGCGCGAGCTTTGGTCAGAGAAGCCCCCGGCCGCATAGGGCACGATGACGCGTATCGGCTTGGTGGGGTAGGCTTGAGCGTGTGCTGAAGTTGCACCCAGAACGAAAAGTGTTGCCGCGCTCAGCGTGTGCAAAATCTTGACTCGTGAAACCATCATGCGGATGTCTCCTTGGGCTATGGTTCTATTTTTCCACAAATATGATGCGGCTTGATTCACAGCGAGAACCACCATGGACTTTTCACTGAGCGACGAACAAAAAATGATGATAGCCACCGTGCGTCGCTTCATCACAGAAGAACTCAAACCCCTGGAAGACGAAACCGAGAACGCGGGCTTTTTGGCCAAGGCCAAAGCCACAGCGATTTATGAGAAGGCCAAGTCTCTGGGCCTGTACGGCATGAACATGCCCGACGCGCTGGGCGGCGGTGGCTTGTCGAATGTGGATCGCATCTTGTGTGAAGAACAATTCGGCCACACCAGCGACATCCTCATTCGCCGCGCCTTTGGCAATGTGTACGAGCCGCTGCTGCACTGCAAAGGCGAGCAGATTGAGCGCTGGCTCAAGCCCGCTGTGGCGGGCACACGCACTTGCGCCATCACCGAGCCCGGTGCGGGTTCGGACGCGGCAGGCATCAAGACCCATGCCAAGCGCAACGCCCAAGGCCGGTGGGTGCTGAATGGCAGCAAGCACTTCATCAGCGATGGCGAATGGAGCGACTTCTTTCTCGTCTCGGCCAAGACTGGAGAGAAAGAAATCAGCATGTTCATGGTCGACAAAGGCCTGCCCGGCTTCACCGTCGGCAAAGACCAAAAGATGATGGGCCTGCGCGGCACGCCGCACGTGGAGCTGTTCTTTGACAACGTGGTGTTGGAGCCCATCACGCTACTGGGCGTTGAGGGCCAAGGCTTCAAACTCGCCATGGGCGCGCTCAACGTGGTGCGCCTGGCGCAGGTGGGCGCACGCGCCGTGGGCAAGGCCACGCATGTGTGCAAACTGATGGTGAACTACGCCAATGAGCGCCAACAGTTCAACACCAAGATCGGCGACTTTCAAATGGTGCAGCAGCAGATCGCCGACAGCGTGATCGAAATCAATGCCGCCCGCTGGATGGTCTATTACGCTGCCTGGATGCTAGACCAGGGCCTGGAGGCCCGCGAACAAATCGCCATGGTCAAAGTCCACGCCGCCGAAACCCTGGGCCGCGTGGTGGACCGAGCGGTGCAAATCTTCGGCGGCATGGGCTTTTGCAAAGAGCTGCCGATTGAACGCTACTACCGCGACGCCCGCATCTTCGACGGCACCAGTGAAATCCACAGGGGGGTGATCGCCAAGAGCGTGATGCGCAAAGGCGCGGCGCTGTTTGATGTGAACCGCTAGACAGCATGACCAAAAAATTCAGCAACGCCGCGCAGGCATCCGACCTGACACGCGACGGCGTCATTCGACCTTCAGAACACCTTTCATGGTCGGATGATGTTTGCAGATATAGATCCACTCCCCTGGGGTGCGCGCCGTGTACGTCCATGAGCGACCGGCCGCGATGTTGTGCGAATCAAATCCACCCTTTGCGGTGACCGTGTGAGGAAACGGGTCTTGATTGATCCACATCACCGTGTCGCCACGTTGCACCGTCAACGTGCTTGGCGCGTAGAGCATCGCTTCAATCACAACTGTGTGCGTTGCGGGCTTGCCAGCGGCAAACGCGCCAGGCTCGAAGCACAACAGCAAGCCGCCGGCGCATACCAGAGCGAACGCCAACGCACGAACCCTTCCGCGACGGCCAAACTGCTCTTGCATTACCGATCATGATCGCCCCTTAACGCAGGTCCGCGTGCTTATTTGTTCAGCGATGTCTGCATCATCTTGGCATGCATCGAGATGCTCGACGAAAGCCGGACGGACCTTGACAATCAGACCCTTGAGCTCTTCATTTTTCGCATTCGGCACCAAGGTCTTATCAATGGCGTCCAGCACAGCCTGGTGATAGGTTACCTCGTTGTCTACGTAGGCCTTGTCGAAGTCCTTGCCCTTCAGGGTTTTGAGATTCTTGAGGTTGGCCTCACCGCCAGCCATGAGGCTCTTGCTGGTGGGATTGTCTTCTGGCTTTATCTTGAGCTTCTTGACCAGAGCACTAGCTTGCTTATTAACGCCCGTGTGATCGGTGACCATTTCCTTGCCAAAGCCCTTGACCTCCTTGTTGCTGGCTTTGGCCCCGGCGAGCTTGCCCGCATTGATGTCGACTTGGTTCGCCGTCACCACAATGTGGGCGATTTGCGCGTCGGTGGGTCCGGGCGCTTGTGCCAATGCGCCACCTGCGACGAAAACAATGGCAGTGGCCAAAATAATGCTCGACGATTTCATGTTGTTCTCCTTGTAGGACGATCCATTGCGGTTATTACGAGTCCTGCCCCGTCTGGCGACTTCCGGTGATGGTGGGGGAGTCTGCCTTTTGGGCAAGGCGCATCGTTGAACACGACCTTACATCGCCACTTGGGAATGGTTAGTGCGCTAGCGAACATAGGACAAGAAAAAACTCGACACCCCATGGCTGAGCGACTTCGCGTTGAGGTCAAGTGGCTTTCAACCAGTCCAGCGCCTTTGCGTCGTCGGCATAGGCAAAGTGCTTGACTTCAGCAGACACAAAGTGTTTGCCGAGCAATTCCGCGATGCCGGCGAAATGGCTGTCCGTCACGACGGCCACGCGGTCAACCTTCTTGTGGTGCTCACGGACAAAGTGCATGTGCGCGGTGAATCCGCCGAAGTTCTCCCATCCTGGAAACCCCTTCGAATGAACCAATACACCACGGAGTTTGTCATGGTCCGAGAGATAGGCGTCAACGGTCGCGCTGAGTCCGCTGAAGTCAGCCTGACTCAGCGGCGCGTGGGGTGTGAGCACTAGGATGCCCTCGGGCTTCAATATTGCGTAGTCAAGCATGTGCTTCTCCTTGAGTGAGAACTGACACCTTGGCCCCTCCAAGCCCGCCCGTCTGTTCGCAAGGCAACCTACCCCCACCTTCTGACTACACTGCCCAGATGAGCCCACCCCCTCAACCGCACGCTGTGCGGGACCGCCTCACGTCCCATTTCTGGAGTGGGGATGCCATGCGCAGTCGGAGAGTGAGCGATGTCGTGCTGACAGGCCGGGTCGACATACCAGCGCCGCCTGTAAGGCTGATGGCCGATTGGCAAAGAGAGACCTCGTTGCGCCTGGAGCTGGAGCCCGGCGATGTTGAAGCCTTGCCCTTGGCGCGTGCGCGCATGCG
>JAYVPU010000116.1:0-2018 GCA_043757205.1 Comamonadaceae bacterium | reverse complement strand
TCTGAGTGACATTAGAGGTGGGGTGTAGAATTTCGGGTTTAGGTCCTGACGTCCGCAAGGATGTGGGGGTTCGAGTCCCCCCCCGCGCACCATCTTTTTAGAGCAATCGGCTGAGCGCCAGCGCACAGCCTTGTATTTTTATTTTAGGAGTGAGTGAACCATGTCCGTGACCGTTGAAACCCTTGAGAAGCTGGAGCGCAAAATCACGCTGACCTTGCCCGTGACCGTGATCCAGTCAGAGGTCGATTCGCGCCTCAAGCGCATGGCCAAAACGGTGAAGATGGACGGTTTTCGCCCCGGCAAGGTGCCCATGAACGTGGTGGCACAGCGCTATGGCTACTCGGTGCACTATGAAGTCATGAACGACAAAGTGGGCGAAGCTTTTGCCACCGCCGCCAATGAAGCCAAGCTGCGCGTGGCAGGCCAGCCCCGCATCACCGAAAAAGAAGGTGCGCCTGCAGGTGAAGTCGCGTTTGATGCCGTGTTTGAAATCTACCCTGAAGTCAAAATCGGTGATCTGGCCACGGCCACGGTTGAGAAAATCTCTGCCGACGTGGGCGACGCTGCCATCGACAAGACGCTGGACATCCTGCGCAAGCAGCGCCGCACCTTTGCCCAGCGCGCCATGGACGCCGCCACGCAAACGGGAGACCGCGTGACGGTGGACTTTGAGGGCAAAATCGACGGCGAACCTTTCGCTGGCGGCAAAGCCGAAGCCTTCCAGTTCCTGGTCGGTGAAGGCCAGATGCTCAAAGAATTTGAAGAAGCCGTGCTCGGCATGAAGTCGGGCGAGAGCAAGACTTTCCCCCTGGCTTTCCCGGCCGACTACCACGGCAAAGACGTGGCTGGCAAAACAGCCGACTTCATGGTGACCATCAACAAACTGGAAGCCGCTCATCTGCCTGAGGTGAACGATGAGCTGGCCAAGTCCCTGGGCATTGCCGATGGCACGGTGGACGCGCTGCGTACCGACATCCGCAAAAACCTGGAGCGCGAAGTCAAATCGCGTCTGATGGCCCGTAACAAGCAGGCCGTCATGGACGCCCTGGTGGCTAAGGCTGAGCTGGACTTGCCCAAGTCCATAGTGCAGTCTGAGGTGGACCGTCTGACCGAAGGCGCACGCGCCGAGCTCAAGCAGCGCGGCATCAAGGACGCTGACAAAGCACCCTTGCCCTCAGATATTTTCATCCCCCAAGCCGAGCGCCGCGTGCGCTTAGGGCTGGTGGTGGCCGAGTTGGTGCGTGCCAACCAGTTGCAAGCCACGCCCGAAGCCATCAAGGCCCACATTGACGAGCTCGCCGCTAGCTATGAAAAACCAGCAGACGTGGTGCGTTGGTACTACGGCGACAACCGCCGCATGGCCGATGTGGAAGGCATGGTGGTGGAAAACGCCGTCACCGAGTTTGTGTTGTCCAAAGCGCAGGTCAGCGAGAAGGCGATTTCTTTTGACGAGTTGATGGGTCAAGCGTAATTCGATATTTCGCTAAAGTAGCGCTGTTTTCAACCGATGAGGAACTCATATGAATTTTCGTAACAGTGCAATGGAAACACAAGCCCTGGGCATGATCCCGATGGTGATTGAGCAGTCTGGTCGGGGCGAGCGCTCGTATGACATCTACTCGCGCCTGCTCAAAGAACGCGTCATTTTCTTGGTCGGCCCGGTCAATGACCAGACGGCCAATCTGGTGGTGGCACAGTTGTTGTTTTTGGAGAGTGAAAACCCCGAGAAGGACATCTCGCTCTACATCAACTCACCCGGTGGCTCCGTCAGTGCAGGTATGTCGATTTTTGACACGATGAACTTTGTCAAACCCGATATCTCCACGCTGTGCATTGGCATGGCCGCCAGCATGGGCGCATTTTTGCTGGCCGCTGGTGCCAAGGGCAAACGGTTTACGCTGCCTAACTCCAAGGTGATGATTCATCAGCCTTTGGGGGGCACGCAGGGCCAGGCGACCGAGATTGAAATTCACGCGCGTGAGATTCTCAAGACGCGTGACCAACTCAACAAAATTTTG
>JAYVPU010000115.1:0-7768 GCA_043757205.1 Comamonadaceae bacterium | reverse complement strand
GTTCTGGTTGCACCATTGGCAATCATCGCGCTATACGCGCTTTTCAGCGGGAACGACAGCGTTGAAGCGACTGGTCCGCTGGGTGCAGCAGTGCCACCTCCACCTCCACTTCCGCAAGCGCTCAAAAGCGCAACAAGGCATAAACCAATGAAGGGCCGGTGGATTTTCATATAACCCCCTGATAGGTAAGACTGTTTCGAATATTCACAGCATCCTTAACGAGAACGCATTCCCATGCTGCAGACATTGCGCCAGAGCCATGTCGACTAAGTTTTACGAGGTCTGCCTTTTGTTGTCTGTCTGCTGACGCACATAACCGGCAATCGAACGGTGCGCAGGCTTTGTTAAGGAAACTCTGCATAACTCCGCCAGCTGTGTGCTTGAAGTAAGCCTGGATGGTCGGGGACGGGCGTATGACAACATCTTCGTGAGCGGCTTTGGAGGAGCTTCAAACACGAAGACGTATACCTCAACGGCTACGCCACAATGGGCGAGCTTCTGATTGGACTGACAAAATACTTTGCCTTCTACAACGCAGAGCGCCCGCACCAGTCTCTGGGAAATCAAACCCCGCAGGAGGTTCGCAAGACTTCCAGCGGTGAGAAGTCGAGTGCAACTTAGACTGACATCAAGTCAGTCCTGACTCTGGGGTCCACTTCAGTAGGTATGGCTGTTCCAACGCCATCAAGTCAAACCCGCTTTGCCAACTCCGCCGCTTGGCCAATGTAGCTGGCCGGCGTCATGGCTAGAAGGCGTGTTTTGTCGGCCTCAGGGATCTCAAGATCTTGGATCAGCTGGTGCAGGGCCTGCGCGGTCACGGTCTGACCACGGGTGACTTCCTTGAGCTTCTCGTAAGCGCCTTGCACGCCAAAACGACGCATCACCGTTTGAATCGGTTCGGCCAGCACTTCCCAAGAGGCGTCCAGGTCGGCGGCAATGGCGTCGGCGTTGAGTTCGAGCTTGCCCAGGCCGGTGCCCAGGGACTGATACGCCAGCACGGCGTAGCCCAGGGCCACACCCATATTGCGCAGCACGGTGGAGTCGCTCAGGTCGCGCTGCCAGCGGGAGATGGGCAACTTATCGCTCAGGTGGCGCAGCAGGGCATTGGCCAGGCCCAGGTTGCCCTCGGCGTTCTCGAAGTCGATCGGGTTCACTTTGTGCGGCATGGTGGACGAGCCAATCTCGCCCGCCTTGAGGCGCTGCTTGAAGTAGCCCAGGCTGACATAGCCCCAGATGTCGCGCGACAGGTCGATCAAGATGGTGTTGGTGCGGGCCACGGCATCAAACAGCTCGGCCATGTAGTCGTGCGGCTCAATTTGCGTGCTGAAGGGCTGAAAAGCCAGGCCCAGTCCCAGTGGCTGGGGAGTTTCCACCACATGGCGGCTAAAGCCCTCCCAGTCAAACTCAGGCCAGGCGGCCAGGTGGGCGTTGTAGTTGCCCACGGCACCGTTCATCTTGGCGGTGATTTTGACGGCGGCAATGCGCCTCAACGCGCCTTGCAAGCGCACCACCACGTTGGCGATTTCTTTGCCCACGGTGGTCGGGCTGGCGGTCTGGCCGTGGGTCCGGCTGAGCATGGGCACCTCGGCAAATTGATGTGCCATCTCGCGCAGCTTGAGCACCAAACGGTCCAGCGCCGGGATCAGCACCACATCACGGGCCGAGCGCAATTGCAAGGCGTGGCTGGTGTTGTTGATGTCTTCGCTGGTGCAGGCGAAGTGCACAAACTCGGCGGCTTTTTCCAGCTCGGTGCGGGCCTCAAATTTGGACTTGATCCAGTACTCCACCGCCTTGACGTCGTGGTTGGTGGTCTTTTCAATTTCTTTGATGGCCATGCCATCCGCTTCGGAAAAATTCTTGACCAAAGCGAGTAAGTAAGTGCGTGCTCCGGGTGAGAGTGGCTTGAATTCAGTAAATCCCGCATCACTCAGGGCGATGAACCAAGCCACTTCGACCTGAACGCGGCGGTGCATAAAGCCCTGCTCGCTCATCAAGGGACGCAAGGGGGCGAGTTTGGCGGCGTAGCGGCCGTCGAGCGGGGAGAGGGCTGAAATGGAGGAGAAAGTCATGCCGGGATTGTAGTTTGACTCCTACGCCGCTCGCGCCCGGGCAAACGCCACATACCAGTCCAGACACCCCGCGTTCGCCATCGCATCACGGTTCAGCACCTTGTCGATGGGTTGGCCTAGCAGCAGTTTCTTGATTGGCAGTTCCTGCTTCTTGCCGGTGAGCGTGCGCGGGATTTCGGGCACTTGAAAGATGTCGTTGGGGACGAAGCGGGGGGACAAGGCGGTTTTTATGGCGGTGTTGAGTTGGGCGCGCAGGGCGGCGTCCAGGGTGATGCCTTCACGCAGCACCACGAACAAGGGCATGTAGCTCTCGCGCCCCAGGTACTCCAGATCAACCACCATGGCGTCCAGCACTTCGGGCAGGGCTTCGACGGCGCTGTACAGCTCGCTGGTGCCCATGCGCAGGCCGTGGCGGTTGATGGTGGCATCACTGCGGCCATAGATGACGCAGCTGCTATAGCCTTTGTGGGGGATGAGCTTGAGCCAGTCGCCGTGGCGCCAGACCGGCCCGGCCTCGGGGCCTGCATCGCCGCCGCCGGGTAGGCGACCCTGGCCTGCGGGGTACATGTCGAAGTAGCTGCCCAAATAACGCCGTCCATCGGTGTCGCCCCAAAAGTACAAGGGCATGGACGGCATGGGTTGGGTGCAGACCAATTCGCCGACCTCGCCGATGACGGGCTGGCCTTGCTCGTTCCAGGCCTCGACGGCGCAGCCCAGCAGGCGGCATTGCATTTCACCGGGGATGGCTATTAGTTCGCGATTGCCGCCGATGAAAGCCCCAGCAAAGTCAGTGCCCCCGGAGATGTTGCACCACCAGATGCCTACTTCCGTTCGTCCTGAGCTTGTCGAAGGACTGGCTTCGACAAGCTCAGCCCGAACGGAGGCTGACTGATGGAGGCGTTCAAACTGCGCCGTCCCCCAGTTCTGCACCTCTTCGCTCAGTGGTGAGCCGGTGCTGGCCAGGGCGCGCACACGGCTCAGGTCGCCGCATTGGCTAAGGTCAATGTCGGCCTTCATGCAGTTGGCAAAGAAGGCCGCACCGGCCCCGAAAAAGCTGGCGCGCACGTCCGCGCCAAAGCGCCACAGCGTGCCCCAGTCGGGCGCGATTTTCTGGCCTGCCGCGTCCACCGTGGCCCCGCCGGGGTTGCCGTCAAATAGGCAGCAGGTGGTGCCGTTGAGCAGGCCGGCCATCTGCGCGTTCCACATCACCCAGCCGGTGGAGCTGTACCAGTGGTAGCGCTCGCCCCGTGAGTTGTCGGCGTAGCTACAGCCAATGTCGTTGTGCAGCACTTTGAGCGCCAGCGCCACGATCATGCTGCCGCCGTGGCCGTGCACGATGGGTTTGGGCAGGCCGGTGGTGCCGCTGGAATAGACGATCCACAGCGGGTGGTCAAACGGCAGCCAGAGGGGCTCATAGCTCACCGTTTCAGCATCATTTTGACCGGCAGCCCTTTGAAATTCGGCGTAATCAGCTTCTGATTTAATAGCAATCTCAGGCAAACCCAAGTTGCTTTGCACGATCAGGTGCGTGACCGTGGGCAGCGCCGCGCACAACTCGGCCACCACATCGCGCCGGTCCATGTCGCGCCCACCGTAGCGCACGCCGTCGCAAGCGATCAGCACCTTGGGCTCAATCTGGCGAAAGCGGTCCAGCACGGCGGCC
Source organism: Comamonadaceae bacterium (assembly GCA_043757205.1). Classification (GTDB taxonomy): domain Bacteria; phylum Pseudomonadota; class Gammaproteobacteria; order Burkholderiales; family Burkholderiaceae_C; genus CANCDA01. The sequence goes on along the minus strand of JAYVPU010000115.1, from coordinate 4,036 downwards.
GTGCCCATGTCGGGCGCGCAAATGCTCCACACGGCTCCCAGACTGGCCACCGCCAGAAAGGCCACCATGGCCTCGGGAATATTGGGCAGGTAGGCGGCCACACGGTCGCCGGGTTGCAGGCCTTGACGTTTGAGGTGCAGGGCCAGCGAGGCGACTTGCTGGCGCAAAGCGGGCCAGCTCAGCTCACGCGCGGGCAGGCCTGTGCTCAGGCTTTTCTCGTTGTGGCTGATGAGCGCGGGCAGGCCTGCGGCGTGCGCCGCCGCCACGTGGCGAAACACCTGCTGCACGTAGTTGACCTGCGCCCCCGGGAACCAGACCGCACCGGGCATGCGGTTGAGCGCCAAGGCGGTGCTATGCGGTGTGAGGGACTGCAGGTCAAAGTAGTCCCACACGCTTTGCCAGAAAGCGTCGAGGTCGGTGGTGGACCAGCGCCACAGCGCGTCGTAGTCGGCAAAGCGCAGGCCTCGTTGATCGCGCAGCCAGTCTTGGTAAAGGCGGATTTGGGGGATATAGGGTGCGCTCATGCCGCTTGCCCCGTGGGGCGCGCGCCTGCGTCCGTCCAGCTGGCCACGCGCCCTGCGCGCACCGCTTCTTCAGCGGTGAAGTTGAGCTCGACCTTGATGCCGTTGATCGGCTCGCGCATGAAGAGTTGGTAGAGGTCGGAGTTGTGCGCTTTGCGCTCGCTAAAGGCAATGCCGTTGCGCGTCAGCCGCTCGACAAATTCGGTGATGCCGTCGCAGTTAAAGCACACATGGTCGATGCGCCCCGAACCCGGCGCACCGGCGGCCGAGTAGTCGTGCCCGGCTTGGTCGCTCGGGGTTTGGAGGTAGCTTTCTTGGTGCGCGGAGTGGCGCGCCTTGCCGATGTGCAGCACGTCTTGCGCGCCGATGTAGAGCCAGTACACGGGGAAGCCAAAGTCCGGGTGGTCGCCGCTGCGAAAACCCAGGTTGTCGCAAAACCAATCGCGCGTGGCCTCGGGGTCGTGCGTGAGGATCAAAATGTGTTCCATAAAGCGCAGACCCATCGACAACTCCAAATCAAGAAAGATGGAGCAATGTCACCAATAAGACTGCCGCTGTCAAGGCAGGTTTTCCCTCTGCCACGGGCGTGATGCTTGGCTTAAAAATAGCCCATGCATTTTTTTAAAATCTCACCCCTCGCACTTGTGTTGTTGGCCTTGCTGGTGCCTTGGCAAACCCTGCACGCGCAGAGCTTCCCCACCAAGCCCATTCGCCTGGTGGTGGGCCAGGGCGCAGGCGGCGGCATGGACACGCTGGCGCGCATCATCAGCCCGCGTTTGTCCACGGCGCTAGGCCAATCGGTCATCGTTGAAAACAAGGTGGGTGCGGGCGGCATCATTGCCACCGAGTTCGTCGCCAAAGCCCCAGCGGATGGCTATAGCTTGCTGCTCGGCCCCATTGGCAATATGGTGTTCACGCCGCTGCTGGTGCCCAAGCTGCGCTACTCGCCCACCCAAGATTTTGCGCCGGTCTCTCTTGTGGCCACCTTTCCGCTGGTGCTGCTGGTCAATGCCAAGTTGCCCATCACCAGCGTGCCGGAACTGGTGGCCTACATGAAGGCCAACCCGGCCAAGTCCAACTACGGCGGCTCGGGCCCGGCGTTTCAGTTTGCGTCCGAGTTGTTTCGCCTCAAGACCGAAACGCCGGGCGAGTTCATCCAGTACAAAAGCATGAGCGAGACGATCACCGCGCTGATGGCGGGTGACTTGCTGATGTCCATGGTGGACACCGGCCCGGCCACGCGCGCTATCGCCGCAGGCCATGTGCGCGCGTTGGCTGTGACGGCACCCGCGCGCTTGCCCGCCCTGCCCAACGTGCCCACCATGGCCGAAATCGGTTTGCCAGATTTGGGCTTTCGTTACTGGACGGGCATCTTCGCCCCCACAGGCACACCGGCTGAGGTGGTGCAGCGGCTAGAGGCGGAGATCAACCGTATCGTCAAGTTACCCGAAGTCGCCGCACAAATGGCCGCAACACAAGTCACCGCAGCCGGTGGCAGTGCGCAAGAGCTGGCCCAGTTGCTCAGCTCAGATTTGGCGCGTTGGGGAATGGTTGCGCAGAAGTCGCAGATCAAGTTGCCGGAGTAAGGTTCAGTAACCGCGCCGCATTCCCCCCGGCCACAGCGGCCAAATCATCACCGCTCAAGCCCGCGCCGCGCAGCCAAGCCACCGGGTCTTGCTCACCCACCGGGTAGTCACTGCCCATCACGATGCGATCCACGCCCACGCGCTGGATCAGCACCTTGAGCACTTCGGGGTCGTACACGCAGGAGTCGTAGTAGAAGTGGCGCAAGAAGTCGCTCGGCGTCTTGCCCTCCATATGGCGCACGGTGTCGGGACGGTTGACGGTGTTGCGGTCTAGCCGCCCCATGTAGTGCGGGAAGTAGCCACCGCCATGCGCCATCACGATTTTGATGCCCGCAAACGTTGTCATCACACCTTCGTAAATCAGTGACGCCATGCACTTGGCTTCTTCGATGGATTGGCCTAATGAGTTCCACAGTGCATAGCGTTGAAACCACGGGTCGCGCACCCCTTCGGGGTGAATCCAGGCGGTGATGCCACGCGCGTGCACCTCGGCCCAAAAAGGGTGAAACACCGGTTCACCCAGGTACACGCCGTGCGTGCTGGAGGGCAGGTTGACCACGCGCAAGCCCATGTCAAAAGTACGCTTCAGTTCAGCCAAAGCCAGCGTCACGTCCTGCATCGGCAAGACCATGCTGCCAATAAAGCGCGTTGGGTGCTGCGCCACCCAATCGGCCGCTTGGTCATTGCAGCGTTGGCACAGTGCCAAGTCAGTTTGCGGGTCGGCCCACGACGTGCCTTGCAACACCGTGCTGGCCGTCACCACCGCCATGTCAATGCCGCGCGCGTCCATGTCGGCGATCTCGGCCAACGGGTCCAACATGCGTGCCATCAGGCTCACCGCACCGGGGCGTGGGGCCGCCGCCGGGGTGGCACCAAAGCCGGTGAACACCGTGCGGTTGGTGGAGGCTTCAAAGACCTCGCGCTCCAGCATGTGGGCGTGAAAGTCGATGACCAGAGGGGGTGTGGGGGAAAATTGCGATGAGGTCACTGTCGGTTCATCCTTGTGGCGGTTTTGAGGTTGCTTTAGTTTCTGGTTTTGCCTCAGGCAATTCCCCCTTGTCGCGCCCTGAGAACATGGTCCACCAGACGATCACGACGAGCAGGACGAGTGCGCCTAGCGCTTCAAGCAAAATCAGACCCATGAACGATCTCCTGAAATGGGTTGGGGTGGGCTGCATTGTAGGAATGCTGGCGGCCTGCGGGGGTGTGCCACTGCAATCGCGGGCGCCGTTCGCTCCGATTCCCAGCACGGCGCCTACGTCCGCGGCTTTTCCACCTGTAGCTGAAGGCGCTACCGCGCAAGGCCCGGTGCGCTTGCAAGCCCGTAGCCGCTGGACGCCTGTCGCCTGGAGCGAGTTGCCCGGCTGGCAGGACGACCCCTTGCATGAAGCCTGGAACGCCTGGCTCAAAAGCTGCGAGCGCCCCGGCCCCACGTTTGCACCCCTGTGTGCTGAGGTTCGGCGCTTGAGCTTGGGGCAAGGCGACGAGCAACGCAACTGGATGATGGCGCGCCTGCAACCCTACCGGGTGGATGCCTTGCAAGGCGGTGCAGGTGATTCGCAAGGCCTGCTCACCGGCTACTACGAGCCGGTGCTGGGAGGCTCACGGATAGCGACGTCTGAGTTCGCCGTGCCGCTGTACCGCCCGCCCGCCAACCTGGCGCAGCGCAAGCCCTGGTACACGCGCCAGGAAATCGACACCCAGCCCGCCGTGCAGGCCTTGCTGCGCGGGCGCGAGATTGCCTACCTGGCCAGCCCGGTGGATGCGTTGGTGTTGCAAATTCAGGGCTCGGGGCGCGTGCGCGTCACCGAGGCCAATGGCACGCAGCGTTTGATTCGCGTGGCCTTTGCGGGCTCCAACGAGCAGCCCTACAAAAGTGTGGGCCGCTGGCTGCTGGATCAGGGCGCGCTGCGCGATGCGTCCTGGCCG
>JAYVPU010000114.1:0-2028 GCA_043757205.1 Comamonadaceae bacterium | reverse complement strand
GTGCATCCCAGTCCTTGCTGGGGGTGCTGGTTGGTTTTTCCACATTTTTACTCTTTTATTTCTTGCGCTCTATGGGCGCAGGGGATGTCAAGCTCTTGGCAGCTTTGGGGGCCTTTGTTGGGCCGGCAGAGGTCATTGGCCTGGCGTTGTTCGTGCTCATTGCGGGCGGGATGCTTGCTGTGATTCGTATGGCTTACAAGCGCAACGTTTTTCGGGTCTTGGGCAACGTCAAACTGGCACTCAGCGGCATGGTGTACGGGGTTTCAATGTTTGATCCAGCCACCCAGTCGGCCGACCGGATGCCCTAGGCCCTGGCCTTTGCGGGTGGGTTGTTGGCGTATGCCTATTGGCGCCTCAGTGGCGGCTCGCCCTTGATCAGCTTTTGAGGCAAATTTCGAACCCAACACAGGAAGGAAGGCCATGTCAGTCATGCAACAACATCAAACAGCCACCGGTGCCGTCATCCGCCTGCCCGCTGTGGGCCAACTTCGCAGCGATGATGTCGCTGCCAAAGGCTTGCCCGAAGCATTTCTGGTGGATTTGCTGTCGCGCCACTTTGCCCGCGTTGGTGAGTTGCGCTTGTTTGAAATCTCGCAGCGTCTGGGCTTGAACGCGTCCCGTGTTGACGCCTTGCTCACCCATATGCGCACACTGCGTCTGGTCGAGGTTCCGCGCCGTGGTGAAGTTGAAGGTGATGTGAGCTACACGTTGACTGAATTGGGACAAAAGCAGGCCAAGCTCGCTTTTGAGAAATGCCAGTATGTTGGCCCGGCACCGGTCATGCTGGCCGAATATACAAAAATGGTGCGTGATCAAAGCCTTCGCCTGCAACCCACGACGGCCACACGGATCAAAAGTGCGATGGGTAACATGGTGATTGACGAGGACATGCTGCCCAATTTGGGGAGCGCCCTTAACTCCGGCAAGGCCATCTACCTTCATGGCCCCAGCGGTGTCGGCAAGACCTATCTGGCCGAACACTTGGTCAAATCACTTCATGGTCACATCTGGGTGCCGCACGCCATTTATGTCGATGGCGAAGTCATTCAGGTTTTTGACCCCATGGTTCACCGGCTGGTCGAAGGCCCCGCTGAGAAAGAGCAGCGACTGAGTCGTGATGCGATGACAAACGGGCGCTGGGTGCGCACCGAACGCCCTGTGGTTATTACCGGCGGTGAGCTCACCTTGCAGATGCTGGACCTTGAGTTTGACACTGTGAGCCGCTTGTATGTGGCACCGCCGCAAATCAAGGCCAATAACGGCATCTTTGTCGTGGATGACCTGGGGCGTCAACGCATTAGCCCGCGCGACCTGTTGAACCGGTGGATCGTTCCCCTTGACCGCCACGTGGATTACCTCGCCCTGCACACAGGCGGGAAGTTTGAAGTGCCTTTTGATGCAACCGTGATTTTTTCGTCCAATCTGTCGCCCGATGAACTGACGGACCCTGCCTTCTCTCGACGACTGGGTTACAAAATTCTGATCGGTGCGCTCAGCAAAGAGGGTTACCGCGAAGTGATTGCGCAGGCTTGCCAACGTGTGGGGGTGGAGTTCGACACGGCAACGGTTGACTACATGATTGATGGGCTGCATCCGTCTTACGAGCAGGATTACCTGCCCTGCATTCCGTATGACGTCATCAGCAAGATCAGGGATCGCGCGCTCTACTTGGGGCAGTTACCCAGTCTCACCCCGGCCATGATCGAGTGGGCGTGGAAGTTGTACTTTGGCGTGGGTGATCAGACACCAGAGCAAACCGTTCGAAGCAACCAAATCCAGGAGTAAAAAATGAGAAGCACACGCGCAATTGTCATGATCCTGTTATCTCTGATAGCAGGTGTTGCCGCCGTCATTTTGGCCGCCAGGTGGGTGGGGCAGGAAGCGGCTCAAAATACAACACCGGTCATCGTCGCCCTGCGCGATCTAGAGCTCGGGGCACCGCTGACCCCGGCCATGGTGCAGGAGGTGCCGTGGCCAACCGGTGCGGTGCCAGCGGGTTCATTTAGCGATTTGAAAAAGCTCGAAGGC
>JAYVPU010000113.1:0-7850 GCA_043757205.1 Comamonadaceae bacterium | reverse complement strand
AGGTCAGTGCGGTTTCGCGCACCATCACTTCGCCCCGCAAGCTGTAGTGCAGTGCCTCGGTAATGGTCACATCCACCAATTGTCCCCTCAGCTGGGAGAATTGAACCTGCTCAGGCGCTTTAAAGTTCACCACCCGGTTGCACTCGGTGCGACCCATCAGTTCATTGGCGTCCCACTTGGAGGGCCCTTCCACCAGAATGCGCTGCACCGTGCCCAGGCGGCTTTGGCTGATGGCTTTGATGTTGACCTCCAGCACGCTTTGCAGGTGCTGTAGCCGTTTGAGTTTGACCGCGTGCGGCGTGTCATCCGCCAGATTGGCCGCCGGTGTGCCCGGGCGCGGGCTGAAGATGAAGCTGAATGAGTTGTCAAACCCCACATCGTCAATCAGTTTCATCATCTTGCTGAAATCATCCTCGGTCTCGCCGGGAAACCCTACGATGAAATCGCTGCTAAAAGCCATGTCCGGGCGAATGGCGCGCAGTTTGCGCACCGTGGATTTGTACTCCATGGCGGTGTAGCCGCGCTTCATGGCCATCAAGATGCGGTCTGAGCCGTGTTGCACCGGCAGATGCAGGTGGCTCACCAGTTTGGGGAGGGTGTCGTAAGCCGCAATCAGCGACGGTGTGAACTCATTGGGGTGGCTGGTGGTGTAGCGGATGCGCTCAATGCCGGGGATCTCGGCCACATAGGCCAGCAGCGTGGCGAAGTCCGCCATCTCGCCCGACAGCGCTGAGTCGTCACCCACCATGCGGGCGCGGTAGGCATTGACGTTTTGGCCCAGCAGGTTCACCTCTTTCACGCCCTGATCGGCCAGCCCGGCCACCTCCGCCAGCACGTCCTCAAACGGGCGGCTCACCTCTTCCCCACGGGTATAAGGCACCACGCAGTAACTACAGTATTTGGAGCAACCCTCCATGATGCTGACAAAGGCCGTGGCGCCGTCCACCTTGGCGGGGGGCAGATGGTCAAACTTCTCGATCTCGGGAAAGCTGATGTCCACCTGCGGGCGGTTTTGCAAGCCGCGCTGCGTCAGTAAATCAGGCAGGCGGTGCAGGGTTTGCGGGCCAAACACCACGTCCACATAAGGCGCGCGCGCAATGATGGCCGCACCTTCTTGGCTGGCCACGCAGCCGCCCACGCCGATCAGCGCGCCTTTTTTCTTGAATTTTTTCACCCGGCCCAGGTCAGAGAAGACTTTTTCTTGTGCCTTTTCACGCACCGAGCAGGTGTTGAAGAGGATCAAATCGGCTTCTTCGACGAGCAGTGTTTTCTCGTAGCCCTGCGCGGCCTGCAGCACATCGGCCATCTTGTCCGAGTCGTACTCGTTCATTTGGCAACCAAAGGTTTTGATGAATACTTTTTTGCTCATGGCTTGTCTTTCAGTTCGGCGTCGTTCAGGATCCAGACCTGATGCACCAGCCCTGAAGTGTCCAGCAGGTAGCGCACCTGTAGCGCTTGGCCGACCACGGTGCCTGAGAGCACCAGCAGGTTGTTAGGTCCCCGAATCCGCGCCCCAGGTGAGAGGCGTGCAGGCTGGCCGTTGAGCAATATCTCGGGCGGCATCGTCACCACCAACTCGCCGCGTTTGGCGTTGGCCGCCATGGGTGGAATGCGTTGGGTCAGGTCTTGCGCGATCGCCGGCGTGGCGAACAAAGCCGCAGCCAAGCCCAAAAGAGATAAACAGCGGTTCATGGGTACATCCAGAGGCTGGTGGTCAATGTAAAAAGCCACCGTGTGAGGCAGTGGCTTTTAGGTGTTTTGGTGGTGATAGGTGGATTTGAACCACCGACATCAGCATTATGAATGCTGCGCTCTAACCAACTGAGCTATATCACCGAAGGTCGTCATTATAGCGGCACTTCTGTCCGCGTCATTCCCGCGCAGGCGGGCATCCGGCACCTTTCAGCGGTGTTCAAACACCGCCTTGCGCTTGGCCACAAAGGCGGCCATGCCTTCCTTCTGGTCGGCGGTGGCAAACAAGGCGTGAAACAAGCGGCGCTCAAACATCACACCGTCGTTCAGGCTGCTCTCAAAGGCGCGGTTCACCGATTCTTTGGCCGCCATAGTGGCGATTTGTGAGTACTCACAAACCATCAAGGCCGCGCCCAGCGTCTCGGTCATCAGCTGATCCAACGGCACCACACGGCTCACCAGCCCGGCGCGTTCGGCCTCGGTCGCGTCCATCATGCGCCCGGTCAGCGCCATGTCCATGGCCTTGGCCTTGCCCACCGCGCGCGGCAGGCGTTGCGTGCCACCGGCACCGGGGATGATGCCGAGCTTGATCTCCGGCTGGCCAAAGCGGGCGTTGTCCGCCGCGATGATGAAGTCGCACATCATGGCCAGCTCACAGCCGCCGCCTAAGGCAAAGCCGCTGACCGCCGCAATCACCGGTTTGCGGATGCTGCGCAGTTGCTCCCAGTTGCGCGTGATGTAGTCGCCCTTGTACACGTCGGCAAAACTGTAGGTGGCCATGGCGCCAATGTCGGCCCCGGCGGCAAAGGCTTTTTCGCTGCCGGTGATCACCATGCAGCCAATGGCCGGGTCAGCGTCAAACGCCTTGAGCGCCGTGCCCAGCTCGTCCATGAGCTGGTCGTTCAGGGCATTGAGCTGTTTGGGGCGGTTCAGGGTAATGACGCCGACTTTGTCGGCCTCGGTGCGGACTTGGATCATTTCAAAGGTCATGATTTTCCTGTCTGTAAAAAGAGTCGGTAAGCCGGGTTTTGGGTTTCCTCGACATAAGGGTAGCCCAGTGCGGTCAAGAACTTGGCAAAGGCAGCCGTATCGGCGGGCGGTACTTGCAGGCCGACGAGGATGTGGCCGTAGTCCGCGCCGTGGTTACGGTAGTGGAACAGGCTGATGTTCCAGCCCGGGCGCATCAGGCTGAGGAATTTCATCAACGCGCCGGGCCGTTCGGGGAACTCAAAGCGCAGCAGGCGTTCATCTTGCGCCAAAGCGGAGTGGCCACCCACCATGTGGCGGATGTGCTCTTGCGCCAGCTCGTCATGCGTGAGGTCCAGCGCCTCAAAACCGTGCTTGTGCAAGTTGGCGGCGATTTTGCTGCTCTCGCCTTTGTTGCTGGTGGTCAGGCCCACAAACACATGGGCCTGTTTTGAATCACTGATGCGGTAGTTGAACTCGGTCACATGGCGCGGGGTTTTCACGCCACCCAGGGCGGGCAAGTCGCCGATCAGTTCGCAAAAACGCCGAAAGCTACCGCGCTCCTCCGGGATGGTCACCGCAAACAGCGCTTCGCGCTCCTCGCCAATCTCGGAGCGGGCAGCCACAAAGCGCAGTCGGTCAAAGTTCATATTGGCACCGCACAAAATAGCGGCATAGGTCTGGCCCTTGGTTTTGTGCTGGGCCACGTACTGTTTGATGGCCGCCACCGCAAGCGCCCCGGCGGGCTCCACGATGCTGCGCGTGTCCACAAAAATGTCTTTAATGGCGGCGCACACGCTGTCGGTGTCCACCTCGATGAATTCGTCCACCAGTTGGCGCGTCAGGCGAAAGGTCTCCTCGCCCACCAGCTTGACGGCCGTGCCGTCGGAGAACAGCCCCACATCGGTCAGCGTCACGCGCTTGCCCGCTTTGACCGACTGAATCATGGCGTTGGAGTCGTTCATCTGCACGCCGATGACTTTGATCTCAGGACGCACCGCCTTGATGTAGCTGGCCACGCCCGCAATCAACCCGCCGCCGCCAATGGCCACAAACACCGCATCCAGCGGGCCCTGGTGCTGGCGCAGCATCTCCATCGCAATCGTGCCCTGCCCGGCAATCACGTCCGGGTCATCAAACGGGTGCACAAAGGTCAGGCCTTGTTTTTTTTCTAGCGCGACGGCGTGGGTGTAGGCGTCAGAGTAACTCTCGCCGTGCAGCAACACCTCGCCGCCCAGCGCCTTCACGGCCTCGATCTTGAGTTGCGGTGTGGTGGTGGGCATCACGATCACGGCACGGCAGCCCAGACGGTGCGCGCTCAGCGCCACGCCCTGGGCGTGGTTGCCGGCCGAGGCGCAAATCACGCCTTGCGCCAGCTGTTCCGGCGTGAGCTGCGCCATCTTGTTATAGGCACCGCGCAGCTTGAAGCTGAACACCGCCTGCTGGTCCTCCCGCTTGAGCAGCACCTTGTTGTGCAGACGGCGGCTCAGGGCCTTGGCGGGTGTGAAAGCCGACTCCACCGCCACGTCATAAACGCGGGCGGTCAGGATTTTTTTGAGGTAATCGGCGGGTTGGAGGCGGGGTGTCCGCACGGCAGGCTTCATGGTGATTGAGAAGTGAATATCAGAGACGTTGTTGTGCCGTACGGTACACCTTGTTCTTGTCGCGTTTGCCAGTGGCAATGACGGTCACAAAAATTTCAGCGTCATCGACACGGTAAATCAGCCGGTAGCCCAGCGCGAGCAATTTGATTTTGTAGCAGTTGGGCAGATCTCTGAGCGCCGCTGCGGGTATTCGTGGCTGCTCCAGCCGCTCCATCAGTTTTTTCTTGAATGGCTCGCGCACACTGCCGTCGAGTTGTTGCCAGTCGCGCCACGCTTGCTCGTGAAAACGCAGCTTAAAGGTCATCAAACTTGACTTCGACAAACGGCCCATTGCTGCGCTCGCGTACCAGTTTGGCGTCTTCCAGGTCTTCCAGGTACTGCATGAGCCGCTCGTAGTGGCTGGCGGGAAGCAGGTAAGCCTCGGGGCGGTTGTGGTTGAGCACGGCAATGGGGGCGCCGTCGGCCTGTTTCAGCACGCCCGCGTAGTTGCGTTTTAGCTCAGTCACGCTGACAGCGAATTGCGATAAAACCGTACTCATGGTACACCTCAAGATCAATTAAACATCAAATAAGATGCTTATTAAAGCACGAAATTTCCAAATTCCTGGGCTGGGCATGAGAAAATACAGGTTGGTTTTCGTGATTTTTTCGTATTGCTTCAGGAGATCCACATGGATTGCACAGTCAGTTGGACAGGCGCTGCGGGCACACGCTCGGGCATGGGCTTTGTGGCAGAAACCGGCAGCGGCCATACGCTGGTGATGGACGGTGCGCCCGATGCGGCCAAGCCGGAGAACGGCGGCCAAAACCTGGCCCCGCGCCCGATGGAAACCCTGCTCGCCGGGGCCGGTGGCTGCACGGCCTATGACGTGGTACTCATCCTCAAGCGCGGGCGGCACGACGTGCGTGGCTGCTCGGTGCGCCTACAGGCCGAGCGCGCCGAGGTGGACCCCAAGGTGTTCACCCGCATCAACATGCATTTCACCGTCACCGGCAAAAGCATTCCCGCTGCCGCCGTGGAGCGGGCTATTTCAATGAGCCACGACAAATACTGCTCCGCCACCATCATGCTGGGCAAGACGGCCGAGATCACCACCAGCTTTGATTTGGTGGAAATTTAAGGTAAATTCGGGCTATGTCCACCATTACTTTCGACTCGTTGAAGCTTTCTGACAGGCTAAAAACCGCCGGGTTCACGGCTGAGCAGGCCGAATCTGTTGTGCGCGTGATTGCCGAGGCTCAGGATGAGCTGGTCACCAAAAAAGACTTGGACATTGCCTTGTCACCCCTCAAGTCTGACCTGCTTGTGCTCAAGTGGGCCGTTGGCCTGAACGCCGCTTTGTGTTTGCTCATTTTGGGCAAACTTTTCAATCACTGATTTCAGAGCTTTAGATGTAATGCGCTGTCGTCGTCATCACCTTGGCGGCGGCACTCATCAGCACCTTCACCGGCTGCGGCAAATCCATCGCCCCTGATTCGCGGGCGTCCAGCGCATGGCGCGCCTCGTCCGCCTGCATTTGCGCCACGATGGCGCGTGAGGCTGTGTCGCCCGCAGGCAGTCTTCCCAAATGGCTTTGCAGATGCGCCTCCACCTGCGCTTCCGTCTCCAGCACAAAACCCAAGCTCACCCTGTCCCCCAGCCGCCCGGCCAGCAAGCCCAGCCCAAAAGCCCCGGCGTACCACAGCGGGTTGAGCAGAGAAGGGCGTGCGCCCAGCTCGTCCAGGCGCTGCTTGGTCCACGCCAAATGGTTGCTCTCCTCAGTGCTAGCCCTTTGAAAATGCCCACGGAGAGCTTCGTTTTTGGTAGCAAGTGCCTGCGCCGTGTAGAGCGCCTGCGCACACACTTCGCCCACATGGTTGACCCGCATCAACGCGCCCGCGTGGGCTTTGTCAGCGGCTGACAGTTCCCCGACCGGCTCAGTGGGTGCCGGGTAGGGTAGGGCCGCGCGTGGCGGGGCAAACAGGGTGCGTAGCGCGCTGTCTGCGGCAAAGAGGAGGGAGTCAATCGGCAAGTTCAACATGCGTGATTTATTGAAATTTGATCCCCATCAGGAGATAAACGGATTGACCAACTGCACCCCGAGCACCGAGTGTGGCGCTGGCCCCTGGTCTTCAGAGTACAACGTTGTAATGCCATGCTCGGCGCAGGTGGCGATGATCAGACTGTCCCAAAACTGGCGACCGGTCTTGGCTGAGAGTTGCACCGCCGCCGCAAATACGGCGGGCGTTGCCGACTGCATCTCAAAGCGCGCAAATTCTGCGGTCACCAGCTTGGCCGCCAGCGCAGGCGCAATGCCGTCTGGCCGTCGCAGCCGGTTGAACACCTCACCCATGACCTGCAAGGCCACGCCATGACGCCCCACCTGCGCGTTATTGAGCAAGTCCAGGGCAATGGACTGCTTGCGCTCATCTTGACCCAGAAACGCGTAGATGAAGATATTGGAGTCTAGGCTGCTACGCGTCATAGCATTCGTCGCGAGAAAATTTCACCACGGTGTGGGGCAGCTTGTACTTGGCCAGTCGGGCTTGCAAGTCTTGGTGGGCCTGGCGCAGCGTGTCAACGGACGCCGGCTCAAGCGAGGGAGCCACGGGCGCAAGCCGTGCGACCACGCGCCCCCGCTTGGTCACAGTGAACTCCTCCCCGCGCTCAACGGCCGCAATGTATTTGGAGAAATTTTGATTGGCTTCGCGCAAGGTGATCGTGTGCATGGCGGGTTACTCTGGTGATTAATGTGTGGTGTAAATGTAGAACATTTTGACTTACATTGCAAGGCGCCAAGAGCTTTTGAGACCGAATTGGAATCTGAACCGAATAAACCTGAATCAAGGTGCAAACGGGTTAATCACCTGCACCCCCAGCGGGCGCTTCAAAGACCCGGCATCTTCGGAGTAAAGTGTTTTGACGCCGTGCTCAGCGCAAATTGAAACGATCAGCGCATCCCAAACCTGGTATTTGTGGGTGGCTACGAGCTTCCATGCTTCCTGATAGGCTTGCTGCGAAGCACCCAGAACCCGTGCGGCCTGCGACAACAAACTCACTGCCTCAAAGGCTTGCGCAGAGGACATCGCTTTTTTCCGAAGCACTACATTCATAAATTCACTCAAAACCTGCCCGGGCAGGCAAGCCTGAGGACTCAAAGTGAGGCGCTTCAGCAGTTGTTTTGCAACACGCTGCTTCTCCGCAGGCGCATCGACCTCAGTCGCGTACACCAAAATATGGGTGTCTATCGTCCAAGGCAACTCAGTCGTCATAAGTCATAAGCATCGCTGCGTTCGAACTTCTTGCCAAGCGAGCGCGTCATCCGGATCGACATCACCTTTTGAATCAAGGCTTCTCGCTCTTGCGAGTTCAGATCGGCAGGGGGTATCTGAACCAGTTTCAACACCGGCTTGCCAAAGCGGGTGACGATCAACGCCTCGCCGGCAGCCACGCGCGCGGCCATGGCAGAAAAATGGTGGATTACCTCACGCGAGGTCACAGCAGTCATAGGGCACCTCATAAATTGTGTAACAAATTGTATAACAAACCAAGCCCAAGGGCATCCGTCACACATTGTTGCACCGCTGCAACGAAACCCAAAAAATAAG
>JAYVPU010000112.1:0-7871 GCA_043757205.1 Comamonadaceae bacterium | reverse complement strand
CTGCACCAACGTACCCAGCACCTCAAGCTCGTCGGCTTGTGGTGTGCCGCGTTTGGGGTCGGCATCTACCAAGGCAGAAACTTTCTTGAGCACGGTCCTGTAATCGGCCTTGGTGTGAATGGGGCGAATGTTCATGGCTCTATCTCTCAAAACTGCTCAACGGTGTTGAGCAGTTTTGAGAGGTACTCGGCGTGGGTTCCAACAAGCTTCACGAACACAAAACTCATGTGCGAGCATGTATTTGCCCGCTCTTGCTCTTTTGGCGATCAGGCCGAGAGTTTGAGCAGGATACCGATGAGCAGGCCCAGCTGGGCCAGTGACAAACCCACCATCCATTTGATGGTGTCAGCCTTGAGTTCGGCCATTTTGAGTGTGAGCTCCATGCCCATAACTTCTAGGTCGCGCTTTGTGGCTAATTCAGCCCCTCCCGAGGCTGCTTTGAACGCCTTAGAGACGGATTCTGCTTGGCGCGTCTCAAACCCGGACTCTGTCAGGGTCTTTATGAATTCGTGCGTATCGAAAGTTAGGGCCCTCATGGGACAAAGTGTAGCCCAAGTTTCACTGGGTGTTTTACCCCACCCATGAGGGTAAATCCTGTGTCCCACGGCTCCCAAATTCCGCACAATTTGCGCAAACGCACACCGCACTCTCCCTTACTCACTCAACCCCTCACCCACAGGAGCTTTCCATGAGCATTTCCCTGAGCGTCAACGGCAAGCGGCACACCAGCCCGGCCGCGCCTGAAACCCCGCTGCTTTATGTGCTGCGCAACGACTTGGGCCTGAACAGCGCCAAGTACGGTTGCGGCATCGCCCAGTGCGGGGCCTGCACCGTGTTGCTGGATGGACAAGCAGTGCGCTCCTGCGTCATGCCCTGCGCCGCCGCTCAAGGCCAAATCACCACGCTGGAAGGCCTGGGCAGCACCGACAAGCTGCATGCGCTGCAAAAGGCTTTCATCGACGAGCAAGCCGTGCAGTGCGGCTACTGCATTAACGGCATGATCATGTCGGCCAAAGCGCTGCTCGACCGGGTGCGCAACCCCGATGAAGCTCAAATACGCGAGGCCATGGCGGGCAACCTGTGCCGCTGCGGCACGCACACGCGCATCCTGCGCGCCATTCAACGCGCTGCAAAGGAGCTGGCATGAACACCGCGGTCAACACCACCATGGATCAACCCACACGCCGCGCATTCCTCAAGCGCACCTCGCTCACCGTCGCCTTCTCTTTAAGCCCACTGCTGCCCGCCATTGCGCAGGCCCCTGCCGCCGCTGTGCTGCCCGGCAGCCTGAACGGCAACCGCCGCCTGGACGGCTGGCTGCGCATCAACGCCAATGGCACGGTGACCATGCTCACCGGCAAGGTGGAGCTGGGCCAGGGCATTTTGACGGCGCTGACGCAAATCGTCTCAGACGAGCTGGACGTGGACATCAAGCGCCTGCAAATCATCTCGGGCGACACCGCGCTCACGCCTAACGAGGGCGTGACGGCGGGCAGCTTGTCGGTGCAAGACAGCGGCACGGCACTGCGCTTTGCCTGCGCTGAGGCGCGTGGCCTGTTGTTGGCGGCTGCGGCTGCCAAGTTGGGCGTGCCCGCGAGCGACCTGCAAGTGGCAGACGGCAGCATCAGCGCCCGCCAAGGCAGCACCGCAAAGACGACGTATTGGGAGGTGATAGGAGACGCCTCCCTGCAACGCGAAGCCACCGCCAAAACCGCACCCAAGCCCAGCGCCCAACACCGCCTGACCGGCACAAGCGTGCAGCGGCGCGACATCCCGGCCAAGGTCACTGGTGGCGAAGCCTTTGTGCAAGACCTGCGCCTGCCCGGCATGGTGCATGGCCGCGTGGTGCGGCCCAGTGCGCCACGTGCCAAGCTCGTCTCGGTGGACATCGCTGCCGTGCAGCGCATGGCCGGGGTGCGCGCCGTGCACCGTGACGGCAACTTTTTGGCCGTAGCCGCAGAGCGTGAAGAACAGGCCATTGCCGCCGCCAACGCCTTGCGCGCCAGTGCGCGCTGGGAGGAGCCGGGCGACTTGCCACCCAGCGGTGCGGCGCTATTCCCTTTCATGAAAAAAGCGCGCAGCCAAGACTCTGTCGTGGCCGACAAGAAAAATGCCGAAGTAGCCGCAACCGCCACCGTCAAAGTCAGCGCCGAGTACACCCGCCCCTACCAAGCCCACGCCTCCATCGGCCCGTCATGCGCCGTCGCGCAGTGGAGCGCCGACAAAGCCGAGAACAAGCTGCGCCTGTGGTGCCATTCGCAAAGCGTGTTTCCGCTGCGCAACGACATGGCCAAGGCCTTGCGCATGCCCGAGGCCAACATCACCGTCAGCCACAAAGAGGGCTCGGGCTGCTACGGCCACAACGGCGCTGACGACGTGGCGCTGGACGCCGCCCTGCTGGCGCGCGCCCTGCCCGGCGTGCCGGTGCGCTTGCAGTGGATGCGTGAGGATGAGTTCGCGTCCGAGCCCCTGGGCTCGGCCATGGTGATGCAGATGAGCGGCGCGCTGGACGCGGCGGGCAAGGTGGTGGACTGGCAGCACGAGCTGTGGAGCTACACCCACAGCACCCGCCCCTATGACCCCGATGGCGTCAACCTGAGCGCGGCCTGGCTGCTGCAAGAGCCCTTCAAACCCGGCCCGGCGCGTAACATCCCGCAACCTGCGGGCGGCAGTGACCGCAATGCCGTGCCCTTGTACAACTTCGGTCAGCACAAGACCATCAACCACCTGTTGCTAGACATGCCGATCCGCACCTCGGCCCTGCGCACCCTGGGGGCCTATGCCAACACTTTTGCGCTGGAGTCCTTCATGGACGAAATGGCGGGTGCGGCGGGTGCTGACCCGCTGGCGTTTCGCCTCACGCACATGAACGACCCGCGTGGCCGCGCCGTGATGGAGCGCGTGGCTACCATGGCCAACTGGAAGGCCGCAGCCGCCCCTGATACGCGCAACGCCAAATCGCCCGTGAAAACTGGCGTTTTAAAGGGCCGGGGCATCGCCTTCTCCAAGTACAAAAACCTGGCGTCGTATGTGGCCATCATCATGGACATCGCGGTGGACACGCGCTCGGGCGTGATCACGGTAGAGAAAGCCTGGTCTGCCGTGGACGTGGGTCTGGTCGTCAACCCAGACGGCGTGCGCAACCAGATTGAGGGTGGCATTGTGCAGTCCACCAGCTGGAGCCTGTTTGAGACCGCCCAGCACGACAGCCGCCATCTGATCAGCCGCAACTGGCCCGACTACCGCATCATGCGTTTCCCCGAAGTGCCCGCCTTGCAAGTCGAGTTGATCAACCGGCCTGATGAGCGATCTTTGGGCGTGGGCGAAGGCTCGCAAGGCCCGACTGTGGGCGCGTTGGCCAACGCTTTTGCCAACGCCACTGGGCGCAGATTGCGCGATCTGCCCTTCACGCCAGATCGGGTCAAGCAGGCGCTGGCGTGAGTCAGCAGAAGATCACCACCGACGTTCTGATCGCCGGGGGTGGCCCTTGCGGCTTGATGCTGGCCAATGAGTTGGGGCGGCGTGGCATTCGCTGCTTGCTGATCGACCCCAAACCCGGCACGGCCTTCAACCCACAGGCCAATGCCACGCAGGCGCGCACTATGGAGCACTTCCGCCGCCTGGGCTTTGCGCACAAGATTCGCGCCCAAGGTTTGCCAGCGGATCACCCGAGCGACATCGCCTACCTCACGCGCTTTAGCGGGCGTGAGCTGGCGCGTTTGCGCTTGCCCACCGCCGCTGCCGCCACACAAGTCATCAAGACCCTGAGCGGCTCCTGGAGCGCGGCGGAGCTGCCACACCGGGTCTCGCAAAAGTTTGTCGAAGTCACCTTACGGGAAGAGGCCGAGAAACAGGCCAGCGTGGATGTGCGCTACGGTTGGCAACTGCAAGCCTTTGAAGACTGTGGCGACCACATTGAAGCCACTGTCTCACCGGTGGATGAGAGCCAGCACATCACCGTGAGCGCCCACTACCTGATCGGCGCAGACGGCGCGCGCAGCAAGGTGCGCAAGCAGCTCGGCTTCACGTGGGAGGGCGACACCGGCATCAAGCGCAACTTCATGGGTGGCCAGATGTTTGCGGTGTACCTGAAAGCACCTGACTTTTACCGCCTCAACCCGAATGACCGCGCCTGGATGTACGTGATGGTGAACCCGCGCTTACGCGCCTTCATCATGGCGGTGGACGGGGTGAGTGAATTCGCCTTTCACACCCAAGTGCCCGAGGGCGTGGACGGCGACAGCTTGACCGAAGCCGATGCGCGGCGCTTGTTTGTGCAGGCCAGCGGGCTGGACATCGAGATTGAAATCCTCTCCATGGCCACCTGGACGGCAGGCCATGTCCTGGTGGCCTCCCGCTTTCAAAAAGGGCGTGTGATTTTGGGGGGTGATGCGGTGCACCTCTTCACCCCCACCGGTGGTCTGGGCTACAACACGGCGGTGGAAGACGCGGTGAACCTGGGCTGGAAGTTGGCCGCCGTCATTAAGGACCAGGCACCTGTCACGCTGCTGGACAGCTACGAGCAAGAGCGCAAACCACTGGCCGAGCGCAACACCGGCTATGCGCGGCAACTGGCGGACTCGATTGGCCTGTTCGACGCCGTGCCCGAACTGGACGACGACTCACCTGCGGGCGAGAAGGCCCGTGTGATCGCGTCTGAGTACCTGAACGCCCACGTGCGGCGCGAGTTCAACATCCCCGGCATCACCCTGGGTGGTCGCTACGACGGCTCGCCCATCATCGTCGCCGACGGCACGACGCCACCGCCTGATGCACCCAACAGCTACACCCCCAGCGCCTGCCCCGGTGGCCGCCCGCCCCACGCCTGGCTGGAAGACGGACGCTCTTTGTTTGACAGTTTCCACTCCGAGTGGACTTTGCTGGTGCTGGGGCCTAATCCGCCCACGACAGCGGGGTTTGAATCGCAGGCCGCGCAGCATGGCATCAGCTTGGGTGTAGTACAGCACGCAGCGCCTGAGCTGCTGGCGTTGTACGAAGCACCGCTGGTGCTGATCCGCCCCGATCACATCATTGCCTGGCGCGGCCACAGCGATGTGGCCGCACCGACGGTGATCGACCAGGCAACGGGATCAGCGCGATGATGGACATCAGGTTGTCTTTTGCCCGGATCTGCTCGGTAGCGCCATAGCCGTCCACCACGGGCATGCGGCAATCACGGGGGTGTTGGCTGACTTGACAACACCTTTGCATGTTGTCACAATTGCCAACATGCCAGCCCAACTGATCACTCGCCTCAAAAACATGACATCCGATGGCGCAATACTTGAAGTAGTGGTGTGGAAGGTGCCCGCTCCTGTGCCCCCTACCGTGCATGGCTACAAATACAGCGCAGTCTATGTGGTGGACGGCATTCGCGTGGTGGGCTTTGATAATGAGCGCGGCAAGGGCGACCATTGCCACCTCGACGGCATGGAAGTGCCCTATACCTTCACGAGCGTGGAGCAGTTGATTGAAGACTTTATTGCGGCAGTTGCCGCCAGGAGAGAACCATGACAGAGCGTTACCTCACTATCACCTTGCAGCCTGACTGGAAGGGTGCTTTACGCGCCATGGGGCAAGCGGCCAAAGCGGATACCTACCAAGGCGAAGTGCTGAACTTCGAGAGCCCAGGCCACTTCTTTGGGCAACTCTCTGAGAAGCGATGGGAGATTGTCCGTGCCGCGCAAGGCAAAGGTGAACTGTCGGTGCGTGAACTAGCCCGTGCAGTTGGGCGCGATGTAAAGCGTGTGCATGAAGACGTGGTTATCCTGGCTGGATTGGGCCTGGTTGAGCGAACAGTGGGAGGCGGTGTGGTGTGCCCTTATTCGTCCATGCACATTGACATGTACTTAAAAGCGGTTTGAAGGCTACCGGATCCAGCGCGCCAGGGTCTCGCGCAACGTAGCGATGTTGAAGGGCTTGGATATGTAATCGTTCATGCCCAGTTGCAGGCATTTATCGCGCTCGGTTGACGCGGCATTGGCGGTCATCGCAATGATGGGCAGCCGACTGCCACCCGCTCTGATCTGCTCGGTGGCCGCATAGCCGTCCAGCACGGGCATGCGGCAATCCATCAAGACCGGATCGAAGTCGCCTGTGAGCACGGCATTGACCGCCTCCTGGCCGTTGTCAACCATGGTGATGTGCACAAAACCGATTTGCTGGAGCTGGGCCCGGGCGAGCAACTGGTTGGTCACGTTGTCTTCAGCCATCAGAATACGGGTCGGGCTCAGTACGGGCACTGGCACAGCTTGCACGACTTCTTCGAAAGAAAGATCGCAACTGAAGACGCTGCCCTGACCGGGCGAACTGGTCAGCGCGACCGTGCCGCCCAAGTGCTCGCACAACTGCTTGACGATGGCCAGCCCCAGGCCACTGCCACCGTGTGCGCTCGTGATCGAGCGGTCGATCTGGGAGAAACGTGTGAACAGGCGCGGCTGCGCTTCGGGGGCAATGCCGATGCCGCTGTCATGCACGCTAAAGCGCAACAGACAACTGTGTCCGTCGCCGCTCAGGCGTTGCACGCTCAGGCCGATTTCGCCTTGTTGCGTGAACTTGAGCGCGTTGACCAGCAGGTTGTTCAGAATTTGCCGCAAGTGGCCGGGGTCGCCCAGCAGGGTCTTGGGCACACCGGGCGCTTTCTTGGTGCTAAACACCAGACTTTTTTCGTGGGCGCGTAGGGTGTAGAGGTCGGTGAGTTCCGACAGCAACTCATTCAGGCTGAAGGGAATGTGCTCGATATCAAGCTGACCGGCTTCAATCTTGCCGATGTCCAGCAAGTCGTTGACCAGCGCCAGCAGGGTCTTGCCGCTGGACAGGGCCAGCGCCGCATACTGACGCTGCTGCGGCGTCAAGCGCTCGGTCAGCAGCAGCTCGGTCATGCCCAGCATGCCGTTAAGCGGGGTGCGAATTTCGTGGCTCATGGTGGACAGGAAATCGCTCTTGGACTGGTTGGCCGACTCGGCGGCGTCAGTGGCCCGCTTTTGCCTCATTTCGCTCTCGCCCAGCGCCTGCGTGCGCTCCAGCACGCGCCGCTCCAGCGTGTCATTGAGTTCACGCAGTTGCGCCTCGGCGTGTAGGCGCTCGGCGATGTCGGTGACGGTCAGAAACGCCGACTGCTTGCCGGCGCTGTCCCGCACCAAGTTACCGCTATAGCTGAGGATGCGTTCCATGCCGGTGTCAGTGCGGCGGATGCGCAACTCGCAGTTGCGCACCTGTTCGCCGCGCAGGGCGCGCGCCATCGGCCAGTGATCAAAGGGCAGGGCCGAACCATCGAGCCTTAAGATCTCAACGAGTTGGGTGAAATCGGCCAACTGCCCCCGACATTCGGCCATGCTGGCAAAACCGTGCATGTCCAGGCTGGCGCGGTTCCAGTGGATGAACTCGCCTTCCATGCTGGTGATGCACAGTCCCTCGCTGAGATTTTCGGCCACAGTAATGAGCCGCTCCTCGCTTTCCCGCAGCTGCTCTTTCTCGGTGATCTCTGCCTGCAAGTCGGCGTTGACCCGGGACAGTTCAGCCGTGCGCGCTTGCACGCGCTGCTCCAGCGTAGCGTTGAGCTGTTCCAACGCCTGCTCCGCCTGCTTGCGTTCGGTGATGTTGGTGAAAAGGACGGCTACTTTGCGGCTGTCCGGCCCGCCGACCCGGAAGGCGTAGAGATCGAACCAGCGGCCGTCCAGCCCTTTCGCTTCGTTAACAAAGCGAATCGCCTCGCCGGTCAGCACCACTTTGCCGTAAATTTCAAACCAATACGCCTCATTATCCGGGACCAATTCGCGTATCCGTTTGCCGACGACGTCGTGAATGCCTGTCAGCTTCTCGAAAGACGGATTGACTTCCAGATAACGCCAATCAACCGCCTTTTGGTGTTC
>JAYVPU010000111.1:0-7907 GCA_043757205.1 Comamonadaceae bacterium | reverse complement strand
CGTTGCCGCACCCCAGCGCCTAGCGCAATTGCCCAACGTTCCAACCTTCAAAGAGGTGGGGTTGGAGCCGGTCAATCGCATGGCCTATTACGGCGTCTACGGCCCCAAAGGCTTGCCTAAAGAGGTGGTGGACAAGGTCAATACCGCTGTGCGCAAAGCGCTGGAAGACCCGGCAGTGAGGCGGCGCATTGAAGACACGGGTTCGCTGGTCATCGCCAACACGCCTGAGCAGTTTGCCGAACAAATCAAGGCTGAATTCGCCGTGTACAAAAAAGTGGTGGATACCGCCAAGCTCAAGTTGGATTGAGGGACGCCGCAGTGGGTGTTGATGCCTCTATCGATGCCTTCATAGACGCCTTGTGGCTGGAAGAGGGGTTGTCCAAAAACACGCTTGCAGCTTATCGGCGTGACCTGACTTTGTACACCCGCTGGCTTGCTGAGCGCAGTGGCGAACTGTTGACAACGACGGAGCCAAACCTCAACGCCTATTTTTCCGCCCGACACGAGCAGACTCGGGCCACGACGGCCAATCGGCGCCTCACGGTGTTTAAACGCTTCTTTCGCTGGGCTCTGCGAGAGCATCTGATCCAGGCCGACCCCACCCTCAAGCTGCAAGCCGCCAAGCAGGCCTTGCGCGTGCCCAAGACCCTGACGGAGGCCCAAGTGGAAGCCCTGCTGGCCGCCCCCGGTGATGACTCGGCGATGGTAGTGCGAGACCGCACCATGCTGGAGCTGATGTACGCCAGCGGTCTGCGGGTGAGTGAACTGGTGACGCTCAAGACCTTTCATGTCAGCCTGATGGACAACGTGATGCGCGTCATGGGCAAGGGCAACAAGGAGCGCTTGCTGCCCTTTGGCGAAATTGCCGCGAGTTGGCTGCGTCGCTACTTGAGTCATGCGCGTGCTGACCTGCTGGGGGCTAAGCAGACGGATGATTTATTTGTGACCCATCGCGGTCAAAATGCGGGCACGGCCATGTCGCGTGTGATGTTCTGGATGATCGTCAAAAAATACGCGCTGGCAGCCGGTATCACCGCGCCCCTGTCACCCCACACCCTGCGCCACGCCTTTGCCACGCACTTGCTCAACCATGGGGCCGATTTGCGCGCGGTTCAGATGCTGCTGGGGCACGCCGATATTTCAACCACCACCATCTACACCCATGTGGCGCGTGAGCGGCTCAAGACCTTGCACGCCCAGCATCACCCGCGTGGGTAAATGGCCCGTCAATCGTTGAAGAAAAGCATTGCCGATAACAAAGGATTTTCTTGGGCGTTAAATGATCGTATGACCCGCAGGCAACAGCGATAATTGAGTATGCCTATGGATCCCCCGAATTTGCGTCAACAGTGCCAGGCTTTGCTGCTGCTTTGCGACCCCGCGTGCAAGGCGCGAGGGCTTGTCGCCCTGGACATGAGTGGCCCCTGGGGGGCGGAACAGGCGTTGTCTGAAGTTCCCGGCATTCCGGGTCGCCTCTGTCGGCCCGAGCTGGTGCCCCATACGCACATCAAGCTGGGGGCGCTGACCACTCGCCAAGGCCATGCAGCGCTGGTTCACTCCATCGTCCATATTGAAAAAAATGCGATTGATCTGGCGCTCGACATCTGCTGGCGTTTTGCAGGCATGCCCGAAGCGTTTTACCGGGACTGGCTGCGAGTGGCGCGCGAAGAGGCCTACCATTTCAGCTTGTTGCGTGAGCATTTATTAAGCTTGGGTTTTGACTACGGCGACTTCCCCGCGCACAACGGCCTTTGGGAGATGGCCGAACGCACGCGACACGACTTGCTGGCCCGTGTGGCCCTGGTGCCGCGCACGTTGGAGGCGCGCGGGTTGGACGCCTCACCTGCCGTCAAGACCAAGCTGGTCTCGATTGGTGACCATCGGGGCGGGGAGATTTTGGACATCATCCTGCGCGACGAAATCGGCCATGTGGCCGTGGGCAACCACTGGTATGGCTGGCTGTGTGAGCAGCGCGGCCTGGAGCCGATCAGCACCTTTGAGTCGTTGAGACTCACCTACAAAGCGCCCAAACTCAAAGGCCCGTTCAATCTGGCGGCGCGGCGTGCGGCAGGGTTCAAGGAAGAAGAGCTGGCCGCTTTGCTGTGAGCTTGAGCGCCGAACCTGCACACTGAAGCTTGTACACGACAGTCTCCACACTTCGTCGCTTCTTTAAAATCACCCATTCATCTGAAACGGAATCAACCATGGCAATTTATGAACTCGACGGCATGGCCCCCACACTGGCCAGCGGTGCCTGGGTGGCCGACAGCGCGCAGGTCATCGGCCAAGTCACGCTGGAAGAAAACGTCAGCGTCTGGTTTGGCACGGTGATTCGCGGTGACTCTGAGCGCATCCACATCGGGCGCGGCTCCAATATTCAGGACGCCTGTGTTTTGCACACCGATCCGGGCGTGCCTTTGACGCTGGGGGAGAACGTCTCGGTTGGCCACCAAGTCATGCTGCATGGCTGCACGGTGGGCGACGGCACCTTGATTGGCATTGGGGCCATCGTGCTCAACCACGTCAAGATTGGCAAGAACTGCTTGGTGGGTGCCGGGTCACTGGTGACCGAGGGCAAAGAATTTCCCGATGGCTCGATGATTCTGGGCAGCCCGGCTCGGGTGGCGCGACAGCTCACACCGGAGCAAATTGCAGGTTTGCAGCGTATCGCCAAACACTATGTGGACAACGCGGCCCGCTTTCGCCAAGGCCTGAAGAAAATTGCCTGAAAAGAAATACAACGTGTCTGAACTTCACACCTTTTTATTTGAAGGCCTGCCTGTGCGCGGCGTGATCGTGCGCTTGACCGATGCATGGACCGAAATTTTGAAACGGCGCGCGGCCAGCAACACCGGAGCCTACCCTGAGCCCGTGCAAAACCTGTTGGGTGAAATGGTGGCGGCCGGGGCTTTGATGCAGTCCAACATCAAGTTCAATGGCGCGCTGATTTTGCAAATTTTTGGTGATGGTCCTCTAAAGCTCTCGGTGGTGGAAGTGAAGTCGGATTTGAGCTTGCGCGCCACCGCCACCGTGCGAGGCGAGGTGGCGGCAGATGCCGCGCTACCCGCAATGATCAACACGCAGGGCTTGGGGCGCTGTGCTATCACGCTAGATCCCCACAACCCCATGCCAGGGCAGCAACCCTATCAAGGTGTGGTGCCGCTGAACGATGCGCACGAGCAGCCTTTGACGCGCTTGAGCGACGTGCTGCAAAACTACATGCGCTTGAGTGAGCAGCTGGAGACGACGCTGGTGCTTGCAGCCAATGACCAGGTGGCCGCAGGCCTGCTGATCCAACGCCTACCGCTGGAGGGCAAGGGTAATCTGGCCGGACATGGTGCGCACAGCGTTGAAGAGCTGAACGAGCACTACAACCGCATCGCCGTGCTGGCCTCTAGCCTGAAGCGCGAAGAGTTGCTGACGCTGGATGTGGACACCATTCTTCGTCGCCTGTTCTGGGAAGAAAAACTCCAACGCTTTGAACCTTTGGTGGGTGAGGCCGCACCGCGCTTTGCCTGCACCTGTAGCCGTGAGCGCGTGAGCCGGATGATTCAGAAACTGGGTGAGCCCGAAGCTCAAGACATCATTGCTGAAATGGGCGCGATTGCGGTGGACTGCGAGTTTTGCGGGGCGCAATACCGCTTTGATGCCATTGATGCGGCGCAGATTTTCCAAGCTCCGGGGGAGAAGCCGCCTTCTAGTGAAGCGGTTCAGTGATTCCGATGAATTGGAATCTGATCCCCATTATTTTTTCGTGATTTGCACGTAAATCTCGTTGGGCTTGACCATGCCCAACTCGCCCCGGGCTTTTTCTTCCACCATGTCCAGACCTTCTTTGAGGTCGCGCACCTCGGCGGCCAAGCGGTCGTTGGCCAATTGGGCTTGGGCATTTTTCTGTTTTTGAGCCGCGAGTTCATCGGCCATTTTTGCCACACTGGGCACGCTGCCCCGGCCAAACCACAGTTGCGCGTGAAAGATCACGAGCAATGCGATGAGCGCAGCCGGGACAATGCGATTACCCATAGGCTATGAGCGTCGTTAACGGAGGTTGTAAAACGCCGATCGGCCAGGGTAAATGGCGACTTCACCCAAGTCTTCTTCGATGCGCAGCAACTGGTTGTACTTGGCCATGCGGTCCGAGCGGCTCATGGAGCCGGTTTTGATCTGGCCTGCGTTGGTGCCGACCGCAATGTCGGCAATGGTGGAGTCTTCGGTCTCGCCGGAGCGGTGGCTGATGACCGCGGTGTAGCCCGCGCATTTGGCCATCTCGATGGCGGCAAAGGTCTCGGTCAGCGTGCCGATCTGGTTGATCTTGATCAGGATCGAGTTGGCGATGCGCTTGTCGATGCCTTCCTTCAAGATTTTGGTGTTGGTGACGAAGAGGTCGTCGCCCACCAACTGCACTTTGTCGCCCAAGCGTTCGGTTAGGTGCTTCCAGCCGTCCCAGTCGCCTTCGTGCATGCCGTCTTCAATGCTGATGATGGGGTATTTGTCGCACCAGGTGGCGAGGATGTCAGTCCACTCGGTGGCCGTCAGGCTCAGGCCTTCACCACTTAAAACGTACTTGCCGTCTTTGTAAAACTCGCTGGCGGCGCAGTCCAGGCCCAGTGCGATTTGCTCGCCAGCGGTGTAGCCTGCGTTAGAGATAGCTTCGAGGATCAGCAAAATCGCCGCCTCATGGCTGGCCACGCTGGGGGCAAAGCCGCCTTCGTCACCCACCGCAGTGCTCATGCCCTTGTCGTGCAGGATTTTCTTGAGCGCGTGGAAGACTTCAGCGCCCCAACGCACGGCTTCGCGAAAGCTGGGTGCTCCCACGGGGATGATCATCAGCTCTTGCAGATCCAGGTTGTTGTTGGCGTGCGCACCGCCGTTGATGACGTTCATCATGGGCACGGGCATCATGAGGCTGCGCATACCGCCGAAATAGCGGTACAGGGGCAGGCCTGCTTCTTCAGCCGCGGCGCGGGCCACCGCCATGGAGACGGCCAACATGGCGTTGGCACCCAGGCGCGATTTGTTCTCGGTGCCGTCCAGATCGATCAGCGTTTTGTCTAAAAAGGCCTGCTCGGAGGCGTCCAGGCCCAGCACGGCCTCAGAGATTTCGGTGTTGATGTACTCGACCGCTTTCAACACGCCTTTGCCCAGGTAGCGACTCTTGTCGCCGTCGCGCAGCTCAATGGCTTCGCGTGAGCCGGTAGATGCGCCCGAGGGAACGGCGGCGCGGCCCATGGTGCCGCTCTCTAGCAGCACATCACATTCCACGGTGGGGTTGCCGCGTGAATCCAGAATTTCACGACCAACGATGTCAACAATTGCACTCATTTTTAAGTTCCGTTTTTAAAGCAATGAAATTTCTAAATTTGATCAAGCGAAGCGGGTTTCAATCGAATTGGTTTTCCAGAAAGCCCTGGCGCTTGGTCACGCGGTCCAGCTCTACCAGTGTTTCAAGCAGCGCCCGCATGTGCTTGAGCGGCACGGCGTTGGGGCCGTCGCTCATGGCCACGGCCGGGTTGGGGTGGGTTTCCATGAACAGACCCGCCACGCCCACGGCCACCGCCGCGCGCGCCAACACGGGGACGAACTCGCGCTGACCCCCGCTGCTGGTGCCCTGGCCGCCGGGCAGTTGCACCGAGTGGGTGGCATCGAACACCACCGGGGCTTGCGTGTCGCGCATGATGGCCAGCGAGCGCATGTCGCTCACCAGGTTGTTGTAGCCAAAGCTGACGCCACGCTCGCAGGCCATGAAGTTGTCTTCATTCAGGCCTTTGGCGCGGGCGGCGGCGCGGGCTTTGTCGATCACGTTCTTCATGTCGCCGGGGGCGAGAAACTGGCCCTTCTTGATGTTCACCGGCAAGCCGCTTTGTGCCACAGCCTGGATGAAATCCGTCTGGCGGCACAGAAAGGCGGGGGTTTGCAGCACGTCCACCACCGAGCACACCTGACCAATCTGGTCTTCACTGTGGATGTCGGTCAACACCGGCACATGCAGTTCGCGTTTGACCTTGGCCAAAATCTCCAGCCCCTTGTCGATACCCGGGCCGCGAAAGGTGCTGCCGCTGGAGCGGTTGGCTTTGTCAAAGCTGCTTTTGAAAATAAAGGGAATGCCCAGCGCCGTGGTGATTTCTTTCAGCGTGCCCGCCGTGTCCATTTGCAGTTGCTCGGACTCGATCACGCAGGGACCTGCGATCAGGAAGAAGGGTTGGTTCAGGCCGATGTCAAACCCACACAGCTTCATGCCACAGCCTTTAAGGATTTGCCCGCAGTTTGGTGATCCACCGCCGCTTTGATGAAGGCGTTGAACAGCGGATGCCCATCCCAGGGGGTGGACTTGAACTCGGGGTGAAACTGCACGCCGACAAACCAGGGGTGAACGGTCTGTGGCAGCTCAACGATCTCGGTCAACTGCTCGCGCTGGGTCAGGGCTGAAATCACCAGCCCCGCTTTGCGCAGCGTGTCCAGAAAATTGACATTGGCCTCATAACGGTGGCGATGGCGCTCGGTCACCACGTCGCCGTAAATTTGGTGTGCCAGCGTGCCCTTGGCGACGTCGGAGCTTTGTGCGCCCAAGCGCATGGTGCCGCCCAGGTCGGAGTTGGCATCGCGCGTCTGGATGCTGCCATCAGCGTCTTTCCATTCGTTGATCAAGGCGATCACCGGGTTGGGCGTGGCGGGGTCGAACTCGGTGCTGTTGGCGTTGGTCAGACCGGCCACGTGGCGGGCGTATTCGATGGTGGCCACCTGCATGCCCAGACAAATGCCCAGGTAGGGCACTTTGTTTTCACGGGCGAAGCGGGCGGTGTTGATTTTGCCTTCAACCCCGCGAATGCCAAAGCCGCCGGGCACGAGGATGGCGTCGTACTTGGCCAGGCGCGAGACGGCATCAATGGTGAGGGTTTCGGAGTCGAGGTGCTCGATTTTCACGCGCACATGGTTCTTCATGCCCGCGTGGCGCAACGCTTCATTGACCGACTTGTAGCTGTCGCTCAAGTCCACGTACTTGCCGACCATGGCGATGGTGACCTCGCCCTTGGGGTGCTCGGTCTCGTACACTAGGTCGTCCCAGCGCTTGAGGTTGGCGGGCGGCGTGTTCAGGCGCAGCTTGTCGCAGATCAGGCCGTCCAGCCCCTGCTCGTGCAGCATGCGCGGCACTTTGTAGATGGTGTCCACGTCCCACATGGAGATCACGCCCCACTCGGGCACGTTGGAGAACAGGGAAATTTTGGAGCGCTCTTCTTGCGGAATGGGGCGGTCGGCCCGGCACAGCAGGGCGTCGGCCTGGATGCCGATTTCGCGCAACTGCTTGGCCGTGTGCTGCGTGGGTTTGGTTTTGAGCTCACCGGCCGCAGCAATCCAAGGCACGTAGCTCAGGTGCACAAAGGCGCTGTTGTTGGGGCCCATTTTGAGGCTGAGCTGGCGCACGGCCTCCAGGAAAGGCAGGGACTCGATGTCACCCACGGTGCCGCCGATCTCCACAATCGCCACGTCCACGGCATCTGGTGTGCCGACGCCCGCGCCGCGTTGGATGAAGTCCTGGATTTCATTGGTCACATGGGGGATGACCTGCACGGTTTTACCGAGGTAGTCGCCGCGACGCTCTTTTTCAAGCACGCTTTTGTAGATCTGGCCCGTGGTGAAATTGTTGGCCTTGCGCATGCGCGTTTCAATGAAGCGCTCATAGTGGCCCAGATCAAGATCGGTCTCTGCGCCGTCATTGGTGACAAACACTTCGCCGTGCTGAAACGGCGACATTGTGCCTGGATCAACGTTGAGGTAGGGATCTAGCTTGATGAGGGTGACTTTGAGGCACCGCGATTCAAGAATCGCTGCTAAGGAGGCTGAGGCGATTCCCTTGCCAAGGGAAGACACCACACCGCCGGTGACGAAGACAAATTTGGTCATGTCAGAGG
>JAYVPU010000110.1:0-7959 GCA_043757205.1 Comamonadaceae bacterium | reverse complement strand
AAAACGTGCCACCACAAGAATTTCCAAAACCAGCCGTAAGTCGTTGATTTAATTGGCAACCAGGGGTGAAATCTGGCGTCAACTGTCGAACTCGGGTGCCCGAGGCTAAATCCACTCGGCGATTTGTAGGAGGCAGTGACAAGACAAGATCCCTTAGTTTCAACGTATTCCGAAAGTTGGGAAAAACCTGCTTCCCACGCATCATCAACTGGGCTCCAACTCCAACCTGTCAAGGCTGCCAATCGAGAACGCCTCTCAGGGGAATGAATCAACTTTCTTTGCCGTTGCGTCCGCGTCCACGTTCCAAGACGGAAGCCATTCGCTTCTATGTACTCAACAGGTACGGCAGCGTTGCCATTTGCGGCGCAGTATTCCAAAAGAAGCCGGAACCGTTCTTCCCATGCATCGTTCCGCGCCTCCCACGTCCACCCTTGCAGGGACTCAAGCCGAGATATTTTTTCTGGGGATAAAGATGTCATCGTCTGCCTCTGCACACCTACCCATTGACCAAGGCGATATCCGTCGGATGCAACGTATGGGGTGGGCACACGGCAGTGCCCGATATGACCGCAGTACTCTGAAAGATGAGTGAATCCACTGTCCCAAGCATCGTCTCTGGTAGTCCAAGACCATCCTGGCAGCGATTCGAGTCTTGAAACTTTATCTGAGGACTTCACTTTGAGTTAAACGGTCGCCGGGTAAAGATACAACCACTGGTTCAGCCCTGCAGACTTCAGCTCAGCAAACTCACGTGCGCCGCCACCACGCGCCAACCTTGGTCTGTGCGCACCCAGGTCTGGCTCTGGCGGCCGGGTTGGCTGCTGTTGACACGCTGAAACTCGATGTTGGCGGTGGCAAAGTCGCACCCAAACGTGGTGATGACGGTGTGCAGCACCGCGCGCTCCAGCCCTTTCGCCGGGCGACCAGCGCGAAAGCCGCAGATGGCGGCGTGGCCGTAGAGGTTTTCAGTGGCACCGTAGCGCAGGGTGTGCGGACTGTTCCAGAACAGCTCGTCCAGCAGCGCCACGTCGTTGCTCACCAGGGCTTGTTCGTAGCGGGCGAATTGGTGCGTGACTTCGGCCAGCACGTCGGGGAGGTTGATGTTCATGAGGTGGGCCACACCCGCGCTTTGCAGCGCCATCGCCGCCGCAAAGCGCAAGCCCCTCAGCGCTCCCGCCCCATGCGTTAAAAGCGGCGCATCATCAGTACTGCTTGTACGGCAAAAACTTGCCCGACAAAACCACGTTCACACGGTCGCCCTTGGGGTCGGCTTGGCGCTGGATGTCCATTGAAAAGTCGATGGCGCTCATGATGCCGTCGCCGAATTCTTCGTGGATCAATTCCTTGATGGTGGTGCCGTACACGCTGACGATTTCATACCAACGGTAGATCAGCGGATCGGTCGGCACCGCCGTGTCCAGCGAGCCTTTGTAGGGCACGACTTGCAGCCACTTTTGCTCTTCGGTCGTGAGACCAAAAATCTCGCCAATGATCGTGGCCTGTTGGGCGTCCAGCGTCATCTGACCCAGGCAGGCGGCGGTGACCCACTCCTTGCTTTGGCCGACTTGTTTGGCCACGGCTTCCCACTTGATGCCCTTGGACACTTTGACGGTGATGATTTTTTCGGTGATCTCGTTGCGGTTCATGCTGATTCCTTGAGGTTGCTGTCGCAGGGTTGAATGTTCACGGTCAACGATCAAGCAACTTCAGTGCCAGACTGGGAGCAGGACGGTCGCTTAATTGACCAAGGTATCAGGCGGCAAGCGGTCGATTTCAGCCAGCAACTTCGCCAGGGAACGACCGGCGGCGTCCAGCAGGGCGCGACCCTTGTCGGCGGTCGCCTCCGCCGCGTTGCCCACCGCCCCGGCGGGGTTGTAGTCCTGCATTTGCCAGCCGAGCTTGGCGCTTTTGCCATTGCCCAAAATTTCGAATTGTTGCGCGCGCGTCTGTGACGTGGAGGCAAAGTTTTGTGCCTGCGCCATGTCCACTTGGTGCGGCGCGAGAGCCAGCATCATCGAAGTTTCGATCTCACCCGCGTGAATGCCAAAACGGTGCTCTTCCGCACTGAATTGGGCATTCAAGTCGTGACCTTGCGCGTTCAGCAAAGGCAGGTTGAACCAGTTCACGCTGTACACCAGCATGTCGAGCCGCGCGCGCAAGTCACGCGCCACGATGTCCATCACGCCGACCTGACCCCCATGTGAGTTGAGCAGCATCAGCTTTTTGATGCCCGAGCGCGCCACCGATTCGCCGATCTGCGTCCACAGCGCGATCACGGTCTCGGCTTTGAGCGTGAGCGTGCCGGGGAAGCGCTGGTGTTCCGGGCTCAGGCCCACAGCCTGGGTGGGGAGGAACAGCACAGACAGGTCGGCGGGCAAGTGCGGCAAGGCGGATTGGATAACGCCTTCGACCAGAGCAGTGTCCACATTCACAGGCAGATGCGGGCCGTGCTGCTCGATGGCGGCCACGGGCAGCACGGCGATGGTGCGGGCAGCGTGGAGTTGCGCAAAGTCGCGGGTGCTTAAGGAGGCCCAGAATCGGCTTGGATGTGTCATGCGGTCATCTTAGATGTGTTTTCCCGAGCCATGCCCTCATTCCGTTCGGGCTGAGCTTGTCGAAGCTGTGCGAACCCTTCGACAGGCTCAGGGTGAACGGGGGTGAAGTGATTCGGTGTATGGCGATCTTGGCGCTCAGACAGCGTGCGTTGGCGGCGCGGCATGGGTTCAGCTTGGGCGGGCAGCACGTCACGCAGGCACGCCGGTCGGGCGCGCGCGCCGCTGGCCAGGTAGTCAGCCAGCAGCGTTTGGCGCACTTGCGCCACGTCGTGCACGCACTCGCGGCTGAGGTAGTCAAACAAGGCATCGACCAGCGTCTCTGGCGTCAGGCCACTGGTTTGGCCGGTGGCCTGCCACAACCAGTCGGAGAAAGCCATGAAAGTCCAGAACGGTGAGGTCTGCACCATCAGCAAGCCCAGCGTGCGCTTGAAGCGCCCCGAGTTGGCGATCAGATCCCAGTAGCGCACCAGCCAGGTGAAGCGCTGCATCTCGGCACGCGATACGACATGGGTTTGCAGCACCGTGTAGGGCGGCTCAGGCTCATAGACCATGCCGTGCTCCGCCGTGTGGCGTGCGATGGGCGTGCCACGCAAACGCTTCAAAATACCCAGCTGGATTTCATGCGGCCCGATCGCGTGCAAGCGGTCAAAGCCCTGCGCAAAACTGACCAACGATTCGCCGGGCAAGCCGAAGATCAAATCGGTGTGCAAATGCGCGTGGGACTCGCCCAACAACCAGTGTAAGTTCGCCTCGGTCTTGTCGTTGTCTTGTCGGCGCGAGATGTGTTGCTGCACCTCGACGTTAAAGCTCTGGATGCCCACCTCAAACTGCAAGACGCCGGGCGGGAACTGCGCAATCATGGCCTTCAGGCGATCAGGCAAATGGTCAGGGATCACTTCAAAATGCAAAAACAAATCGTCGCTTAGCCGATCCAGAAAAAATTGCAAGATGCGTACCGAAGCGTCAATCTTCAAATTGAAAGTGCGGTCCACGAACTTGAAGTTGCGCGCGCCGCGTTGGTGCAGACTTTCCAGCTCGGCCAGAAACGCATCCAGGTCAAAAGCCCAGGCGGTTTTGTCGAGCGAACTCAAGCAAAACTCGCACTTGAAGGGGCAGCCCCGAGAAGCCTCTACATACAGCAGGCGGTGCGCCAGATCGGCGTCGCTGTATTCGGCGTAGGGCAGGGTAATTTCATCCAAGGACGGCTGCTCGCCGGGGATGATTTTCATCAAGGGCTGAGGGCCGCGCAGCAACGCACGGCACAGCTTGGGAAAGCTCACATCGCCCCAGCCGGTGATGACATGGTCGGCCAATTGCACGATGGCTTGGCCCTCGGTCTCATGGCTCACCTCCGGCCCGCCCAGCACCACTTTGATGTCGGACCGCTGCGCTTTCAGCAGGCGGATCACTTCACAGGTTTGCACCACGTTCCAGATGTACACGCCGAAGCCGATGACCTGCGGGCCAGTGCCTGTGTCTGTGCCCAACGCGGCCAGCAACTCGTCCACCACCTCCTGCGGCTTGCGCGCTATCGTGAACTCGCGCAGCACTGTGCGCTGGCGCAAGTCCGCCCCACCATGGCGCGTCATATTGGCCAGCAGGTAGCGCAGGCCGAGCGAGGCGTGGATGTATTTGGCGTTGAGGGTGCTCAGGATGATGTCGGGTCTCACCCCAACACCTCCAGCGCGTCCAGCGTGCGTTGGGCTTGTGCCGCGAATTCACGGCTCAGCAGTGAGCGGGCATCGGCATCGCTGTCACTTGGCAGTGGGGCCAGACGCTCGCACACGCCAAGCAAGCCCTTGGCCCCCATGACGGCGGCCGAGCCGCACAGGGTCTGCGCCAGTGTTTTGATGTCGCTCAACTCGCCCCCGGCCAGCGCCGTGTTCAGGATGGCGACTTGCTCTCTGAGGGTTTTGCGGATCGAGGGCAGCAAGTGCGAAAACTTGCTCTTGTCATTGCCGAAGGCTTCTTCCATTTGCTTGATGTCAATGGCCTGCCCGGGTAGATCGGCAATGCTGGCGGGGGGCAACCATTTGGTCAACAAGGCGCGCAGTTGGCCCAGGTCAGCGGGCTTGACGAGCACATCGTCCATGCCCGCCTCTCTGCAGCGGGCCAGGGTGATGATCATGGCGTTGGCCGTCCAACCCAGCACTGGGGTGTGAGTTTTGCCTTTTTCCTCTTCGCGGATGGTGCGGGTCAGGTCATAGCCGTTCATCACGGGCATGTTGCTGTCGGTGATGACGAGCGCAAAATTCCCAGCGCGCCACAGGTCCAGGGCTTCGGCCCCGTTCTCGGCCGTTCGCACGCGCATGCCCAGCAGGTTGAGTTGGCGCTCGATCAACATGCGACTGGTCGGGTGATCGTCCACGGCCAGCACCCAGGGGCCTTGGGGTGAAGGCGTCTGAGAGAACGCGGGCATGGCTACTGGCGGCATGGTGACATCGACCCCCGGCACGGCAGAGGTGCTGGCATTGATCAGCGCTTGGGCCGGGGCCGAGGGGGCCGTTTTTTTAGCCTGTGCCGCACTGTGCACGACCAGCTTGAGGGTCAGACCGATGGTGGTGCCCTGGCCGGGCGTGCTCTGGATGCTGATGTCGCCCCCCATCATCTCTGCCAGTTTGCGGCTGATGGCCAGGCCTAGGCCCGTGCCGCCATACATGCGCGCCGTTTCCATTTCGGCCTGCTCAAAGGGCTGAAACAGCCGCGCCTGGGCCTCTGGCGTCATGCCAATGCCATTGTCTTTGACGGTCAGGCAGATGGTTTGAAAACCGGCGTCTTCGCTGATTAGATCGGCACTCAACTTCACCACACCTGGCGGGCTGAACTTGATGGCGTTGCTGACAAAGTTGCCCATCACCTGCACCACGCGCAGCCGGTCCCCCATCAGCAAGGGGGCGATTCGTTCGTCCACCTGATGCCGCAACACCAGCCCCTTGTTGTTGGCCACCACGGAGTAAGTGTTGCGAATGCGCGCCAGCAGGTGCGCCAAGGACAGGGGCTCGACCACGATGGTAAGTTTGCCGGCCTGGATTTTGGCGTGATCCAGGATGTCGTCAATGATGCGCATGAGCGAGCGCCCGGAGTCACGTGCGGTGCTCAACGTCTCTTGCTGCTCCATGTCCAGCCGGGAATGGGCCAGCAGCTCCAGCATGCCCAAGATGCCGCTCATGGGGGTGCGGATTTCATGGCTCATGGTGGCCAAAAAGAAATCCTTGGTCTTGCTGGTCAGTTCAGCGGCTGCTTTTTCAATCTCCAGCGCATGGTTGGCCCGCTCCAGCGTGAGCAGCTGATCCGCGATGCTCACTTGCCGCTTGATCAGCATAAAAACGAAGATGAGCAGCCCCACCATCGCCAGCAAGCTCACGGTATAGACCAGAATGCTTTTGTTCGTGGTGGACTGGTACTGGGCGTTGAGCGACTGCAAGCGCGCTATCTCTTCGTCTCGAATTTGCGACAACACCTCCAGGTTGCGCACTCGGGTCTCCCGCACCGGGGTGGTCTGGCTGTTGGCCTGCGCGGCCTCGAAACCCTGGGTTTCGCGCAAAAGCATGCCGCGCTCGGCCAACGCGCGTCGCTCTTCGGTGACAGCCGCCAATCGCTCCATGCGGGCCTGCTGGGCTGGGTTATCCGCAAACAATTGCTTGAGCGCTTGGGTGGCCACGGCGCGCTCTTGCAAGACCGGTAGGCTCTCCGTCAATATTGATTTGTCACCGGTGATGATGTAGCCGCGCGTCACCGACTCGATCTGGAACGTCGCCTCTCTGATCTTGGTGACGTTATTGAGAATCTCATGGGTGCGGTTGACCTGCGCAACGGCCCGGCCCGCCTCTCGAATCATCCCCAAGCTGATCAAGGCCAGCAGGGCGGCCACGCCAGCAATAAAGACGTAGGCCCAAAAAATTTTGCGAACCAACAAGGCTCTCATGCTCATGCTTAACCCTTGTTTTTAATCA
This sequence comes from Comamonadaceae bacterium, assembly GCA_043757205.1. Lineage (GTDB taxonomy): Bacteria > Pseudomonadota > Gammaproteobacteria > Burkholderiales > Burkholderiaceae_C > CANCDA01. Next base: position 1,451 of record JAYVPU010000110.1, on the reverse strand, counting down.
GGCCTGCGCGGTGGCGTGGCCTTTCTTTGAGGATAGCCTGATTTGCAGCCCATTGGACACCCGTGAAGACCCTAGGGTCACGCCATGCGGGACAGCGCGTCGGAGGTGCGTTGGGCTTGGGTGTTGAACTGGTGCGCCAGATCGGGCAAGGCCGACAGTTCTGCGCTGTCAGCCATGGCCTCAATGCGTTGGCTCACCTCCATCAAGGCTTTAGCCCCCATGAGACCGGCCGATCCACTGATGTTGTGGCCCCATGTTTTGAGGCTGGGTAAGTCGCTTGCATTGAGGGCGGCGTTCATGGCCGCGATTTGCTCGTTGAAGGTTTTTTGAATCGTGGGCAAAAGCAGGCGCAGCTTGTTGCGGTCATTGCCAAAGGATGCCTGTAGAAGTTTGGCGTCCAGCGCCGGGGGCTCGGCAGCATGGTCAAGCGGATCGGGGGCGTTGGACTCAGCCTTGGCGTCGGCGTCAGCCGCAGAGAGACTGGGTAACCAGCGCGCCAGCAGCTCGCGCAAGTGCGCCAGATCGGCCGGTTTGTGGAGTACGTCGTCCATGCCTGCGTCTTTGCAGCGGGCCAGCGTATCGGGCATGGTATTGGCTGTCCACCCCAACAGGGGGGTACGCGCACGGCCCTGCGCAAGCTCGATCTTCCGGATCGCTCGCGCCAGGTCATAGCCATTGAGTGCGGACATGTTGATATCGGTCAGCACCAGGGCGTAGTCGCCGTCTTTCCACAACGCCAAGGCCTGGTCGCCGTCTGTCGCAGTTCGCACGCGCAGCCCCAACAGGCTGAGCTGGCGATGAATCAAGATGCGGTTGGTCTGGTTGTCATCCACCGCCAGCACCCAGGGCGCGTTAGGCCCTGCGGACAGGGGGCCCACCTCAGCACGGCGCCTCAAGGGCGGGATTGACATGGGGATCAGCGAGGCCCATGCGTTGCGCTCCGATGAGCGCAACTGACCAACCGGCACGGCGTCACTCAGCGCCAGTTTGAACGTGGCACTGATGCGGGTGCCTTCTTTGGGCGCGCTTTGAACTTGCAGCTCACCGCCCATCATCTGGGTCAATTGGCAGCTGATGGCCAGCCCTAAGCCGGTGCCACCGTACAGGTGCATCGCGTCAACCGCTGCTTGCATCTCTGGACCCATGCCAATGCCGGTGTCTTTGACCGAAAGCTGGATCGTCTCCATTTGTGCCGTGCGGTCGAGGAGATCAGCCCGCAGCTCTACAAATCCTTCATCTGTGAATTGGATGGCGTTGCTGACCAGGTTGCCCAGCACCTGCATCAAGCGGTGCTGGTCGGCCATCAGTCCGGCGCTGATGCGGGGGTCTGCCATGTAACGCAAGTCCAGCCCTTTGCTGCTGGCCAGTGCGGCATAGTTGTTGTTGACCCGCGTGAGCAGGTGCCCAATGGACACGGGCTGCAGCACGATCTGAAGTTGGCCCGCCTGAAT
>JAYVPU010000109.1:0-7974 GCA_043757205.1 Comamonadaceae bacterium | reverse complement strand
TTTCGACGTTCAAATCGAGACCAGACTGAAACACCAAATTCAACAAGTAAATCATTAACTTACGACGTCCTGATGTGCAAACGTTGGGACACTACTGTTCTTATATTTCATCATGCCTAGGGAATATCCCTAGGCATGAGTTTGTTTTTCATTTTTAGGAGTCGTCATCGTGCGTCACACCATCAGGGTTTGGGATTTGCCCACACGTATTTTTCATTGGCTATTGGCTGCTTGTGTTGTTGCCCTCTTTGTCACCAGCAAGATCGGCGGAAGCGCGATGAAATGGCATTTTCTTTTGGGCTACGCTGTACTGACCCTCCTGTTATTTCGTTTGGTTTGGGGTTTTGTTGGGGGCCACTGGTCCCGGTTTTCATCTTTACATTTCGCGCCCGACAAGCTCAGCCGCTACCTGCGGGGGCACGCGGATCATTCGCTGCTGGTGGGCCATAACCCCTTGGGCTCTTTCTCAGTGCTTGCAATGTTGCTCTTTTTGTTGTTTCAGGTTGGCACCGGCTTGTTCAGTGACGATGAGATTGCTGCCAGCGGACCATTTGTCGCGACGGTCTCCAATGAACTCGTTGCTTTGGCCACCAGTTACCACAAGGCCATCGGTCAATTCATCCTGATCGCCTTGGTCACTGTGCACATCGTCGCTATTCTGGTGTATTGGTTTCACAAACGTCAGAACTTGATCCGACCCATGTGGCTAGGTGACAAAGTGATGACCCATCCGGTGACCTCCAGCCGAGATGATGCTCGCACCCGGGTGTGGGCGATCATCGTTTTCATCGCCTGCGCTGGACTGGTAACCGGACTGCTCCAGTTTTCGCATTAAGTGCGGGGTGTACTCTTCTCGGGAAGTAACGCTTTGACTATCGAGGACCAGTTGCTCTGTACAAAGCCATGACTTTTTCACTTGTGACGGTCAAATCCTGCTCTCTTGATTCCGGTGACGGATGGGTGCTCAAAAATTCAGGCGGACGCCCGCCTCCCATGCGATTCATTTTTTGCCACAAGCTGATCGCGGCACGCGGGTCATACCCAGCCCGAGCGGCCAGCTCAACGCCTATTTCATCGGCCTCGGCTTCTGCCTGTCGGCTACGTGGCAAACCTAAGCTGACATTGCTGACCATGTCGCCGAGTTGCCCCAATCCCTGAACGCCTGTGACGGCGGCAAGCAGGATACCCGGTAGTTGAGTGGCATATTGAAGCGAGACTTGTTCGCGCACGTGTTCACGCAAGGCATGGGCCATCTCATGGCCCATCACCGCAGCCAATTCGCTGTCTGTGAGTTGAAGCTTGGTGATGATGCCGGAGTAGATGCCAATCTTGCCACCGGCCATGCAAAAGGCATTCACTTGATCGCTCTGAAGGACATTGACCTCCCAGCGCCAACGGCTGGCGTCTTCACGAAAGACCCGGGTTTGCGCGATCAGACGACGTGCAATTTCTTGTACACGAGCGTTCATGGCAGCATCACGATTCAGTTGACTTTTGGTTCCTGCCTCTTGCACCAGTTTGCTGTAAGCCTGGGCTGACGCGGTATTGATTTGCTGGTCGCTCACTGCCATGCTTTGCGTGCGCGTGATGCCTACAGTGCCAGGTTGCGTCGTTTGTACGGTCTGACAGCCCACACCAAACAAACTGACACTTAATGCCAACAGAACTTTGTAGTGCGGGATTATTTTGAGCCTCATGAGACCTCTCCAATTCAAGGGCCATTGATGATTGACCCGCTAACTGCATCCATTCAAACACAACAAGGCTGCTGACTTTCGACAGCAGCCCTGCGCATCACGATGATCTGTTGGATTACAAAGTCGTCGCTTGTGACAACAATGTTGCAGCGTCACTGACTTCAAATTTTCCTGGGCCTTCGTTGTTAAGCGCGACCACAGTGCCATCTTTGATGAGCATCGAATAACGGTTGCTGCGCAAGCCCATGCCGCGCGCCGCCAAGTCCAAAGTCAAGCCGGTTGCTTTTGTGAAATCGGCACTGCCATCACCCAGCATGCGCACTTTGCCGACGGTTTTCTGGTCACGCGCCCAAGCGCCCATGACAAAGGCGTCATTCACGCTCACACACCAAATCTCATCCACGCCTGCGGCTTTGAGCTCGTCAAACTTTGCGACGTAGCCAGGCACATGCTTGGCGGAACAGGTGGGCGTGAACGCACCAGGCAAAGCGAACAGAGCAATGGTCTTGCCGCTGGTGGCTTTTTGAACATCAACCGCATTGGGGCCAATGCTGCAGCCCTCACCCTCAACCTCTGAGTACTCCATCAACGTGCCTGCGGGCAGTTTGTCACCGATTTTGATCATTTTATATCCTTGGTTAAAAATCGTTTTTTAATGAAAAACGGCCCACATTGTGGGCCGTTTTGAGGAACCTTGCAGGTCAAGCTTGAAAAAGCTTAAACCGCAGCAGCCTTCTCAACCAAACGGGTCGCAACCCAGTTCTTGGTTTTGGAGATGGGTCGGCTTTCGGTGATTTCGATGACATCACCTAGTTTGTACTCACCCTTTTCATCATGGGCGTGGTACTTGCTGGATTTGCCGACGATTTTTCCGTAGAGTTCGTGTTTCACACGACGCTCAATCAACACCGTGACCGTTTTGGCCCGTTTGTCGCTAACGACCTTGCCAATCAAGGTGCGCTTGAGGGATGTTTTAGCTTCCGTCATTCAGAGCTCCTTATTTGGCGGTTTTGTCAGCGCTTTGCTTCTCGACAAGAATGGTCTTGGCGCGAGCAATATCACGGCGCGTTGAGCGCAGCGTAGCGGTGTTGTTGAGTTGTTGCGTGGCTTTTTGCATGCGCAGACCAAAGTGGGCTTTTTGCAAAGCTTTCACTTCGGCTTTCACACCGGCAACATCTTTTTGGCGCAGTTCAGTAGTGTTCATTTCATCTTCTCCTGATTACTGACCAATCATGCGAGCCACAAACGTGGTCCGCAGGGGCAACTTGGCAGCGGCTAAACGGAAGGCTTCGCGAGCGAGCTCTTCGGGAACGCCAACAATTTCAAACACGATCTTGCCGGGCTGAATTTCAGCCACGTAGTACTCGGGATTGCCCTTGCCGTTACCCATACGAACTTCAGCCGGTTTCTGAGAAATTGGCTTGTCAGGGAAGACACGGATCCAAATACGACCGCCACGTTTGACGTGACGCGAAATCGCACGGCGGGCCGATTCGATTTGGCGCGCGGTGAGGCGACCACGATCGGTACATTTCAGGCCGAAGTCACCAAAGGCGACCGAGCTGCCACGAGTGGCAACGCCGGTGTTACGGCCTTTTTGTTCCTTGCGGTATTTTCTACGAGCAGGTTGCAGCATCTTTATTCTCCTTTGGCACCGTCAGCTGCTGCAGCTGGCGCGGCTACCTTGCGGACGCGCTTAACGGTGGTTTTCGTAGCGTCGGCACCAGTGGCCTCGGCGGGTTTGTCGCTGCCATCCGCTGGGGCTGCATTGCTGCCCTCAGGGCGGCGAGCGCCACGGGGTGCGGGGCGATCTGAGCCAGGGCGGGCACCGCCACGGTCGTCACGACGCGGACCACGGGGGCGACGCTCTTCTTCGGCACGGGGCTCAACAGCTGCAGGCAGGTCATTACGACCCAGCGTATCGCCTTTGTAGACCCATACCTTAACGCCGATCACACCATAGGTGGTCTTGGCTTCAGAAGTGCCGTAGTCGATATCCGCACGCAGGGTGTGAAGTGGCACGCGGCCTTCACGGTACCACTCGCAACGGGCAATTTCGATACCGTTCAGACGGCCAGACGACATGATCTTGATGCCCAAGGCACCCAGACGCATGGCGTTTTGCATGGCACGCTTCATAGCACGGCGGAACATGATCCGCTTCTCAAGCTGCTGCGTGATGCTGTCAGCGATCAATTTGGCATCGATTTCGGGCTTACGCACTTCTTCGATGTTGACAGCGACCGGCACATTCAGCATCTTGCCGAGTTCACGCTTCAAGTTCTCGATGTCTTCGCCTTTTTTGCCGATCACCACACCTGGACGTGCCGAGAAAATGGTGATACGGGCATTCTTGGCGGGACGCTCGATCAGAACGCGCGACACGGAAGCATTTTTCAGCTTGGCTTTGAGGTACTCACGCACCTTGATGTCTTCGGCCAGCATGCCAGCGAAGTCACGGTTGCTGGCGTACCAACGTGAGGACCAGTTACGGCTGATCGCGAGGCGAAAGCCGGTTGGGTTGATTTTTTGTCCCATAGTTTCCTGGCCTCTTTCAGTTACCAACCGTCACGTACACATGGCACGTGGGTTTTCTGATTTGGTTGCCGCGGCCTTTAGCGCGGGCCGTAAAGCGCCTGAGCGATGCACCTTGTTCAACAAAAATGGTTTTCACCTTCAATTCGTCGATATCTGCACCGTCATTGTGTTCAGCGTTGGCAATGGCCGACTCCAGAACCTTCTTGATGATCACCGCTGCTTTTTTCTGGGTGAACTGCAAAATGTTCAGGGCTTGATCGACCTTCTTGCCGCGAATCAAATCCGCGACCAGACGGCCTTTGTCAACCGACAAACGAACGCCACGAAGGGTTGCACGTGTTTCCATGGTCAATCCTTATTTCTTCTGGACTTTTTTGTCCGCAGGGTGGCCTTTGAAAGTACGCGTGAGCGCGAACTCACCCAACTTGTGGCCGACCATTTGGTCAGTGATATAGACCGGCACGTGCTGCTTGCCGTTGTGCACGGCAATGGTCAAACCGATGAAATCGGGCAGAACCATAGAGCGACGCGACCAGGTTTTGATCGGTTTTTTGTCTTTGGTGGCAACGGCTTTTTCAGTCTTGGCCACCAGGTGATGGTCAACGAATGGACCTTTTTTGAGAGAGCGAGTCATTTAACGTTCCCCTTACTTCTTGCGACGCGACACGATCATGACCTGCGTGCGCTTGTTGTTACGGGTACGGTAGCCCTTGGTCAAATTGCCCCATGGGTCAACAGGATGGCGACCTTCACCGGTCTTGCCTTCACCGCCGCCGTGCGGGTGATCCACCGGGTTCATCACGACACCGCGAACGGTTGGACGAATACCCATCCAGCGCTTCACACCGGCTTTGCCGAGTTGACGCAGGCTATGCTCTTCATTGGCAACCTGGCCAATCGTGGCACGGCATTCGATGTTGATCTTGCGAACTTCACCCGAACGCATGCGCACCTGAGCATATGCACCTTCACGCGCCAACAGCGTCGCAGAGGTACCCGCCGAACGAACCACTTGAGCACCCTTGCCCACTTGCAATTCGATGCAATGGATGATGGAGCCCACAGGAATGTTGCGGATCGGCAAAGTATTGCCAACACGAATCGGAGCTTCAGCGCCATTCAAAATGGTCGCACCCACCTCAAGACCACGTGGTGCAATGATGTAGCTGCGCTCGCCATCGGCATAGCAGATCAGAGCCAAATGGGCTGAACGGTTAGGGTCGTACTCAATGCGCTCGACCTTGGCCGGGATCGCATCTTTGTTACGCACAAAGTCAACCACGCGGTAGTGATGCTTGTGACCACCACCTTTGTGACGCGTCGTGATGTGACCGTTGTTATTGCGGCCAGCCTTCTGGAATTGTGGTTCCAGCAGCGGTGCATACGGCTCACCCTTGTGCAGGTGATCACGCGAAATTTTCACCACGCCACGACGGCCTGGTGAAGTTGGTTTCATCTTAATGACAGCCATGATTACGCAGCCTCCCCAGACAGGTTCAGCTCTTGACCGGGCTTGAGCATCACATAGGCCTTGCGCACGTTGTCGCGACGACCATTTGATTTACCAAAGCGCTTGGCCTTGCCTTTGGTGTTAACCACTGAAACGCCTTGAACTTCCACCTTGAACATCAACTGCACAGCGGCTTTGATTTCAGGCTTGGTTGCGTCTTGCAGTACCTTGAACGTCACAGCATTGGATTTTTCAGCCACCATCGTTGCCTTTTCAGACACGATGGGTGCAACCAGGACCTGCATCAAACGACCTTCGTCGTACTTGACTTTCGACGTATTGTTCATACGGGCGCTCATGCGAACATCTCCTTGAGTTTATCCATGGCCGCCTTGGTGACCAGCACCTTGCGATAGTGGACCAGAGACACCGGATCGGCGTAACGAGGCTCAACAATCAACACATTCACCAAATTACGGGATGCGAGGTAGAGGTTTTCGTCAATTTCATCGGCAATCACCATCACGGAGGCCAGATTCATCGCCTTCAGCTTGGCGGCCAAAGACTTGGTCTTGGGCGACTCAACCGTCAACGAATCAACCACAGCCAGACGACCTTCGCGGGCGAGCTGAGAGAAGATCGAAGCCATACCAGCGCGGTACATCTTCTTGTTGATCTTCTGGCTAAAGTTCTCATCCGGCATGTTCGGGAAAATCCGACCACCGCCACGCCACAGAGGCGAAGACGTCATACCAGCACGAGCACGACCCGTACCTTTTTGCTTGAATGGCTTCTTGGTTGAGTGGTGAACTTGTTCACGGTCTTTCTGGGCCCGTGTGCCTTGACGGGCATTGGCCTGGAAAGCCACAACCACCTGGTGAACCAGATCTTCGTTGTATTCGCGACCAAACACGGTTTCTGGCGCGTCATATTTCGCGGCAGATTGACCCTGGTCATTGAGGAGTTCGAGCTGCATCAGTTCGCTCCTTTCGCGCTTTTAGCTTTGATTTTGACAGCCGGACGGACCGTCACGAAACCGCCCGCAGAACCCGGGACAGCACCCCGGATCAACAGAAGTTGGCGTGCTTCGTCAATGCGAATAACGTCGAGGTTTTGTGTGGTGCGGGTGTCATCACCCAGGTGACCCGTCATCCGTTTACCCGGAAACACGCGACCCGGATCTTGCGCCATACCGATAGAGCCAGGCACATTGTGCGAACGGCTGTTACCGTGCGATGCGCGCTGTGAACTCATGTGGTGACGCTTGATGGTGCCGGCAAAGCCTTTACCAATCGAGGTGCCCTGCACGTCCACTTTTTGACCCACTGCAAACACAGCACTCACAGGTACGGTTGAACCGGCCTTGTATTGAGCAGCCACATCAGGCGTCAAGCGGAATTCCTGAATAATTTCACCGGCCTCAACCCCTGCCTTGGCAAGGTGACCAGCTTCTGGCTTGGTGACGCGCGAAGATTTGCGCGAACCAAACGTCACCTGCAAGGCAACGTAGCCATCATTCTCTTGGGTTTTAACCTGAGTCACGCGGTTGTTAGACACATCGACCACTGTGACAGGGATAGCTTCCCCATCATCAGTGAACAGACGCATCATGCCCACCTTGCGACCCAGCAACCCTAGGGAGTTGCTAAGACTCATGTTTTTCTCCGTAACCCTCACCGCATCAACTTCAATTGGTTAATGCGTTTAACGTAAGGGACTGTTAATAAAACTCTACACGGCCTGACAAGCAAACTGAATAGAGCCTTGGAGTATATCTCGTACTCGCCATTTCTGGCAAGTACCCAACACACTCTTTTTGCAAATGAAGGCTTTGATTGACACCAAAGCCCTCAAATGGATGCTTATTGCAGCTTGATTTCCACGTCCACGCCCGCAGGCAGGTCGAGCTTCATCAGTGCATCAACCGTTTTGTCGGTCGGGTCAACGATGTCCATCAAACGCTGGTGCGTACGAATTTCAAGCTGGTCACGGCTCGTCTTGTTGACGTGGGGTGAACGCAGAATGTCAAAACGCTTCATGCGTGTCGGCAAGGGCACGGGGCCCTTGACGATAGCGCCGGTGCGCTTGGCCGTGTCCACGATTTCAGCGGCGGATTGGTCGATCAGTTTGTAGTCAAACGCCTTCAGGCGGATGCGAATTTTTTGTTTCGTAGCCATGATGATTCCTTAAGCAATGATCTTGGCAACCACACCCGCACCCACCGTGCGACCACCTTCACGGATGGCGAAGCGCAGGCCTTCTTCCATGGCGATGGGGTTGATCAACTTG
>JAYVPU010000108.1:0-8009 GCA_043757205.1 Comamonadaceae bacterium | reverse complement strand
TTATTCACAGCGCTGCCGTGAAGCCTACAAAGAGGTTCCGATTGTGCTCGGCGGTATTGAAGGCTCGCTGCGCCGCATCGCTCATTACGACTATTGGTCTGACAAAGTGCGCCGCAGCGTGGTGGTCGACGCCAAGTGCGATTTGCTGCTGTATGGCAACGCCGAGCGCGCGATTGTCGAAATCGCCCACCGGCTTGCCGCCAAAGAGCCGGTGGAACAGATCACCGACGTGCGCGGCACGGCGTTCTTCCAGCGCAGCACGCCAGAGGGCTGGTTCGAGATTGATTCCACCAACGTGGACGAGCCGGGCCGGGTCGAGACCCACATCAACCCCTACCAGACCACCAGTGAGCAGGCGGCGGAGCAGGGCCAGACTTGCTCCAAGGAAGATGCTGCTGCACAAGGCACAACCAACTCGGGCGTGCTAAACACTGGCGCTTCGAGCATGGGCGCGGCCATCCAGCCCCTGACTTTTATGCCCAACCCCGCCCTCTACGGCAAAGGCAGCATCAAAGTCGCCCCGCGTGACCGCAGCGTCATCCGCCTGCCCAGCTTCGAGCAGGTCAAGGCCGACCCCGTGCTCTACGCCCACGCCAACCGCGTGCTGCATCTAGAGACCAACCCCGGCAACGCCCGTGCCTTGGTGCAGGCGCACGGGGAGGGCGTCACGGCGCGCGACGTGTGGATCAACCCGCCACCGATTCCCCTGACCACCGCCGAGATGGACTTGGTGTTCGGCCTGCCCTACGCGCGCAGCCCGCACCCCGCCTATGCGGACGAGAGCGGTGGCCATGACGGCACAACCAAAATCCCGGCCTGGGAGATGATTCGTTTCAGCGTCAACATCATGCGCGGCTGCTTTGGCGGCTGCACCTTTTGCTCCATCACCGAGCATGAGGGACGCATCATCCAGAGCCGCTCCGAAGATTCGGTGATTCAAGAGATCGAAGACATCCGCGACAAGGTCAAGGGCTTCACCGGCACCATCTCCGACCTGGGTGGCCCTACCGCCAATATGTACCGCCTGGGCTGTAAAAGCCCCGAGATTGAAGCGGCCTGTCGCAAGCCCAGCTGCGTCTATCCCGGCATTTGCTCAAACCTCGGCACCAACCACGATCCGCTCATTAAGATCTACCGGCGTGGTCGGGCGCTCAAAGGCATTAAGAAAATTTTGATCGGCTCCGGCCTGCGCTACGACCTGGCCGTGCAAAGCCCTGAGTATGTGAAAGAACTGGTGCAGCACCACGTCGGCGGTTACCTCAAGATCGCGCCTGAGCACACCGAGTCTGGCCCGCTCACCAAGATGATGAAGCCCGGCATCGGCAGCTATGACAAGTTCAAAACCTTGTTCGAGAAGTTCAGCGCCGAAGCAGGCAAAAAGCAGTACCTGATTCCTTACTTCATCGCCGCCCACCCCGGCACCAGCGATGCAGACATGATGAACTTGGCGGTCTGGCTCAAGAAAAATGGTTTCCGCGCCGACCAAGTGCAAACTTTCTACCCCAGCCCCATGGCCACCGCCACGGCCATGTACCACAGCAACAAGAACCCGCTGCGCAAGATCAGCCGAGAATCTGAGACCGTGGACATCGTGCGCGGCGACAAACGCCGCCGCCTGCACAAAGCGTTTTTGCGTTATCACGACTCCAACAACTGGCCTCTGCTGCGCGAAGCGCTCAAGGCCATGGGCCGATCCGACTTGATTGGCAATGGCAAACAGCACCTGATCCCGACATGGCAACCGTTGAATGAGGGCGGCGGCTACACCAGCGCGCGGCGCAAGAACTCCACGCCTGTGGCGCTCAAGGCCAGCGCACCGGTGAAAGGCCGCATTCTGACCCAGCACACTGGCTTGCCGCCGCGTGACAACGGTGCGGGTAAGAATGGCTCGGGCAAGGTCAGTGTGAAGACCTTCCAAAAAATCCGTTAACGCGCCTGTTAAAGCACCAATTGCCACCAATTTCTTGGCCAGCTGGGCGTGCATTTCTTGCCCAAGCGGAGTAAGCTGCATCCAGGGTTAGCGATTACAAGGAGTTCACCATGGCTTCTTTGCTTTGCAGATTCAGCGTAAGTGTGTTGCTCGCATCATTTGGCTTGAGCGCAACATTCGTCCACTCGGCCACAGCCCCTCCCCCCGACGCACAAGCCGCCATCGAAGCCCTGAACCGGGCCAACGCTGCCGTGGTGGGCGTGCGAGTCAAAGTGGCGCAAGGCGCTCGTTCCGCCGAGACCCTGGGCCAGCAGCGCAGTGGCTCGGGCGTCGTCATCGGCGTGGATGGGTTGATTTTGACCATCGGCTATTTGATGTTGGAGGCGCAAACCATTCAGATCGTCACCAGCGACAATAAAACCCTCCCCGCACGAACTGTGGCCTACGACCAAGCCACCGGCTTTGGCCTGATCAAAACGCTGTTGCCACTGCGTGGCGTGCGCCCCGTGCCCTTTGGCAGTATGAGTGATCTGAGTGCCGGAGACGCCCTGATGGCCGCCACCGGCACCCAACCTGATGGCACTGAGGCTGAAGTCAGCATGACTCAAATCGTCAGCAAACGAAGCTTCACAGGCTATTGGGAATACCACATTGAGGCGGCGGCATACACCAGCCCGCCCATTCAAAACCACTCAGGTGCGGGTTTGTTCAATGATCGCGGACAACTCATTGGCATTGACAGTCTGTTTGTGATGAACGCCATGGGTGGCAACCGCCAACTCCCCGGCAATATGTTTGTGCCTGTTGACTTGCTCAAACCCATCCTGGCCGAGATGCAACGCACCGGCAGTACCGCCCAGAGCCACCGCCCATGGTTGGGTTTGAGTTCGGTGGAGCAAAGCGGGCGGGTGCAAGTTCTGCGCGTCAGTAAAGACGGCCCAGCCCAGGCGGCAGGCCTGGAGCCCGGTGATGTGGTGCTGGCCGTGGACGGCGTGAAAGTCGCTACGCTAGAGGCTTTTTACAAGCAGCTCTGGTCTCGCGCGCAGCCGGACTCAGAGATCAGCTTGACGGTGTTGCAAGGTGCAGAGATCAAAACCATCAGCCTCAAGGCCGTGGACCGCATGAGCGTCATGACCAAGCCTGAGGGGATTTGAAATGATCCTGACGTGCACCTATGGCTTCATGTTTTTAAGCGCCAGTGCTGCCTGCCGGACCAGCTCTGGCCCCTGGTAGATCAGGCCAGTGTAAATCTGCACCACGTCGGCTCCGGCTTCGATCTTGCTCACCGCGTCTTGCGGGCTCAGGATGCCGCCGACGCCGATGATGGGGTAGGCCTTGCCGAGGGCGGCGCGCAACTGGCGGATGACGCGGTTGCTCATCGCCAGCACTGGCGCGCCTGACAGGCCCCCCGCCTCGTCCGCGTGGGGTAGGCCCTGCACCGCCTCGCGGTTCAATGTGGTGTTGGTGGCGACCACGCCGTCCATGCCGTGGCGCTGGAGGGTGGCGGCAATCACGTCAATTTGCGCTTCATCCAAGTCAGGGGCGATTTTGACGAAGAGGGGCACGCGCTTCGCCGTTTGCTGGCTCAAGATCTCGCGCCGCTGCGCGATAGCGCTGAGCAGGCTGTCCAGTGCTTCATCGCTTTGCAGGGCGCGCAGGTTTTTGGTGTTGGGGCTGGAGATGTTGATGGTGACGTAGTCGGCGTGGGGATAGACGCCGTTCAGGCCCAGCAAATAATCATCCGTGGCGCGCTCGATGGGCGTGGCGGCATTCTTTCCGATGTTCAGGCCAAGCAGCATGGGTTGACCCTGCGTTTGCTTGCGAAATGTGGCGCGTTGCACGTTGGCCACAAAAGCGTCCAGGCCGTCGTTGTTAAAGCCCAGCCGGTTGATGAGCGCGTTGGCCTGCGGCAGGCGGAACATGCGCGGCTTGGGGTTGCCGGGCTGTGCCAGCGGCGTGACCGTTCCCACCTCGACAAAACCAAAACCCATGGCCCCCAGCCCGTCAATGCAGCGGGCGTTTTTGTCCCAACCCGCTGCCAAGCCAACACGGTTGGGGAACTTCAAGCCCGCGAGAGTGATGGGGTCATCCACCCGGCCATTGCAATAGGCCCAGGTTAGCGGCGTGCCCTGTGCCTTGGCCAGCAGGGTGAGCGTGAGATCGTGGGCGGCCTCGGGGTCGAGGCTGAACAAGAAGGGGCGGGCGAGGGCGTAGGGGATGAGGGACATGAGAAGAGTTTCCTGTAAGCGGCTGATTTTCTCAGATTGATGGGGCCAGTTTTTGTCCGAGTTTTGAGCAACTCAAAGCCTGTGTTTGAAGTTGGACAACAATAGAAGCTCTGCACCTACAAGGCCACCATGCCATCAACGATATTCCGCCTGTTTCTCTTGCTCCTGAGCGCGCTGTCGGCGGGCGCTGCTCTCAGTCAGGCTTGGCCCACCAAGCCCATCAAGTTCATCGTGCCCTTTGCCGCCGGGGGCGCTAATGATTTGATGGCGCGTGCCGCAGCCGAAGGTGCCGCCAAACATCTTGGCCAGAGCATCGTGGTGGAGAACAAGCCGGGCGCGGGTGGCAACCTGGGCTCGGCCTTGGTGGCCAAAAGTGCGCCCGATGGCTACACGTTTCTGATCAGCGCGGCGGGAGTAATCTCCAACAGCATGATCAAGAAGAACAGCCCCTACAAGGACAGCGATTTGACGCCGGTGGTGATGATTGGCTTGTCTCCCTCGGTGATTGTGGTGTCTGCCCAATCAAGCTACAAAACCTTGAAGGACTTTGTGGATGCCTCCAAGTCCAGCCAGGGCTTTCACTTCGCTACAGCGGGCACGGGCAGCACGCCGCATTTTGTGGCGGAGGTGTTGAACACCCGTTACGGTGCCAAGCTGATCCCTGTGCCCTACAAAAGTGGTTCTGAGGGCGCTACCGCCGTGATGGGCGGGCAGGTGCAGGGCACATCAGAGGCCAGCATCGTCGCGCTGCCGCACATCAAGGCGGGCGGCAAGTTCAGGCCGCTGGCCACCACTTGGGTCAAACGCATCTCCGCCGCGCCAGACTTAAGCACCGCCACTGAGCAAGGCTTCTCTGACCTGCAAATTGCCCACTGGGCCGGTCTGCATGCACCTGCGGGTGTACCGGCTGATATTTTGGACAAGCTGGCCGAAGCGGTGGACGTGGCCATGAAGTCGCCTGCGGTGACGGATCGACTCAAGAGCATGGGCATTGAGCCCATCGGTGGCACACGCGCCAGCTTTACCACCTTTGTTGACGAAGAGCGTGCCCGTCTGGCCCTCATCGTCAAAGCTTCAAACATGAAGGACGATTGAATGACAAGCTCACCCGCTAAAGACGTGCGCCCCGGTAGCGTGCTCTTGCAAAAAGCGCAGATGCGACAAGGACTGTTGGTGGCCGGTGCAGCCAACGCCCTGAGTGCCCGCCTAATCCAGCAGCTCGGTTTTGAAGCTGTTTATTTGAGCGGCGCAGGCATCACCAACACGTTTTACGGCCTGCCGGACTTGGGCTTTATCGGCTTGAGTGACTTGGTGCAGCACACCGCCGCCACGCGCGACGCGGTGGACCTGCCCATCATCGTGGATGCCGACACCGGCTTTGGCAATGCGCTCAATGTGCGCCACAGCGTGCGCGCCCTGGAGCGGGCCGGGGCCAACGCCATTCAACTCGAAGACCAGGTCATGCCCAAGAAATGCGGGCATTTTTCTGGCAAAGGGGTGATTGCCAAGGACGAGATGCTGGGCAAGATTAAGGCCGCTGTGGATGCCCGCGAGCACCGTGACTTTCTCATCATCGCCCGCACCGATGCGCGGGCCGTGCACGGCATGGACGAGGCCATGGAACGTGCTGCGGCTTTTGCCGAGTGCGGGGCTGACATTACTTTTGTGGAGGCCCCGGCCAGCATCGACGAGCTGCGCCGCATCCCGCGCGAGTTGTCTTGCCCTCAGATTGTGAATGTGGTGATTGGGGGCAAGACGCCCACGCTGCCGCAAACCGAATTTGCCGCCATGGGTTTTGGCCTGGTGCTCTACGCCAACGCGGCGCTACAAGGCGCAGTACGCGGCATGACGCAGGCCTTGCAGCATCTGCAAAAGCACGGCGAATTGGGAGAAGACACAGGTCTTGTGGCCACCTTTGATCAGCGGCAAGCCTTGGTGCAAAAACCTTTGTTTGATGAGCTTGAAGGTCGCTACGTTTGACGTGCGAACGTTCCGCTGCAAGCCATGGATAATTCTCAAACACTCAATTTCCAAACTTATTTTTCATCCTCATGCTGACACAAGACGAACTCAAAACCCAAGTCGGCCAAGCAGCCCTGAAATACGTGGTGCCCGGCGAGATTGTGGGCGTTGGCACGGGCTCCACGGTCAACAAATTCATTGACGCATTGGCCAGCATGAAGGGGAAAATCAAAGGCGCGGTGTCCAGCTCGGTGGCCAGTACCGAGCGCTTGCTGGCCTTAGGCATTCCGGTATTTGACGCCAACGAGGTGGATGCGCTATCCGTCTATATCGACGGGGCCGACGAGATTGACGGCCACGGCTACATGATCAAAGGGGGCGGTGCGGCGCTGACGCGCGAGAAAATCGTGGCGGCCTTGTCACGTCAGTTTGTCTGCATTGCCGATGAGTCCAAGCGGGTGCAATCCCTGGGCAAGTTTCCCTTGCCCGTGGAAGTGATCCCGATGGCGGCTCAGCGAGTGGCGCGTCAGTTTACAGCACTGGGCGGTGTGGCGACGCTGCGCTTAAAGAACGGCCAGCCATTGGTGACCGATAACGGCCAGCACATTTTGGATGTGACGGGTTTGCAGATTGCAGACCCACTGGCGTTTGAATCGACAGTGAACCAGTGGCCTGGCGTGGTGACGGTGGGCGTCTTTGCCCACCAGCGGGCGCAAGTGTGTTTGCTGGGCACGCCGCAGGGTGTCGTGACGCTGATTTACTGAGGCTTAAAACTGAATGCCCGCCGGGTTGCTTGGGCCGTTGTTGGGCGCTACTGGCGGTGGTGGTAAACCGGGCTCTGCTTCTTTGGCAACCGGTACAGGCTTGATGGGAGCTACCAACGGCGTGGGCTTGGGGTTGCGGTAGCCACCCGCGAGCATCGACGTTGGCGGGTAACCGGCCGCATCCAAAAACTGTCCCCATTCGCCGGCTTGAAAACCTCTGAGGCGTTGACCCCCTATGGTTAGAAACGGCAGGCTGGCCTCGCCGCTGAGCTTTTGCAGGGCTTCGCCGTCTTGCGGTGTGATGATGGTGCGTTCTGTAAAAGGAATGCCACGGCTGGTGAGCAAAGTCCGGCCATTGTTGCAGGGTTCGCAGCCTTCGCCGCTGTACAGCGTGACAGGGTAGCGATTGACGATTTGACGCAACTCAAAGGGCAACTCGGCCCCGGCGACGGCACTGGCGCGCCCTGATGCGTCCAGCTTGGTGGCTTTGTCTGAGGGAGCCGGTGGCTTGTCGGAGAAGGTGACACGGCCATCCGGACCAATAATGCGAAAAACCGCTTGCGCCTGCACCTGCGGCAAAGTCAATGCCAACAGGGTAGCCAGCGCGGTCAGCGCTGCGGGTGCGGCCCAAGAGGATGCTTTCATGTCGCCTCGCTTTTCGTGTCTTAAACAGGTGCCATGCCTTGGTGTCTCAATAACGCGTCAAGGCTAGGTTCGCGGCCCCGAAATGCCTTGAACGATTCAATGGCCGGGCGGCTGCCCCCTGCCTCCAAAATCGATTGTCTGTATTTTCTGCCTGTTTGCACATTAGGCAAGCCGTCGTTACCCACTGTTTCTTCAAAAGCGGCATAGGCGTCAGCGCTCAGCACCTCGGCCCATTTGTAGCTGTAATAGCCGGCCGCGTAGCCGCCTGAAAAAATGTGGCTGAAGGTGTGCGCCGTGCGGCTCCAGGCCGGGGGCTGCAAGACCGCCACTTCAGCACGCACCAGGTCCAACAGGGGCATGATGTCCTGCTCGGGCGGATGATCGGTGTGCAGCATCATGTCGAACAGCGAAAATTCAATCTGGCGCAAGGTCTGCATGCCGCTCTGGAAGTTTTTGGCTGCCATCATTTTCTCAAAAAGC
>JAYVPU010000107.1:0-29444 GCA_043757205.1 Comamonadaceae bacterium | reverse complement strand
GTCTTCCGCAAAACTGACGCGTTCTTTTTTGCTGCCGGTCTCGATCAACACTGGCAGCGCCAAGCCTGCCAGCCCTGCATAAGGAGCCCAAGCCGTGCCATCAAACGTCAGTGGCACCAGGGCCGGGCGCGGGGCCACCATGCGCAGGTCGAATTGCTGGGCCACGCGGTAGCCAAAATCTGTCGCGCCGATCTTGGGGATGGACAGGCCGCCGGTGGCCACGACCACGGCGCGGGTTTTGATGAGACCTCTATCGCTATCAATTTCGTAGCTGACTGTGGACGTCTCATCTGGCCTAGAAGCACAAAACCTTATTTTTTTAACGCCACAGGGCTGCCAGCGTGTGACATTGCCCTTGTCGCACTCGCGCAGCAGCATTTGAATCAAGTCGTCGGCGGATCGGTCACAAAACAACTGGCCTTTGTGCTTTTCATGGAAGGCGATGCCGTGGCTTTGCAGCAGAGCCATGAAGTCCTGCGGCGTGTAGCGCGACAGGGCCGAGCGGCAGAAGTTGGGGTTGTCGCTGATGAAGTGCTTTTGCGGGGCGCTCGGGTCGAGGTCGCGGTTGGTGAAGTTGGCCCGGCCACCACCTGAGATGCGGATTTTTTCGGCCACTTTCGGGCTGTGGTCCAGCAGCAAAACCTTCAGACCCCGCTGGCCCGCCACACCCGCGCAAAAGAGGCCAGCGGCACCGGCTCCAATCACGACCACATCCACGCTCACGACATCATTTTTTTCCATGCCCCGGAGTGTAGGGCTTGGTCTTGGGCCTGATCCAGCGGCTGCGCCATGCGGGCCAGACCACTCAGCACGTCCCCCACCACGATCACGCAGGGGCTGGCGAACTTATTCAGCACCAAAGCAGTGCGCATCTCGGCCAAGGTGGTGACCACATGGCGCTGCGTGGACAAGGATGCGTTCTGGATCAGCGCCACCGGGGTGTCCGCGGACAGGCCTGTTAGCAGGCCGTCCTGAATTTGCTGTGCACCCCGCACGCCCATGTAAATCACCAGCGTCAGGTTGGCTTGGTGGGCGGTGGCGGCGATGGACGACCAGTCGGGCGCCTCGCCGCCCGGTTTGGCGTGCCCGGTCAGGAAGATCACGCCCTGCGCATGGTCGCGGTGCGTGAGCGGCACGCCCAGCGAGGTGACAGCGGCCAAGCCTGAGGTGATGCCATTGATGACCTTCACCGCAATGCCTGCGGCCTGCAAATGTTCCACCTCTTCGCCGCCCCGGCCAAAGATAAACGGGTCGCCTCCTTTGAGGCGCACTACCTGCTCGCCTTCGCGCACAGCGGTGATCATCAGTTTTTCAATAAAGGCTTGCGGGGTGGACTTGCAGCCGCCGCGCTTGCCCACGTGCACGATGCGCGCCATGGGCGCGGCGTAAGCCACGATGGCGTCGCTGACCAAGTCATCCACCAGCAGCACCGTGGCGGCCTGGATGGCCTTGAGCGCCTTGAGCGTGATGAGCTCGGGGTCGCCCGGGCCCGCACCCACCAGGGTGCACGTCCCATGCGCTGCAAAGGTGCAGCTTCCTGAAATTTGAGAGGTCTTCATACAACGGGTTCCAAACTTGCATTCATGATCTGAGGGATCAAATGCAAGATGTGTGCCACCTGCTGCGCAATCGGGGCCGGGACGGGGCTGCGACCGGCCAGTACGTCACGGATGTAATGCGCCGTGCTGACCGCGTCAATGGCCGACGGCAGCTCGGGCAGGCTGGCCAAGGTGCCGCTCTGCGTCTCTTGCAGCAACTCCCGCTGGCCCGCCACAAAGACCTCCATGCGCGGGTGGCGTCGTGCATCGGCCACCGATTCGCCCTCGGTGCCGCGCAGCAGCAGCGTGTCGGACTTCATCAACTCAAAAGTTTCGGCCATGGAGACGGCGTACTCCGGGTGCGTGTAGCTGCTCACAATCAGGCTTTTGCCCGCTACCGGGTTCATCAGCTTGACCAGGCTGTGCGCAGGGTTGCGCAAGCCCACCACGCGGCGCACCTCCAGCAGGCGCTGCAAACCGGGGCAGAGCAGGTCGGTGGGGGCAAAAACAACTTCGCCACTTGCTATTTTTTTGGTAGCTTCTTGTGCTTGTATATCAAGCGCTTCAAGCACATGAGATGAATTAACTGCGCGTGATTCGGTGGCTGTTCCGTGTACCAGCACAGGCAGCCCTTCGCGTGCCAACAGCAGCGCCAGCAAGGGTGTGAGCAGCGGCAGCTTGCGTGCCCCGTTGTAGCTGGGGATCACGACAATCGGCTGCGTCGGGTGAGCGGGAAAGTGCTGCAGGCGCTGCGCCGTGGCATCCAAAAACCCCGCCATCTCCTCGCGGGTTTCTCCCTTGATGCGCATGGCCAAGCAGAACGCGCCGATTTCCAGATCGGTGACCGCGCCGTCCAGCACTTGGCCGAACAAATCCGCCGCCTGCTCACGCGTAATAGAACGCGCGCCCTGCTTGCCGCGCCCGATGATTTTGATGTATTGACCGATGCCCATGCCCCGATTGTCGGGGATGTCTCATGACTCTGGGTTATGAGCTGATATTTTTCAATCTCCCTTCAATGGGCCGTTAATCGCCCTTCAATCGCCTTTGGCCCCCGACTCGCGAACGATGCGGGCGAATTTGGTCACTTCGGCTTTCAAGAAGGCAGCGCTTTGCTCGGGCGAGGTGGCCAAAGTGCCGTCCGCGCCTTCACTCTCAATGCGTTTTTTGAAGTCCGGGGTGTGCAAAATTTTGACCAAGTCTTCGTTGAGTTTCGCCACGATGTCGGATGCGGTTTTGGCCGGTACGAAAACGCCATAGGTGGCGGAAAGCTCAAAGTCGGTGGTGCCCAGGGCTTCGTCCACGGTGGGGACATCCGGCAGCAATCCAGAGCGCTTGGCACCGGTCATGGCCAAGGCCTTGAGCTTGCCCGCTTTGACCTGTTGCATCACCGTGGCGATGCTGGCGAAATACACGGGCACATGCCCCGCCAAGGTGTCCACCAAGGCCGGGCCACCACCTTTGTAGGGCACATGCGTCAGTTGGGTTTTGGTGCTGGTCTTGAACAACTCCCCAGCCAAATGCCCAGGGCTACCGTTACCGTAAGACGCGTAGCTTATTTTCCCAGGTTCCGCCTTGGCCATGGCCACCAAGTCTTTCAGTGTTTTCGCGGGAAAGTCAGGGTGCGCCACGATGATTTGCGGAATCGCCGTGATCAAGGTCACCATTTGAAAATCAGCCTCGGTGTCGTAACGCAGATTGGGGTAGATGGCCGGGTTGGTCGCGTGTGACGTCACCGAATGCACCATCAAGGTGTAGCCATCGGCGGGCGCTTTTGCGACGACTTCGGCCCCAATGCTGCCGTTCGAGCCGCCCCGGTTCTCGATGTACACCGGCTGCTTGAGGGCGATGGCCAGTCGGCTGCCCACCTCGCGCGCCAAAATGTCATTGGCCCCGCCCGGTGGCCAGGGCGCAACAATGCGGATGGGTTTGTTGGGGTAGTTCGCAGCCGTGTTTTGTGCGCTGGCCTTGAGCGGTGTGAACAAGGTCAGTGCCGCACAGGCCACAAGCCCAAGTCCTTGGGACAGTCGAGAAAGTAGGGACATACCAGCCTCCTTAGGGTGAATCGAAATGAACCGGCTTGCGCAAACGCTTCAACCCGGTGAAGTCTTCGCTTGACTTGCGCTATTCAAGTGTCAGGCAATCACGCCTTGCGCCATCAGGTCTGAAATTTGCGCAGCACTCAGGCCCAAGTCCTCCCGCAAAACTTGCTCGGTATGCTCCCCCAGCCGGGGCGGGGGCAGGCGCACCGAGGTGGGCGTGTCGCTCAGGCGCAGGGGCGTGCCCAGCGTGGCGAACTCGCCTATTTCGGCATGGTTCACGCGCATCACCATATTGCGCGCCAGTGCGTGCGGATCGGCCAGCGCTTGGGCCACGCTGTTGACCCGGCCACAGGGAATGCCTTTGCTGCGCAGTTGGGCCAACAAGGGGGCGCCGTCCCACTGACGTGTTTGCTCGCCGATCAAGGTCTCGATGAGCTCACGGTGGTTGATGCGAGCCGCATTTTTGGTGAAACGCGCATCCTGCGCCCAAGCCGGGTGGCCTAGCAACTCAGCCAGTTTGACGAACTGGGCGTCGTTGCCCACGGCAATGGCAATCGCGCCATCGGCACAGGCAAACGTGGTGTAGGGGACGATGGTGGGGTGGCCATTGCCGTAGCGGCCTGCCTCCTTGCCCGTGGCGAGGTGACTGTTGCCCACATTGGCCAGCATCGCCAGGGCGGTGTCAAACAAGCAAACCTCAACCTTCTGGCCTTTGCCGGTGCGAAAGCGCGCGATCAGTGCCGCTTGCACGGCATTAGCCGCCATCATGCCGGTGGAGATGTCCACCACGGCCACGCCGTACTTGGTGGGTGCGCCGTCTTGCGGGCCACAAATGCTCATCAAGCCGGACTCTGCCTGCAAAATGAAGTCGTAGCCCGGCAAACCGGCCTTGGGGCCTTCGTCGCCGTAGCCGGTGATGGCGCAGCGCACCAGTTGCGGTGCGTGCTGCTCGAACCACGCGTCAGTGAAGCCCCACTTGTCCAAGGTGCCGGTTTTGAAGTTGTCCAGCAACACGTCGGACTTTGCGATCAACTGGCCCAGCAGCGCTTTGCCCTCCTGACTGGAGAAATCCACCGCAATGCCGCGTTTGTTTCGGTTGCAGCCCAGGTAGTAAGACGACTCGCCCGCCAGAAAGGGCGGGCCCCAGCCACTAGTGTCGTCTCCGCCCTGGGGCGATTCGACCTTGATGACATCCGCGCCCATGTCGCCCAGCAACATGGCGCACCAGGGGCCGGCCAGCACCCGGGTGAGGTCCAACACACGGATACCGGCCAACGCACCGGGGGATGGCGATTTCATCATCAGGCTTCGGGAAAGTCGCGCATATCGGGTGGCGCATTCAGGTGGCGGTTAAACCCGTCGAGGTAGTTGTCCAGCTCGGCCTTGTTGCGCATGCGGAATTTTTGGAAGTCGGGTTTGCGCCCTTCCAAGAAGGCGTTCATGCCTTCCAGACTTTCCTCGGAGCCCCAAACATGCGCCAGCAACTCCATTCCGTGTTGCCATGAGGCGTAGAGCTGATCGGACTCGAAGTTAAGACTCTTCTTGGTCATGCGGATCGTCTGCGCGCTGTTGGCTTTGATGGTTTCGCACCAGACCAAGGTTTCGGCGTCCAGGTCTTTTTCAGCCACGCATTTGTTGATCAAACCGATCTCCACCGCCTCTGCCGCGGTGAAACGACGCGCCAGAAAGATCATTTCCCGCGCCAAGCGCTCACCGATGATGCGCGGCAAATACTGCGTCGCGCCGACGGTGGGGCAGGCCCCTACTTTGGCACCGGTCTGCCCCAGCACTGATTTCTCAGAGGCAATCACCAGATCGCACCACAGGGCCAACTCATGGCCGCCGCCCATGCACCAGCCATTGACCTTGGCAATCGCCGGGATGGTCACGCCCCGGATCGCCATGGCCAGGCCCAGCATGCGGTCGTTCCACATCGAGCTGTTGGTGAAGTTCAGCCGCTTCATGGCGTAAAAATCGCCACCGGCTGAAAACGATTTGTCGCCAGCGCCGGTGAACACGATGCAGGCAATCGAGGGGTCTTCGCGGGTGGATTGAACGGCTTCAATCATTTCATCGAGCGTCTGCTCACGAAAGGCGTTCAACACGCGGGGGCGGTTGATGGTGATCCAGGCGACCTGGTCTTTTACATCGAAAATAATATCTTTGAACTTCTTCTTTGCCTTGGTCATGCTGTCTCCTTCTGGGTTGGAATGGGCGTGATGCCGCTGTTGAAATCAATCTACTGTTTTGAATCAGGTCGTTAATCTATTTTTCCAATGGCGCGGACGACTTTGACCATGCGCTCACCATCCTCAGCTGCAAACTTTTTGAATTCAGGCGCATCGCGGTAGTCAAAAATAATGCCTTGCTTGTCCATGCCTTTGGTGAATTGCGGCGAGTGAACGGCCTTGTCCACGCTCTCGCGCAAGGTCTGCAACACTGCCTTGGGTGTGCCTGCGGGCGCGTACAAACCGGCCCAGATGTGGTACTGAGCGTCATACCCGGCTTCTTGGTAGGTGGGGACATCGGGCAGCATGGCCAAGCGCTTTGCCCCCGAGATCGCCAAGGGGCGCAACTTGCCAGAGCTGATCTGGGCGGCAGCCACGGCGGGTGCGGCCGTGGTCATGGCCACTTGGCCGCCGAGCAAGGCCAGCATGGACGGGCCGCCGCCGCCAAAAGGCACTTGCACCAGTTTGATGTCGGCCTGATGGGCCAGCATTTCAACCGAGAGGTGAATCGGGCCGAAATTGCCCGACGACGAGTAGTTGATCGTGCCGGGTTTTTCTTTGGCAGCTTTGATCAAATCGGCCAAAGTTTTCCAGGGTGAATCTGCGCGCACCAGCATCACCATGGGGTCGCTGGAGAGCAGGGCAATCGGCTCCAGTTGGTCGAGCTCATAAAGGGCTTTGCGCCCAGACACACGTTCGGCCTCGGGGGCCACCACGACGGATGAGAGGGCCATCAAAATCGTATAGCCGTCAGGCTTGGCCTTGGCCACCTGCGCCGCACCAATCGCGCCGCCCATGCCTGGCTTGTTCAGAACCAGCACCGTCTGTTTGAGCGTGTTAGACCAGGGCTCGGCCAGCAGGCGTGCGTTGATGTCTGAGGCCCCGCCCGGTGGGTTGGGCACGATGATGGACACCGTCCCCGTGGGGAATTGGTCTTGCGCCAGAGCCGCGCCCGTGGCCGCCAGCAGGGCAACACTGGCGCAGACCAGCACCAATTGTTGGGGTGAACTTATCCAGCGAGAAAGCTTGCTTGTCATGCGACTACTCCGGTGGTTTGTTGTGAATCAATCGACGTCACGATGGCCTCAAACAAGGCAATCGTGTTGCCCATCTCGGCCAGGCTGATGGGGTAGGGCTGCACCGCTTTGCCGGGCTCAGGGATGGCCCGTGCGAATGCCTCTAGCTCGCTGCGAACTGAATCCACGCTGGGGTACACAAAGCGCTCGACCCGACCACCGCGGTAGCGAATGACCAGCTCGTTCTCCCCAATCGCTTCAGCCGACGCCTCGTCGCCAAACACGTGAACGCGCCAGAAGATGGGCGTAGCCCGCACCATGGCAAAAAAACCGTTCACGCCATTGGCAAAACGCACCATGACCGAGGTGGCGTCACGCGGGTCTTTGCCCGAGCGCACATTGAAGACCTGGGCCGAGACCTCGACGGCCGGGCCGGCAAGGCCCACAAAGGCGTCAATGATGTGGATGCCGGTACCCGTGAGCCCACCTGCGGGGGATTCGGCGGGGGAGTCGCGCCAGTCGGAAAAGAACTTGGTGGAGTGCTCGTTGCTGTAATGGCCTTCGAGGTGAAGAATTTGACCCAACACGCCGCTGGCCGCCACCTTACGCAGCTTGACCATGGAGGGCCAAAAGCGTTTGTTTTGCCCCACCGCCAGCGTGAGCCCTCTTGATTCACAAGCCTGGATCGCTCGCTTGGCATCGGCTGCGGTGAGCGTGAGGGGCTTCTCGCAAAACACATGTTTACCGGCCTGGGCGGCCGCCACAATTTGATCCGCATGCAGGGAGTGGGGGGTGGCCAACACCACGGCCTGAATGGCGGGGTTGTTCAGTGCATCTTCAAAGCGGTTTGACAAGGGCAGGCCATGCTGCTGGGCAAAGCCCTGGGCCTCGTCCACTTCTTTGGTCACCGCCATGCCGAACTGAATCAGCTCGCTGTTGCCTTGGATGGCCTTTGCCAGATTCTTCCCCCACCAACCCAGTCCAATCAGTGCCGCATTGATCATCATTCATCCTGTTCTTGAAAAATAGCCGTTCAAATCACAAAGCGTTGAATCGCAGATTCATCCACCTCCACGCCCAAGCCGGGCAGGGTGGAGATGCGGTAGGCCCCGTCCTGTGGGCGGGGCGGGTTACGCACCACATCCGCCGCCAAATACAAATGGCTCGGGCTGGCGCCCCAATGCACGTTGGGCAACACGCCACTGAGTTGCAACAGGGCGGCCGATGCGATGCCGGTCTCCGCGATTTTTCCCGCGATATTGATGTGCAGATTCAGCGCAGCACAGACATGGCCGGATGCGACGACACCACTGAGCCCGCCCAGCTTGAGCGTTTTCAAAGACACACCCGCAATACCCTCAGCGGCATAGCGAAGAATGTCTTGCACTGAGATCACCGACTCATCCAACCCGACCGGAATGGCACCAGTTTTCACCAGCGCCTGAAGGCCTTGCAGGTCTTCCTTTTGCAAGGGCTGCTCCAGGAAAGCCAGAGCGGCGGGTTCAACGGCGCGGGCATAAGCGATGGCCTGCGCGCTCGACATGCCCATATTGGCATCAGCGCACAAGCGA
Organism: Comamonadaceae bacterium; assembly: GCA_043757205.1. Taxonomy (GTDB): domain Bacteria; phylum Pseudomonadota; class Gammaproteobacteria; order Burkholderiales; family Burkholderiaceae_C; genus CANCDA01. The sequence continues at coordinate 21,049 of JAYVPU010000107.1, read as the reverse complement.
ATGCGGTCGCCAAAGTGTTCGCGCAAAGCCAAGGTGGATGCAATGTCGTCTTGCCCGCTTTTGACGCACAGTTTGAGCTTGAAGAATCGGTAACCCTCGTCATAGCGTTTTTGTGCCTCGACCAGATCTCCGGCCACGGTGTCGGTGCCAATCAGCCACAGGGGGGCCACCGTTTCACGTTGCAGTCCACCGAGCAGCAGGTGCACTGGCAGGCCCAGACAATTGCCAACCAAATCGTACAAAGCCAGATCAACCGCCGCCACGGCGCTCTTGGCTGTTTCCACGATGTTGTTCAAGTCGGCGGTGATGCCCGATAAGCGCATGGCGTTTTGGCCGACCAAGTAGCCACTGATCTCTTGCTTAAAGCTGGCTTCCATTTCTTCGAGGCTGGCACCCCCATGGCTGGGTGCGGCAGTGGCCTCGCCCCAGCCAACCGCACCGCCGTGGGCCTCGATCCTGATCAGGAGGTTATCGGCATGGTGAATTTGAATGCCCGCCATCAGCATCGGCTTGATCAAGGGCAGGCGCACCTTGAAGGCATCAACGCGCTTGATGGACAGGACTTGGAAATGCAGATCCGGATTTTGAAAGGGATTTGTCATGGGGTGCTCGCTCAGAGGTGGGGCAAGTCAAGTTAGGTCAAGTCAAGTCAAGTGGTGCAGCGCGCAATGGCTTCGAAGATCACTGCGTTATCGAGATGACCTTCTCCGCGGGCGCTGCAAGACTGAAGTAATTTCACGTAAACATCGGCCAGGGGAAGTTGCTGCCCGGCCTTGTCGCCTTGCGCTTGAATCAAGGCAAAGTCTTTGAGGCTTTGATCAACCCGGCTTTGAGGCTGGTCGTACTGGCGCTTGACCATCAACGGGCCTTTGATCTTCATGACGCTCGATGCTGCGGCCGAGTTCTGCAAGATGTGGAGCAATTTGGCGGGGTCTAGTCCAATGCGCTGACCAAAATTCAAGCCCTCCGCCAGACTAGCCCGGTGCAAACCCAAAACCAGGTTCACGGCAAGCTTGGCGCGATTGGCGTCACCGCACTTGCCGATGTGGTGTCGCTGGGGGCACAGCAGATCCAGCAAGCCTGAGAGGGCCTCGCACAGCGCGGGCTCACCCCCCATCAAACCCACCCCATCGCCTCGGGCCACCTGTAGGCTGGTGCCAGAAAAGGGCAGCTCCAGAAAAGAAAGGCCCGCCGCCTGGCAGCGCTGGGCGATGGCCTCTAGATGGTCGGGGTCACAGGTGCTGGTGCAAACGATGTGCGGCAAGGGCTGACCTGGGTCGCCATGCGCGATTCCCTGAGGCCCAAAAATAACGTTCTCCACTTGCTGGGTGTCGAACACCGACAGCAGCAGCACCTCGCACTGGCGTGCCAGGTCTTGCACACTGGCGCAGGTTTGGTTTGCGCCAAACTCAGCCGCTTTTTGCGCGCTCACGTCATAGCCCAGTACGGTATGGCCCGCCACTTGAAGGCGGTGCGAAAACGCGCGCCCCATCAAGCCCAAACCCACAATGCCGGTGGTGCTCATGGGCGGGTACTCACTGAGGCGTCTTGCGTGAGGCCGGGCAACAAATTCATGAGCGGGTGGTTTAAGGCTTGGTGCATGAGTTCATTGGCACTGTGGTTGGCGTATTTTTGAGACAAAGCATGCATCGCAGAGCGCATGCGGATGGCGGGGTAGCCCAAGGTGTTCAGCTGGCTGAGAAACACCGCTTCAACACCGGCCAATTTCTCCCGCCAGCGTGCCTGCTCAGGCGCAGACAAGGTCAGGGATTGCAGCCCTGCCTGTTGAAAGGCCTCGCGTGCTCGTGCGCCAGCCAAGCCATAGAACAACTGGGCTCCGGCTTGCGCCAAGCCGCGCAGCCATTGGTTGAGGATCAAGCGCAGGGGTGGACTCAGACGCTGGTAAAAATCTTTAGACAGACCGTATTCCAAATTGACTTGCACGAGATGGGCCGCCGTGCGGTAGGCGGCTTCGCGGTACAGGCCAACCGTATGGGCGGCGCTGTCGGAGATGGAGACGGCGAACACCTCTTGGTCCGCGAACTTCTGCTTGGCTTGCGGTGTGCTGCAACCCACCGCGATAGCACCCAAAGCCTCAAAGAGTTGGGATTCAAGCCCTGGGCTGCAGGCGATTTTTTGCCCCACCATATCTTCTAGCGAGCGGATGGGGCTTCGGCTGAACAGGTTGTACTCACTGGTGGCCACCATGCGCCCCATGAGCACGCCTTGGCGTTCAAAGTCGCCTTTGAAATAGTCGTGGTACATCTCCTCGGCGACCTGCGTGGCCACTTCTGCGCTGGGAAAACTGAACGGCAGACTCAAGATTTGGGCCGCTGGAAAAACCTGGGCATCCCAGGCTGAATAAACCGGGCACATGTCCGTCAGGCCCGAGCGCAGCGCCTCAATGCCTTCGCGCTCGTGGTGCAAAGAGCCACCCCAATGCGCTTGCACGGCAATCGCACCGTTTGACATCGCCGTCAGCCGCCTGAAGGCGGGCTCGAAAACAGCGACCACGGCCGGTGATGCAGCGGGTATATGGGCACTGACCCGCAGGATGACTTCAGGCGTTTTGTTTTTAACATTCGGGCTGGGCGCATCCAGCCATTGACGTGCGACGGTGGTTTTTTCAAGCACCGCATCGACGCGATCATCGCCCCCAATTTGAAGATGGTTCATGGGTTTGCTAGTCGCCTTGTTTCAAATTGGCCTGCTTGACGATGCGCTCGTACAGCTCAACCTCTGACAAAAAGAATTTGGCAAAGTCGGCCGATGAGCCGCCGATGATTCGAAAGCCCTGGCTCTCTAGCCGAGTTTTCATGTCCGCCTGAGACAGTACGCTTTGCACGGCTTGTTGGATGCGCTGCACCTGGGCGGGGGCCGTGCCCGTGGGCATGAACACGCCAAACCAGGTTTCCACCTCCACACCCGCAAAGCCAACCTCGGCCATGGTGGGGATCTCAGGGGCCATAGGGGAGCGAGCCGCTGAGGTCAAAGCCAGGGCGCGAATTTTTCCTGCGCGCAAATGTTGCAGGGCCAAGGGCAGCGTGGGGAACATCGCTTCAACCTGACCCGACAGCGTGTCATTCAAAGCCTGTGTCGTGGATTTATAGGGCACATGAGCCAGCGGGACTTTGGACGCCATCTGGAAGGTTTCACCCGCAAAGTGGCCGATGCTGCCGTTGCCCCAAGAGGCGTAGTTGAGTTTTTTAGATTGACCCTTGGCCAGCGATGCGAACTCTTGTGCCGTTTGTGCATTCACCTGCGAATTAACCACCAGCACCAGCGGCACAGCGGCGATCTGAATCACAGGAATAAAGGCACGCCGTGGGTCGTAGCTCAGGGTATTCATCCACGGGTTGGTGGCAATCGAGGTGGACTCCAGCATCAGCGTGTAGCCGTCGGGTTTGGCGCGTGAGACATATTCTTCGCCAATCGCGCCGTTGGCCCCCACCCGGTTTTCGATCACGATGGCTTGCCCCAGCAAGGTGGACAAAGCGGGCGCCATCATGCGGGCCAACAAATCCGCCGTGCCGCCTGCGGCCATGGGCACCACGACGGTCAAAGCGCGGTTGGGGTAGGCCACAGCGGGTTGCGCTGCGAGGGATTGAGACAGAAAAATCGCAGCTAAAAGCGTTAAAAGTTTTCCAGATCGCACGAGCTCGCTCCTCTTGTTATACGGTCAGTTTCACCAAGTTGGCACCACGCAGAATGCTAGGGACTCACTGTCTGAACCACAAATACTTTTTTCAAGCCCCTTGCCATAACAATTTATGATGGCAGACGTGGGTCTTCGACCTCAATGCATCACCAGCGGGAATCAAAAAAATTGCCATGGAAATCAAAGGAATCCGGTACTTCATTGCGGTGGCTGAATTGGGCAGCATTTCACGCGCAGCCGAACAACTAGGCATGGTCCAACCCGCATTGACGCGGCATATCAAGCAGCTGGAGGATGAGTTCGGTGTTCAGCTGCTCAACCGTTTGCCGCGGGGTGTGCAACTGACGGCAGTCGGGCGCGAGTTTTTAGAGCACTGTCGGCGCATCACGGAAGAAGTCTCGCGTGCCAAGCACGAGCTCACCGCGCGCGGTGACAAACCCAAAGGCTCGCTCGTCTTTGGGGCATCGCCCACCTTGGGGCGCGTGTTGATGCCCAGCATCATCGAGCAGTCCATGATCGAGTTCCCTCGGATTGCCTTGAAAGTCGTCGAGTCGCGCAGCATCCGTCTGCACGATCTGCTGCTCACGGGCGAGCTAGACATGGCCATTCTGACCAACCCCATTGGCTCCCATCGCCTCAATCTGCAGCCCTTGGTGTCCGAGCCCTTGTGTGTGGTGGGTCAATATGGCTGGCGAGCGCGCGGCGCCAACGTGGCCTTGGAAGAGTTGAGCCGAATCCCGGTGATGGTCACGCCTGGGATGCGGGCTTTGGCGAGTGGTGAATTTGGCAAACACAAGGTGCGCTTGCAGGTGGTGGCCGAAATCGAATCGATAGAAACCATTCGCTGCCTGGTGAACCTGGGCAAGGGATTGACCATTGTTCCCGCCTCTGCCTTTATGGAGGATTTGCGCGATAAAACTTTGCAAGCCAACCCCATCCATGCACCAGATCGTCAGCGTACGTTGGTGCTGGCCTCTCGCACCGATAACGCAGACTCGGCAGCCGTCAGAGAGTTGTCACGTATCGTGCGCCTGGCTGTGAGTCAAACGATTGGCAGTGGTACGCAGCTCTTGCACGCCTAGTGCGAGGGTGAAAGTTGCCCCTACTTCGACTACTCTTTCGGCGCACCCGAGTCCCGAACGATGGCCTCATAGCGCTTGATCTCCGTCACCACAAACTTTGAAAAGTCAGACACACTGCCTCCCGCAATCTCTGCCCCCATCTCGTGCAGCTTGTTGCGAATCTCCGGGGTTTGCAGCAACTGGTTGAACTCTTTGTTGAGCCGGTTCACCACCTCGGCGGGGGCATTGGCGGGCAGCATCAGGCCGTACCAGGCGGAGGCGACCATGGGCACGTTCATCTCCTTGAAGGTGGGCACGTTGGGCAAGACGGCCAGCCGCTTGTCTGCCGCCACGGCAATGGGGCGCAGCAAGCCGCCGCGAATGCTGCCCAGCGAGCCGGTGTCGATCATCATGTCAATGTGCCCGGCCATCAGGTCTTGCGCCGCCGGGCCGCTGCCTTTGTAGGGCACATGGCGAATGTCAATGCCCGCCGCCGTCTTGAACTGCGCACCGGCCAGGTGTTGCGAGCCACCGATGCCCGCTAGCCATAGGTGAACTGGCCGGGCTTGCTGCGGCCTGCATCGACGATGTCTTTCAATGTGTGCCAAGGGGATTTGTTGGGCACCACCATCACGTTGGGGATGGCGCACAGCAAGAGCACCGGGGTGAAGTCTTTGACCGGATCGAACCCCTGTTTGGCGTAGAGGTGTGGCCCCGCTGCCTGGGTGGAGCTGGTGGTCAGCAGCAAGGTGTAGCCGTCGGGTTTTTCTTTCACAAAGGCCTGGGTGCCGATGTTGCCGCCCGCGCCACCTTTGTTTTCCACCACCACTGGCACGCCCATGGATTGCGACAGACCCTGCGCCAGCGTGCGTCCGATCTGGTCGGTGGCGCCGCCGGGGGCCCAGGGGACGATCAGCTTGATAGGTTTGTCGGGGTAGGTTTGGGCCAGGCTGAGCAGCGGCAGGCTCAGGCCCAGCACCATGAGCAGCGTACCCAATGAAGGGCGACGTGACGGAACAAGTGACGAAATCATCATGATCGAATCTCCGGGGTTCAGGTTTCAATGGCGCACTTGATGCGCACCAGCGTCTCATCCACCCACGGCGCGGTGTAACTGCCGGATTCGATGTCGGCCATCATTTTGGCCTCTGCCACGCCTTTGGCCAGCGTGGCGGCGTACACGGTTTGCACCTGCTCAAAGGGCACGCACAAGACGCCATCGTCATCGCCGATCACCAAATCGCCCGGCTCGATCACCATGCCGTCAATGGCAATCGGGGTGTTGATCTCACCGGGGCCGTCTTTGTACGGCCCCCGGTGTGTCACGCCCGCCGCAAACACGGGGAAGCTGTCGGCCCGCAAGACGCGCGCATCGCGGATCGCCCCATAAATCACAATGCCCGCCAAGCCGCGCGCCTTGGCCATCGCCGTCATGATTTCGCCAAACAGGGAATTCGTCAGATCACCGCCACCGTCCACCACGATCACGTCGCCCGGCAGTGCAAGCTCTAGCGCTTTGTGAATCATCAGGTTGTCACCGGGGCGCACCCGCACCGTCAAGGCGGGGCCGGCCATCGGTGTGCCATCGTGCATGGGGCGCAGGTTCGGCCCGCCGTGGAACATGCGCCCCATGCAGTCGCTCACATTGGCCACGGGCAGGCTTAAAAATTGTTGCGCATGAGCCAGGCTGACAGCGCGCTGGCGGGGGCGGATTTGAAGACCGAGCATGGGTATCCTTGTGACAGTGGATGTGCCGCAATGGTAGCGGGAGTCATCGAGCGGTTTTCGTGGTGGTGGCCCGTCTCAAGCAAAATCGGGTATTCAAGGAGGACGGCGCAATGAGTATGCAGACAAAATTCGTTCGGGTGTTGATGGCCATGGCATTTACCGGCATCGTCAGCGGCGGCCTCTGGGCGCAGACCGAGGAAATCGAATCCAGCTTCAAGAAGCTGAGCCCCGCAGAGGAGCAGCGGCTGCGCGCTGTGCTGGCCGAACCACTGCTTCAAGGGGCCTTGCATGAATCTTTGAGGCAACGCATCCGTGAGAAACAAGCTGCGGCCCTAGCCTTGAGTGACGCCTCAGAGAGAGAAGCACTGCTTAGGGAAGCGGTTCGCCTGCTACCGGACGATGCTGTTTTCAAAAACAATTTGGCTCGCACCTTGCTGACTAAGGGCAATCTGGATGAGGGCAATGAATGGATGCGTCAAGCCTACGCCACCGACTCCAATGCTGTTGTCAAAGTTTTTTTCTGGCCAATATCATTTGCGACTTGGTGGACCAGGACAAAAACGAAATGGCTCGTACGGCAATGACGGAGTTTTCTTCAGCCATTCGCATTGCCGAGTGGCAATCAAAAAGCACCATGTCACAAGTCACGCTCTTGCGTGCCGCCAGTCGAGTCGATAATTGCCAGTCTCAGCTTGAGCAACGATTGGGGCGTTATGCCCAAGCTGCACGTTTTGCGGAGACCTCCGAACAAGCTGCGCGCAAAGCCTTGTCTTACGAATCTTCTATTCATCAGCCAACCACTAAAGTGTCTGTACGCAATGGAGTGGCCAATAGTCTGGCCCGCAAGCTGCAAGCCTACCGCGCAGCCGGTCGCTTGCAGGACGCCGAAAAAACCCTGGCGGAATATATGCGCTACTCCAGCGAAGTTTCTTTGCCGCAAAATTTTATGTCTGGAATTTATGCCACTGCAGGCAACTTGCGTTTCTCGCAACGCGAATTTGTTCAGTCTGAGGCTTTGATGCGGCGCTCCGATCAGGTGCTGGAAAAGCTGGGTGTCGATCCGGTGAGCCCCAATCGCGTTTCACGCGCCCGTGATATTTTTCTGGCACTGGCCGCACAAAAAAAATGGCCTGACGCCCTGCGTGAAGTCGAACGGCTGGACCAGTTGGCGGCTGGCAACGAGTCCCTGCAGCGCCGGGTGCGGTTTTCTTTTGACCGGGGCTTTGTGTACATGGGCAACCAGCGTTATGTCCAAGCCGCCCCCTTGTTTGAAAGCCTTGCCAACGAGAATCGCAAGTTGTACCCGGAAGGTCACTTTTTTGTAGCCCAGGCCCTCGGCTTGCAAGGGGCCGCACTGTGGCGCACCGGTCAGTCCGATAAGCGCGCCCAAGCATTCCCGCTGCTCAAGGCAGCGGTGCGGGACTACATGCTGCCCATGAATGCGGATTTCCTAGAGAACATTGGCATTCGCAACGAAGCCCGGGAGATGGTGTTCTCGGCCTATCTCGACGCCGTGACGCATGTCGGCGGTGACGACGCCATTGCAGCCATGGGCGCGGCTGACTGGGTGCGCAACAGCGGGGTGCAAGAGGCTTTGAACGACTCGGCCGTGCGCGCTGCGGCCAACACGCCCGCGCTGGCCGATGTGGTGCGCCGTGAGCAGGACGCCAAGAACGAGATTGCAGGCTTGCGCCGCTACCTCTCAGGCGAAGCAGGCGCTGCGGCCTCGCCGCTGCCGGTGATTGCCGAACAAATGCGAGCCCGTATTGCCGTGCTGGAGGCCGAGCGCACAAAGTTGATGCTGGAGATCAAGACCAAATTCCCGGACTTCGACCGTCTGGTTCACCCCACGCCGCCGTCTGCGCAAGACATCACCCGCCAGTTGGAGCCTGATCAGGCCATGCTCATGCTCTTGCCCACGGCCGATGCCGTCTATGCATGGGCCGTAGCGGCAGACCGTCCGTCCGCCTTTGTGCGGATAGAGCTGAGTGAAGAGCGGGTGAAGGTGTTGGTGGCCCGGCTGCGCCACCAGCTTGATCTCGGGGCCTCGGCAGATGCGGGCAAGCGCTATGACCATGCAGCCGCGTTTGAGTTGTACGACAAGTTGCTCGCACCCCTGGCCCCGGTCTGGCGGGGCAAGCCCCAGCTGCTGATCGCGGCGGGCGGCGCCTTGGGCCAAATCCCTTTTGCCGTGCTGCAAACCCAGGCACCGAGCGGTGTGAACGACGTGAATGGCGCGACACCCTGGCTGATCCGCGAAGCCGCCATTGCCCAGGTGCCCAGTCTGGCCTCCTGGTTGGCGATCAAATCCATTGCCAAAGGCAAACCAGCCGCTCAGGCCTTTTTGGGCTGGGGAGACCCGGCTTTCAATGCCCAAGTGGTCTCTGCCGCAGTGAACGCACCGGGTCAGACGCGCAACATTGCGGTCAAGCGGGCCCGATGTGCTGGTGGACCTGGCTGCGCCGCAGATCACAGTGGCCGCCGCCTCGGCCTTGAACTACGCGGATATTCCTGCATTACCAGACACCCGCGACGAATTGCTGGCGATTGCGGGGGTCTTGAAAGCCGATGCGGCGAGCGATGTGGTGTTGGGTCGCCATGCGACGCGTGAGAGCGTGCTCCAGGCCAGCCAATCCGGCCTCTTGTCTCGCAAGCGCGTGGTGGCCTTTGCCACCCACGGCCTGATGACGGGTGACCTGCCTAACCTGACCCAGCCCGCGCTGGCCATGGCCGCGATTGGCACAGAAACCCAAGACCCATTGGCCCCCTTGCTTACGCTGGACGATGTGCTGACCCTCAAGCTCAATGCCGATTGGGTGGTGCTGTCGGCCTGCAACACGGCAGCATCGGACGGGCGGGGCGATGAGACCTTAAGCGGTCTGGCGCGTGGCTTTTTTTACGCGGGCACACGTAGCATGCTGGTGACGCACTGGTCGGTGGAGAGCGAGTCGGCCAAGCGTTTGACGACGGCCACCTTTGAGCACTACACCGCAAACGCGCACGCGCACGCGCCCAAAGCCGAGAGTTTGCGGTACGCGATGCTCAAGCTCATGGCAGAGCCTAGGTACGCCCACCCGGCCTACTGGGCGCCTTATGCGCTGGTGGGTGACAGTGGGCGCTGAATCTGACCTTCAGACACCGCGTAAGCCAAAGCCAGCAGCGCGACGAGCCCACTTACTTCTTCGCTTCTGACGTTCCCGCTACCGCTTTGACGCCTGCAGCCGCCACGTCCACCGTGGTTTCGACCACGGTGGCTGCGACTTTCACGGTGGTGGCCACCACGGACACGGCCGCGTCGACCATCGTCACAACAGAGCAAGCGCTGCACAAGAGGCAGAGCAGGCAGGACAGGAGCAGGGTACGCATGGTGGGTTTTCAAGGTGAGGCGGGTGGTCTGAGTTGAACTGCGCAAACAGAACTGCGCAAATGTACCCGCATGCGGCTTTGCCCGCACGCACCATGTGATTCACTGACCTAGGCTGGAACCTGGATTTTTGGCTGACGCACCAAACGTTTGAGTTCGGGCAGACACGAGCCGCAATTGGTGCCGCACTTCAGCGTGTCTTGAAGGCTGGCCAATCTTGCCTCGTCGCTGCCCGTGGTGGTGGCAAGGCAGACCGCGATGGCCTCATCCGTCACGTTAAAGCAGGTGCAGACCTGCTTGCCACGCGACTGCACCGCCACCGGCGCTTTGGCACCGGGTGAGAGCAGCAGGCGGCCATAGGCCTGGGCGGGCAACTCGTCTTGCAGCAGGGTTTTGATCCAGCTTTGCGCGCTGGTGTCGCCCGCGAGCATGAAGCCTTCGAGCATCACCTGCTCACCGGTCTGGGTGTGAGTGGGGTTGGGGTTGGGGGTGCGCACCAGGTGCACGCTGCGGCGCTGGCCTCGTCTCTTGTCGGCATAGCGCAGCACGGTTGCGCCGTCCAGATTCAGCAGGTTTTCAATCTGCGTCAGCAGTGCATCGTCTGGCGTGTCATGTGCAGCAGCGCGAAACAAAATGCCACTGCGTTCGCGGCCAAAGGGCACGCAACTGGCGTAGGGAAACTGCGCCATCAGAGGTTTAAGCGCTTCACGCGCGGCCAGCATGCGGTCCTCAGGCAGCCAGGCCATGGCCAAGAGTGTCCAGGGCAACTCGGCCTTCAGCACCTTGACGGCGGCGTGCTTGAGTTCGGGTTGTTTTGAGCTGGGGCAATAGGCCGAGGTGGTCAACGCGTTGACCCCGGCCAGACGTTGCCCGGTGCTGCTCACGCCGCTTAAAAATTCTTCGCCCCAGTGCATGGCCATGAAGACTTGGCTCAAGCCCAGCTCGGGGCTGGCCTGCACCGGCACGAGGATGGAGCCGCGCTTGCTGGTGACGTGCACCAGGTCGCCCTCGCTCAATAAGCGACGTGCCATGTCTTGCGGGTGCATTTGGATGGATGGCTCGGCGACGTGGCCGAACAGGCGACCGAGCGTGCCGGTGCGCGTCATACCATGCCATTGGTCTCGCAGCCTGCCGGTGCTCAAAGAGAAGGGGTAGCGGGATTCGCGCGGTTCGGCAACCGGTTTGTAAACCGTGTTGGCGAACTTGGCCTTGCCATCGGGCGTGGGGAAGAGGGCGTCTTCGTAGAGACGGGTCTTGCCCTGGGATTGGCCTGGTGTGATGGGCCACTGGCGCGGAGCTTGCTCCAGCATGGCGTAGCTCAGGCCGGTGATGTCGAGGTCGCGGCCGCGGGTGGATTCGCGGTGTTCGAGCCAGATTTGTTCGGGGGTTTGGTAGGGGAAGAGGGTAGCCGCCGGGGAAAACGCAATGGGGGTCAGAGCCGAATTTCGTTTGAGTTGATTTATCTCCGTTGAGGTGGTCGTCCTGAATTCGGATCTGACCCCCATTGCTTCCAGCCGTCTGGCGAAATCCACGGCGATCGACCAGTCGTGGCGGGTTTCACCCGGCGCGGGCACGGCGGCGCGCACGCGGGTGATGCGGCGTTCGCTGTTGGTGACCGTGCCTTCTTTTTCGCCCCAGGTGGTGGCGGGCAGGAGCAGGTCGGCAAAGTCGCAGGTGGAGGCGGTGGCAAAGGCCTCTTGCACCACCACGAACTCGGCGCGTTCCAACGCGCGGCGCACGGTGGCCTGATCCGGCATGGACTGCGCGGGATTGGTACAGGCAATCCACAGGGCTTTGATTTCGCCGTCGGCAGCGGCCTGGAACATCTCCACCGCTGTTTTTCCGGGCTGATCGGGCACCGAGGGCACGCCCCACAGCGCCGCCACTTCAGCGCGGTGCGCCGGGTTGGCCAGATCACGGTGCGCGCTGAGCAGGTTGGCCATGCCGCCGACCTCGCGCCCGCCCATGGCGTTGGGCTGTCCCGTGAGCGAGAACGGGCCGGCACCGGGCTTGCCGATTTGGCCAGTGGCCAAGTGCAGGTTGATGAGCGCGGCGTTTTTGGCGGTGCCGCTGCTGGACTGGTTCAGGCCCTGGCAGTAAAGACTCAAAGTGGGGCCACGTCGCGAGGTGTTACTCACGTCTCGTATAGCAGTGTCGCCTGTCATGCCCGCAAACCACTTCGCCGCCGTGAGCAAGTCTTCCTTGCTGATGCCGCAGGTCTGCGCCACCATCTCGGGCGTGTAGTCACGCACTGTGGCTTTGAGCGCATCAAAGCCGCTGGTGTGGGCGGCGATGTAGGCGGTGTCCGTCCAGCCCTCCCACAGCATCAGGTGCAGCAGCCCGTTGAACAAAGCCACATCCGTGCCGGGTTGAATCGGCAAAAACAAGTCTGCCAGACCCGCCGTATCGGTGCGGCGCGGGTCGGCCACGATGATTTTCATGGCCGGGTTGTTCTGCTTGGCCTCTTCGATGCGCCGAAACAGGATGGGGTGCGCATAGGCCGCATTGGAGCCGACGATGAAGATGCACTGCGCGTGGTTCACGTCGTCGTAGCAGGCGGGTGGCGCGTCCGCCCCGAGCGTGAGCTTGTAGCCCGCTACCGCGCTGCTCATGCACAGGCGTGAGTTGGTGTCGATGTTGTTGGTGCCGATCAGGCCCTTGGCCAGCTTGTTGAAGACGTAGTAGTCCTCGGTGAGCAGCTGGCCGCTGACGTAAAAACCCACGGCATCAGGGCCGTGTTCTTTGATGATTTGGTCAAAGGTTTCGCTGGCAAAACCCAGCGCTGCGTCCCAGCTCACGGGCTTAGGTGCCTCGCCCCGGTGCTCGCGGCGCATGGGTTGCAGCAGCCGCGTTTGCCGCGTGACAGCTGGCGTCGCCGTGAGGTGCAGCGTGGAGCCCTTGGAGCACAGGCGACCGAAGTTGGCCGGGTGATCGGGGTCACCGCGGACGCCAGTGATCTGCGTGCCTTGAGATTCGATGATGACGCCGCAGCCGACACCGCAATAAGGACAGGTTGATCGCGTTTCAGTCATGGCGGCTTCGGCAAACTTCAGTCAAAAAAAGGCGTGCTCAAGCGCTGTGCGGGGTCTGCACCGTAAAACTCTGGTCGCCGACCGCGCCGCTGGACGCGCCCGGACCGGCCACCGGGGGCTTCACGTCCAGGGCGAGTGTCTTCAACTCTTGCGTATTCAGGTGCACCACGCCGGCGTCGACCTTGACGGCAAAACTTTGCGTGCAGCCCTCGTCCGGCGCTTTGGCGCAGCCATCATTCAGGCCAATCGTCCAGTTATGCAGCGGGCAGGCCACGCTGGTGCCAAACACAATGCCTTGGCTCAAGGGGCCGCCTTTGTGCGGGCAGCGGTCGAGCAGGGCGAAGACCTGGTCTTGGTCGTTGCGAAATACGGCCACGTCCATGCCAACCGGGCGTGCGACGCGGCGCGAACCCAGTACGGGGATGTCTTCAACGCGACAGATGATTTTCCATTCACTCATGATGTGCTCACTTATTAATAGCTGATTGCGCTAGTTTTTAAAGGGCTATAGCCCTGTTTATGTGCTAATTTTCTCGTACAAACCGGTCACGTTGTTCATCACTTGAAGGATGCGCTCGCTGGTCGTGAACACATTGGCTTGCGCCTGGATGTCGCCTGTGCCTGACTTCAAGTTGCGTAGCGCCGCTTCAAAGAAAACGAACTGCGAGCCCACCTGTTCAAGGTCAGCCTTGATGGCAACGGTGGCTTCCGGGGCGGTTGAAAGCAGAGCGTGGGCCTTGACGAATTCATCGCGCGCCTTGGTGACCTCCGCCTCCGACGCGGTGCTCTGCACCCCCCAACTCGCTGCCAGGTAGAAGGCCGCCATGCGCTGACGGCCGGCCACGTTGACCAGATGCCCGGTGGGCTTGCCTGACACGCCATCGAGCTGCACCGTGCCCTGGTTGGCCAGTTTCAGAACCTTGCCCGACATCAGGATGACGTTGGCCGTGCCGGTCTTGTCCGGCGCATTGCCGATCAGTGCGGTTTTGTATTCGCTCCAGGCGGCTTCCAGCTCGTTGTATGTCGTTTTAATGTCGGGCGTGGGTGAAAACGCTTTGAGCTCCACCAACTGGCGGTCAAACAGCGCTATCGACGCAGCCATGGTTTTGCTGGCTGCATCGGGCAGCACGCCCTGGCCCAGCGCCATATAGCTTTTGGCGGCGCGCTGGCTCAGCATGCGCTGGCGTCCTGCCTTGTTGATGGCGTCATTGATGCTGATGACCTGGGCCGAGGCCGACAGGGGTAGCACCAGCGTGCTGGCACCTGTCAGGAGTGCGTTTAAAACAGAACGTCGCTGCATTAGCTGCTCTCTTTTATATAGCTGCATACGCAATGTTTTAAAGGATCAGCGCCTGATTTAGGCATTGATCTTCTCAAACTGACGCACATCCACGCTGGCCTTTTGCTGCTCGAACCAGGGGTCGGGCTCGCCATCCAGCGTGAACTGCAAACGCTCCCACAGGGCTTTGCGGCCTTCGGCGTCGTCCAGCACTTTTTTCTTCACATGGTCCAGGCCTACGCGGCCGATGTAATGCACGGTGCGCTCCAGGTACCAACCTTCTTCGCGGTAGAGCTGCATGAAGGCACCGGTGTACTCCAGCACTTCTTCAGCGGTTTTGAGCTTGGTGAAGAAGTGGGCGACTTCGGTCTTGATGCCGCCGTTGCCGCCGACATACATCTCCCAGCCGCTGTCCACGCCGATGATGCCCACGTCCTTGATGCCGGATTCGGCACAGTTGCGTGGGCAGCCGCTCACCGCAAATTTCACCTTGTGCGGTGCGTACATGCGCCACATGGCGCGCTCCAGGTCTTTGCCCATCTGGGTGCTGTCTTGTGTGCCCATGCGGCACCACTCAGAGCCCACGCAGGTTTTGACCGTGCGCAGCGCCTTAGCGTAGGCGTGGCCGCTGGGCATGCCGATGTCTTTCCAGACGTTTTGCAGGTCTTCCTTCTTCACGCCCAGCAAGTCAATGCGCTGGCCACCGGTGACTTTGACGGTGGGGATTTTGTACTTGTCCACCGCGTCGGCGATGCGGCGCAGCTCACTGGCCGTGGTCTCGCCGCCCCACATGCGCGGGATGACCGAGTAGGTGCCATCTTTCTGGATGTTGGCGTGGCTGCGCTCATTGATGTAGCGGCTTTGCGGGTCGTCTTTGGCCTCTTTGGGCCAGGAGCTGAGCAGGTAGTAGTTGACGGCTGGGCGGCAAGAGGCGCAGCCGTTGGGCGTTTTCCAGTCCATGAATTTTTGCACCTCGGGGATGCTGAGCAGTTTGTTGGCCACAATCGCATCGCGCACGGCCTGGTGGCCGTGGTCGGTGCAGGCACACATGGGTTTGGTCTTGGGCGTGGCCGAATAGTCACCCCCCGCCGTGAACATCAAGATCTGCTCCACCAGTCCGGTACAGGAGCCGCAGGACGCGCTGGCCTTGGTGTGCTTGCGCACCTCGTCCAGGGTGAACAGGCCTTTTTCCTTGATGGCCTTGCAGATCGCGCCTTTGCTCACGCCGTTGCAGCCGCAGACCTCGGCCTCGTCGGGCATGCTGGCGGCCTTGGTGTGGCCCTCATGACCGGTGTCGCCGATGCTGGACTCGCCAAACATCAGCTTGTCGCGCAGGTCGGCCACGCTGCGGCCATCGCGCAGCAGCTTGAAGTACCAACTGCCGTCCACCGTGTCGCCGTACAGACAGGCGCCGACGAGCTTGTTGTCCTTGATGACCAGTTTTTTGTACACGCCGCCAAAGGGGTCGGACATCACGATTTCTTCGGTGCCCTCGCCACCCTGGAATTCGCCCGCGCTGAACAGGTCAATGCCGGTGACTTTGAGCTTGGTCGAGGTGAGCGAGCCGGTGTAGCGCCCAATGCCAAACTGCGCCAGGTGATTGGCCAGCACCTTGCCCTGCTCAAACAGCGGCGCCACCAGGCCGTAGGCAATGCCTCGGTGCGCGGCGCATTCGCCCACGCTGTAGATGCGGGCATCGGTGGTGGTCTGCAGGGTGTCGCTCACCACGATGCCGCGGTTCACATACAGGTTCATCTTCTCAGCCAGCTCGGTGTTGGGGCGAATGCCCACGGCCATCACCACCAGATCGGCGGGCACTTCCATGCCGTCTTTGAATTTGACGGCCATCACGCGCCCATCTTTGTCGGGGATGAGTTCTTGCGTTTGCGCCCCCATCAGGAACTTCATGCCGCGCTCTTCCAGCCATTTTTGCAAGAGCTGGCCCGCCACCTTGTCCAACTGACGCTCCATCAGCCAGGGCATGACGTGCACCACGGTGACGCTCATGCCGCGCT
This sequence comes from Comamonadaceae bacterium, assembly GCA_043757205.1. Classification (GTDB taxonomy): domain Bacteria; phylum Pseudomonadota; class Gammaproteobacteria; order Burkholderiales; family Burkholderiaceae_C; genus CANCDA01. The sequence continues at coordinate 4,912 of JAYVPU010000107.1, read as the reverse complement.
TCATCAAGCCGTTGGCCGCCTCCAGCCCTAAAAGACCGCCGCCAATCACCACCGCGTGTTGGTATTTTGTGGCCGCCTCGATCATGGCGTTGGTGTCGGAAATGTCGCGGTAGGCCAGCACGCCCTTCAGGTCTTTGCCGGGAATGGGCAGGATGAAGGGGTTGGAGCCGGTGGCCATGATGAGGCGGTCGTACTCGGCGCTGATCTTCTCACCGGCGGCGTTTTCAGCATGGACGATGCGGTGCACCCGGTCCACCTCGGTCACTTTCCAGCCGGCGTGCAGGGTGATGTGGTTACCGGTGTACCAGGCCCAGTCGTTGAGGATGATCTGGTCAATGGTTTGCTCGCCCGCCAAGACGGGGGAGAGCAAAATGCGGTTGTAGTTGGGGTGGGGCTCGGCCCCGAACACGGTGATGTCATACATCTCCGGGGCAATTTTGATGAGCTCTTCCAGGGTGCGAACCCCCGCCATGCCGTTGCCGATCATGACCAGTCTTGATTTCTTCATTGCAGTTCTCCAAAGCGATTGCGACACACGTCGCAAGCCCCGTGCCAATTCACGCTTTTGCTTGATGGGCATCAATCTTGCTGATGGGTCTGCATGAGCTTTGAACTAGACATCGGTTTCACCTCCCTGGCGGGCACCAAGCCTGTCAATGAAGACTTCTGCGCCGCCATGCTGCCCGAGCCGGGGCACGAGGCCATGGGTGTCATTGCGGCAATAGCCGATGGCGTCAGCACTGGGGGCTTGGGCAAAGATGCTGCACAAACCACAGTCACCAGTTTGGTGCGTGACTACTACAGCACGCCCGAAACCTGGGACACCACTGTGGCGCTAGACCGCATCATTGCGGCGCAAAACGCCTGGTGGGCTGCGACCAACCGGCGCAATGAGCCAAAGTTGGGCATGACCACGCTGACCGCCTTGGTGCTCAAAGGGCATTCTTATTCGCTGGCCCATGTGGGCGACTCGCGCGCCTACCTGCTGCGCGAAGGCCAGGTCACGCAGATTACCTTTGACCATGTGCTGGCGCACCCGGATTTGCGCCATCAGCTCCTGCGTGCCGTGGGGGCCGAAGACCGCTTGGTGGTGGACTACACTCAGGGCGACTTGCAAGTGGGCGATGTGTTTGTGCTGGTCACCGACGGCGTGCACGGTTTCGTGCGTTTGCGCCAACTGGCCGAACTCGCGCAAAGTGATCACGCCCAGGCCATCAGTGAAAACCTGGTGAACGCTGCCATCAAAATGGGCAGTAACGACAACGCCACCGCGTTGGTGGTGCGTGTGCTGGGATTGATGGACGCCACGTTAAGTGACAACAACCGCGCAGCGCTCACGCTGCCTATCCCCGCGCACTTGAAAATAGGCGACACCCTGGACGGCCTGCGCGTGACGGCGCTGATTGCCGACAGCGGCATCAATTTGTTGTACCAAGTCCGTGACCCGCAAACCCAAACCCTCTACGCCCTCAAAACCCTGCACCCCGCCCGTGCGGCGGATGCCCAAGAGCGCGCCATGTTGGCGCATGAGGCCTGGCTGGCGCAGTGCATGCAGACCTCGCTGGCGGCAGACCATTTGGTGCACCTGAACCAAGCCCTGCCCACGGGCAAGTCACCCACGGCCTACTACCTGTTGTACGACTGGCACGCCGGGGAAACCTTGCAACAACTGCTCGACCGCCAATACAAGTTCAGCCCCAACCAGACCGTGGTGCTGGCTACGCAAGCGCTCAAAGCGCTGGGTCGCCTGCACCGCCAAAGCGTCATCCACCGCGACATCAAACCCGCCAACCTGCACCTGGGCGAAGACAGCGTGCTGCGCCTGCTCGACCTGGGCGTGGCCTTGAGCGGGCGCGAGCCCGAAGCCCTGCGCCGCCTGCACGCGGGCACACCCAGCTACATCAACCCCGAGCAATGGGGCTTTGCCATCAAAGCCAGCGGTGTTGACGCGAAAGGAATAGAGGAGCCGCCCGACGCGCAAAGCGACCTCTTCGCGCTAGGCGTCACCCTATATCAACTGCTGACCGACGGCAAACTGCCCTACGGCGAAGTGCTGCCCTACCAAAGTGGCCGCTACTTCCGCGACCCCACGCCGCCCAGCCGCCACAACCCCGAGGTGCCCATCTGGCTAGACCACATCGTCCTCAAAGCCGTAGCCCGCGACAAACGCCAGCGCTTTGAGACGGCAGAAGAAATGTTGCTGGCTTTAGAGCGCGGTGCGTCTCGGCCCCTGTCTGCCCCCAGCGCGACGCCCCTGATCCAGCGTGACCCCACTATGCTGTGGAAACTGCTGCTGGTGTTTAGCGCGCTGTTCAACTTTTTGCTGGTTTACTGGGTGTTGTTTTTGCCGAAGTAGGGTCACAACGTTGCCAGTGCGTCCAACGGGCTGGCCGTTCCGCCCGCCACCTCGTCCCTGGTCAACACACTGGGTATGTGCCGCTTGGCCGTGGGGCGGTTGATACCGTCCAACCATGGCAAATCAACCCCCAACACCTCGCGGTACAAAAATAGCAGCGCGCTCAGGGCTTGGTTGTGTGTCGATGTGGACACCTTGCGCTCAGTCGCCAGCATCGTCAAAAACGCCTCAATCTCTGGCCCCGCCATTTCACGCGGGTGTCAGTGTGGGGTGAACCCGGTTGGCCATGATGGTCGATCAATCTCGTCGCAAGCGTGGATGGGTATTGGTTTTCTTTTCCTAGTGACGGCTGTTTGGATGTTGGCTGCTCAAGCCGGCATCACAAAACTCTCCCTGTTAATTTTCTTGTTGAGCCGCTGGCCTTCACCAAACGGCTCCTTGTCCCTGAGCGTGGCATAACAAATCCGCGCCAACTTGTTGGCCAGCGCGCAAGCCGCCTTGTTGTGATTTCTCCTGCTCTGCACATCTAACGCCCAACGGCGCACACCACAGACCTCCCGCCCAGCGCCGTCGGCCACTTTTGCCGCCCGCAGCACACTCCTGGCCCCGTGGGTGAGCAGCATTCGCAGGTAGCGATCCCCTCGTTTGGAGATGCGCCCCAGATAGCGTGAGTTGCCCGGGCTGTACTCTTTGGGCGTCAGGCAAAACAAGCTAGAGAAATGCCGCGCATCCTTGAAATGGCTGACATCGCCCGAGGTGGCTGCGACCAAGGTGGTGGCGGTGAGTAAGCCGATGCCAGGGATCGACAGCAAGGTCATGCAGGCCGGGCTCAACTTGGCCAGTGCCGCCAGTTCACGTTCCAGTTGGGCAATGCGGGCTTCGAGCAGGCGGATTTCTTCAATCAGCAACTTGGCTGTGCCCCGTATCAGATCAGGCACGGCGGTGCCGGGGTCGGCCAGCACCCGGCTAAGTGCCTGTTGCTCCACCGATTTGACGCGAACCGGGCGAATGTCTGAGGCGCGGGCCGCTTCGAGCAGGGCTGCCGCATCGGTCTTGTTGCGCTTGACGTAGGCGCGGATGTGTTGGGCGGGAGGCAAGCGAACCTCGATGCCCAAGCCATTCAACCAGCGACCCCAGTGGTGGGCCGAGCCGCAGGCTTCCATGATGACCAAAGAGATATCGCTATTGGCAAACCAGCGCTCGAACTGGGTGCGCGTGAGGCGCTGGGTTTCAACCACGCGCCATTGCTGGTCGGCCACGGCGAGTTGGAACACGGATTTGGCCAGATCGACGGCAACAGTAGTAGCATTCATGTCAGACTCCTTTTGTTTAAGAACCTGATCTCCACGCCAATGAAAACCAGAGCGCCAATGTGGCGCAAAAATCAGGGGGAGTCCATCCCATCAATCGAGCGGACTTGCCTTCGGCAAGCCGCTCATGTCAAACGTTAGACGGCAATGGAGGCATCGCTTATTAATGAACGGTCAGGCATCCTCGCTGAAGTTCTTGAGGTCTTCCGGCAAGTTCATGGAGACATCACTTTCCACCTCGCCTTTGTCGCTAACGTCGAGCGGTCTGGTTATGCCTGCGTAAACGGCGTGTGCGACTTTGAGCAATTGCCGCCAGCCATATCCATTCGAGACGGTCTTGGCCAAACAGATCTGGTTGAAGCTCTGTGCCATGAACTGGCACATTTGGCGTGTGGGCTTCCAGCGGCACACAACGACGAATGGGAGCGTTGCAGGAGTGACCTGTCGGTTCGCTATTGGGCACACCATGTCTTCTACGCAAGTGGCCGGGTCAGGTCTTGAAATGATGAATCTCGTCAATGGCGAGCAAGTTGGCCGGGTCGCCAGTTGACGGTTTGCCGTCGCCCCTCATTAAACTTACAATCTCGGAATAACAATCCGGATTTGTAAAAATGATTCCTCGCCACGCTGCTCCCCGCATCCTGCGGCTTCTGCAAGGTTTTCCTGTTGTCACCATCACTGGGCCACGCCAATCCGGCAAGACCACGCTGGTGCGCGAGTTGCTGGGTGGCAAACCGTATGTATCGCTGGAGGCACCGGCGCAGCGCGAGTTCGCACGCACTCAGCCCATGGAGTTCTTGCGCCAGTTTCCTGACGGCGCGGTGATTGACGAGGCGCAGAACGCGCCGGAGTTGTTCTCAGAAATGCAAGGCGTGGTCGATGCGTCTGGTCGCATGGGACAATTTGTACTGACGGGGTCGCACAATTTGTCTTTGCTCTCCAGCGTCACGCAAAGTCTGGCAGGTCGCACTGCGTTGGTGGAGTTGCTGCCCTTATCCATCGCTGAATTGCGTGATGTCAAACTGCTGGAACTTGACTACGCCAGCCACCTGATCAAAGGCTTTTACCCTGCGCTTTACGCCCGCACGCTGGAACCCTTTGAGTGGCTGCATGCTTATCTAGTGACCTATGCAGAACGCGATGCGCGGCAGTTGGCGGCCATTCAAGACCTGGGCACGTTTCAGCGCTTCCTCAAACTCACGGCGGCACGCACGGGGCAGTTGCTCAACATGCAGTCGCTGGCGAG
>JAYVPU010000106.1:0-2108 GCA_043757205.1 Comamonadaceae bacterium | reverse complement strand
CGAAGTAGGGGCAGCGGGTGCTTGGGTCGGGGGTGACCCGGCGCAGCCAGCCAGCAGCAAGGCGATTGACAAAGCCTTTAATTGTTTGGCGAGCGAGTTGGGGTCGCGTTGCATGCGCAAATGATGCCTGCATTGACGCTGTCTTGCAACTCTCTCGGCCTGGCCCTTGCATGTCGTTGACTGAGAGTTGATTCAGACGCTGGGGCACAATCGAATTCATGAACCCACCCCAAGCCTTGATCGCAGGCGCTGGCATTGGCGGCTTGGCCGCCGCGCTGGCGTGTTCTCGGGCGGGCTGGCACGTGCGTGTCTTTGAGCGCGCGCCTGCGTTCAGCGAGGTGGGGGCAGGGATTCAACTCGGCCCGAATGTGGCCAGGGTCTTGCAAGCCTGGGGTTTGGACAAAGCACTGGCGCAGGTGGCGGCATTTCCGGAGCAGCTTGAGGTGCGCAGTGCGCTCACGGGTGAGGTCTTGGCCACCTTGCGTTTGGGTGACCAGGCCGTGCAGCGTTACGGTGCGCCTTACGCCACCTTGCACCGGGCGGACTTGCACCAGTTGCTGTTGAACGCTGTGTTGGCGCAGACGGGCGTGCAGATTCAACTGAACACAGCGGTGGAGCGCTTCACGCCAACGCCGCAAATGGTGCGTCTGAGTACCCGCCAAGGTAGTGCTGCAAGGGATGAGTTGGCGCAGGAGGAGCAAGGCGATGCACTGATCGCTGCCGATGGTTTATGGAGTGGTGTGCGTGCACAGTTGCTGGGCGATGGCCTGCCACGTGCGACGGGCCATTTGGCCTACCGTGCATTGCTACAGCAGTGCGAATTGCCCGTGCGACTGCGCTCCAACCAGATCACGGTCTGGCTAGGCCCCAAACTGCATGTGGTGCAGTACCCGGTGCGCAGGGGGGAGGGACTTAATGTGGTGGCCATCATTCACGGCAGCATCTCGGGGGATTTGCAGAGCTGGGATCACAACAGCAATGCTGACGATTTGCGAGCTGCGCTCATCGGCACTTGCGCGCCTTTACAGGCTTTGATTGAGGCCGTGCCTGAATGGCGCTTGTGGGTTCTGCATGATCGTCCGCCTGTGCGGGGGGCTGATGAAATGGCGCAAGGCAGGGTGGCGTTGCTGGGTGACGCCGCACACCCGATGCGCCCCTATCTGGCGCAAGGTGCAGGCATGGCAATCGAAGACGCAGCTTGCCTGGGTATGCTGCTGAACCAGGGCGCATCAGATCTGCCCGTTCTGTTGCAGCGTTACGCGGCCCTGCGCTGGCAGCGCAATGCACGAGTTCAAGCACGCGCCCTACGCAATGGCGAAATTTTTCACCTAGATGGCCTGACCCGCTGGGGTCGTGACACGGCGCTCAAGGTGATTGGAGAACGCCTGTTGGACTTGCCCTGGCTCTACGGCGCAGCCTGAATGGTGTTTGCCAAGAGCACTGATGGGGGATTACTTCTTGTGTCCTATCATCGCCATGGCAGAGCTGATCAATGCGGCAACCTCGGTCATATTGCTGGGAATAATCAGCGTTGTGGTGGCGTCAGCGGCGACGGCGCTGTAGGCTGCGACCGCTTTTTCTGCCACCTTGAGCTGGACGGCCAGCTCGCCCCCTGGCTTCTGGATGGCGCTTGCCACCAATTCAATGGCCTCGGCATTGGCTTCTGCCACCGCTTTGATGTAGGCGGCTTCACCCAATGCCTTGTTGATGACGGCCTGTTTTTCACCTTCTGATCGAGCGATAAAGGCCTCGCGCTCGCCGGTGGCAATGTTGATTTGCTCCTGGCGGCGGCCTTCGGATGCAGCAATCAGCGCCCGCTTTTCACGCTCAGCCGTGATCTGGGCCTGCATGGCGTGCAAAATTTCTTTGGGGGGCGTCAGGTCTTTGATCTCATAGCGCAGCACCTTGACACCCCAGTTCAACGCCGCCTCGTCAATCGCCTGCACCACTTGCGCGTTGATGATGTCGCGCTCCTCAAACGTCTTGTCCAGCTCCAACTTGCCGATCACGCTGCGCAGCGAGGTTTGTGCCAGTTGCGTGACGGCCACGATGTAGTTGGACGAGCCGTAGCTGGCGCGCATCGGGTCGGTGACCTGGAAGTACAAAAT
>JAYVPU010000105.1:0-8118 GCA_043757205.1 Comamonadaceae bacterium | reverse complement strand
GCACCATGGGCCATCCACGCCCGGGTGAAGAGGACGTCGTGCTATACCGGCGCGTGAGCAGCATCAAAGCGACCGGCTCCTGACGACGTGTCAGAACTCAAAACCATCTCCCGCCACGCCGGCACCATTCTGATCGGGCAACTGGCCACCATGGCCTTCGGCGTCACGGACACCATCGTGGCAGGCCGCTACGCCGAAGCCTCACTGGCCGCCCTCTCGGTTGGATCGGCCATCTACATGAGCGTCTATGTCGCACTCATGGGCGTGCTGCAAGCCCTGCTACCCATCTGGGCCGAGTTGCACGGCGCCAAGCGGCCTGAGCAACTCGGCTTCTCGCTGCGTCAATCGCTTTACCTGATGCTCGCGCTCATGGTGCTGGGCATGAGCGTTTTGCTGCAACCCGCTGCGTTGCTCGATTGGGCCGAGGTGCCTGTGTCACTCCGGAGTGAAGTGCTCAACTACCTGAGTGTTCTGGCACTGGCCCTGCCACCGGCCCTGCTGTTTCGCCTGTACAGCACGCTCAACCAAAGCCTGGGCAAGCCCTTGCTGGTCACTTGGCTGCAAATCGGTTCGCTGTTCGTCAAAATCCCGCTCTCGATCTGGTTCGCCTTTGGCGGCTTGGGCTTGTCCGCGCAGGGCGTGGTGGGCTGCGCTTTGGCCACGCTGTTGGTGCAGTGCCTGATGCTGATCGTGGCCCTGTGGCTGCTACGCACCCGTGCGCTGTACCGACCTTATCGGCTATGGCAGCGCTTGGAGAAGCCGCACTGGCCCACCCTGGCTGCCTTTGCGCGCATGGGCGTGCCCAGCGGTTTGACCATTCTGATTGAGGTGACCTCCTTCACGCTGATGGCACTGTTTGTGGCGCGGCTTGGCACCACGGCCGCCGCCAGCCATCAAATTGCCGCCAACCTGGCCGCCGTGCTCTACATGGTGCCGCTGGCCATCGGCATTGCCACTAGCGCTCGCACCAGCTACTGGCTCGGCGCGGGGCAGCCGCGCCAGGCGCGTCGAGCCGTGGGACTGGGCTTCTTGCTGGTGCTGGGCTGCGCCGTCTTGCTCGCCGGGTCATTGCTGGGGCTGCGCGAATCACTGGCACCGCTTTATGCACGTAGCCCCGAGGTGGTTGCCTTGGCGTCGTCCTTGCTGTTTTGGGTGGCAGGCTTTCACCTGTTCGACGGACTGCAAGCGCTAGGCGTGTTCGTCTTGCGCTGTTATCGCATTACGCTCATGCCCTTTGCCATCTACGGCGTATTACTGTGGGGCTTGGGGCTATTAGGTGGCTACCGGTTGGCCTACCACGGCATTGGCCCATGGCCCGCCATGCAAACCGCTGCGGCTTTCTGGATCGCAGGCCTGGTGGCGCTGTCTCTGGCGGCGTTGATCTTCTGGCTCATGATCTGGCAGATCATGCGGCGCGAATCGCAGGCCTAATCGCTGCGCCGCGTTCGCACCCGAGCAGCCGGAAAGACGATTGCAAAGCGCGAGCCCTTGCCCAGGGTGCTCTCAATTTTCAACTCAGCCCCATGGCGTTGCGCCACATGCTTGACGATGGCCAGCCCCAAGCCAGTGCCCCCGGTATCGCGGGAGCGGCTGCGATCCACCCGATAAAAACGCTCGGTCAGGCGCGAAATGTGCTCGGGCGCAATACCGGCCCCAGTGTCTGTCACTGAAAACTCCGCCCGTCCATCCTCAGCCCGCCGCCACTGAACACGCAACTCGCCCCCATTAGGGGTGTAGCGAATGGCATTGCTGATCAGGTTGGACATGGCACTTTGCAGCTCGCTGTGTGCGCCCGAAATATCCAAATCCTGTGACACATTGAAAATCAAATGATGCACAGGGGCGCTGGCCTCGTTGAGTACCGTTGACAGCGCTCGCCCCTCATTCTCCAAGTATTGCAATAGACGAGGTACGCCGACCCATTCAGTTTCACTGGGTAGAGGGCTACCCTCCAGTCGAGACAGCACCAACAAATCATTCACCAGCGTTTGCATACGTTGCGCCTGCTGCGCCATCAGCTCCAAATAGCGTGCACGCTCCACCTCATCCAAAGGCAAAGTTTGCAGGGTTTCCACAAAACCCGAGATCACAGTTAATGGCGTGCGAATTTCATGCGAGACATTGGCCACAAAATCGCGTCGCATGGCGTCAGCCTGCTCAAACTGCGTCACATCGCGTGACAGCAGCAGTTGGCGACCCTCGCCATAGGGATGGATATGCACTGACAAGCGCATAGGCCGTGCGAGGGTGTGGTCACGCCCCGGCATCACGATGGGAGCAGAAAAATCACCCTCAGCGTAATAGCGGGTGAATCCAGGGTCACGCACCAGATTGACGAAATGTTGCAACAGATCACGCTGGGTATCAAATCCAAAGTGCGCGGCTGCGGTTTGGTTGAACCACTCAATACGCCCCTGAACGTCTAACAAGACCAAGCCATTGGGCGAGGCCTGCAAGGCGGCCAAAAAAGCCTGTAGTCGCGCCTCACTGGCCTTGGTCTCTTGCTCACCTGAGCGCACCAGACGCCGCACCCGTTGCGACACTTCACCCCAAAGACCACGACTCACGGGGGTAGCCGTCACATTATCTTGCCTCAACCACTGTAAAACCCGCATGGCACGCGCTGTATCCAGCAGCACCCACACCAATCCGCCTGCAACGACGCCCATCAAAGCACCCGATGATGCAAAGTGCTTTGGCCAAAGCATCCATGCAATCCAGCCCCCTAGCGACTGAAGAAAAAGAAGAGAAGAAATTCTCAAAACCATGAACAGCTTTTCGAATCAAGGGGCAGGATGCGCTGTCACTCTGTAACCTGCACCACGCACCGTCTCTACCAGCACTCCGCCTGCACCCAAGGCTTCTCGCAAGCGCTTGATGTGCACATCCACCGTGCGCTCCTCAATGAAGACGTGATCGCCCCACACTTTGTCCAACAGTTGCCCCCGGCTGTGTACGCGCTCGGCGTGGCTCATCAGGTACTGCAAGAGCTTGAATTCAGTGGGGCCGAGTTTGAGTGGCTGCTCATTAAAAGACACGCGATGCGTCCCCACATCCAGCGTCAAACCACCAATGGCGAAGCCGCCCTCGGCTTGCTCAGGCGCGCGACGCCTGAGCACGGCACGCACACGGGCCAGCATTTCCTTGGTCGAGAAGGGCTTGGCCATGTAGTCATCCGCCCCGGCATCCAGACCGGCCACCCGGTCGGCTTCGTCACTGCGTGCGGTCAACATGATGATGGGCACCAGTTTGGTTCGGGGGTGCGAACGCCAGCGTTTTGCCAGCGTCAGGCCGCTCTCGCCGGGCAACATCCAGTCCAGCAGAATGAGGTCCGGCAAAGCTGCGTCTATCTCTCGTTGTGCACTGGCACTGTCCACTGCCCAGAAGGGATGAAACCCATTGTGGCGAAGATTGACCGCCATCAGTTCAGCGATGGCAGGCTCGTCTTCAACAATCAACACCGTGGGTTGCTTCATCATTTCAAGATGGATTCGATTTCCTGCATTGAGCTGTGCCGCACGTCCGCACCTTTGACGATGTAGATGATGAGCTCGGCAATGTTTTTGGCATGGTCACCCACCCGCTCAATGGCTTTGGCGAGAAACAGCAAATCCAGACTGGGCGAGATCATGCGCGGGTCTTCCATCATGTAGGTGATGAGGATGCGCACAAAACCATCAAATTCCTTGTCAATCAGGTCGTCTTCTTTCAGGATGGCCACAGCGGTTTCGGTATCCAGGCGTGCAAACGCATCCAAAGCCTTGCGCATCAAGCCTGAAGCCAGATCGGCCTCAAGACGCAACTCCGAGAATGGCAGAGATCGGGGCATGCCACTTTTGATAATGGACAGCACCATACGGGCAATTTTTTCAGCCTCGTCCCCCACTCGCTCCAGATTGGCAGTGGATTTGGAGATGGCGATCAACAGGCGTAAATCCCTGGCTGTGGGCTGGCGGCGGGCGATGATGGAAGACAACTCCCGGTCAATTTCCACCTCCATGCCGTTCACACGGTGTTCGGTCTCAATGACCTGATGCGCCAAGTCGGCATTGAACTGGTAGAGCGCCTGGATCGCCTTCTGAATTTGCGATTCAACCAAACCGCCCAGTTCCATAACGCGGGATGAAACAGTGTTGAGTTCGCTGTCGAACTGGCTGGAGAGATGTTTTTCGGGCATATGAATTCCTTATCCGAATCGGCCGGTAATGTAATCTTCAGTTTCTTTGCGCTTGGGCTGGAAGAACATTTGCTCGGTCGCGCCAAACTCCACCAGATCGCCCAGGTACATGTAAGCCGTGTAGTCGCTGCAACGGGCGGCCTGCTGCATGTTGTGCGTGACGATGACCACGGTGTAGTCGTCTTTCAACTCGGTGATGAGCTCCTCCACCTTGGCGGTTGAAATCGGGTCCAGCGCCGAGCAAGGCTCGTCCAGCAAAAGAACTTCAGGTTTGATGGCAATGCCCCGAGCAATGCACAGGCGCTGCTGCTGCCCACCAGAGAGGCTGGAGCCACTTTGCTTGAGCTTGTCTTTCACCTCATTCCACAAAGCCGCCTTGCGCAAAGCCCACTCCACCCGCTCTTCCATGTCGGTGGCGCTGAGCGAATCAAACAGCTTGATGCCAAACGCGATGTTGTCAAAGATCGACATCGGAAACGGCGTGGGCTTTTGGAACACCATGCCCACCTTGGCACGCAGCAGGGCGACGTCTTCCTTGCTGGTCAACAGATTCTCGCCATCGAGGATGACTTCGCCCTCTGCGCGCTGCTCCGGGTACAGCTCGAACATGCGGTTGAAGACCCGCAGCAAGGTGGATTTTCCGCAACCGGAAGGGCCAATAAAAGCCGTGACCTTGTTCTGGGGGATATCCAGGTTGATGTCTTTAAGAGCGTGAAATTTGCCGTAGAAAAAATTCAGGTTGCGCACCGAAATTTTCGAGGCGGTTTGCATGATTGCGGAAGTTTCCATAGCGTTATTCATCATTTTTAAAACACACGTTCATGCGTCAATGCTTGTTGCGCGTCAAGACGCGCGCCAGAATGTTGAGCCCCAACACCGTCATGGTGATCAGCAGCACACCGACCCAGGCCAGTTGTTGCCAGTTTTCATAAGGACTCATCGCAAACTTGAAAATCGTCACGGGCAAACTGGCCATGGGGTCGCCCAGATTGGACGTCCAAAACTGGTTGTTCAGTGCCGTGAACAACAGCGGCGCGGTTTCACCCGAAATGCGGGCCACGGCCAAGAGCACGCCCGTCACCACACCGGCACGAGCCGCTTTCAGTGTAATGAGGAGGATGACCTTCCACTTCGGTGTACCCAGCGCATAGGCCGCTTCGCGCAGCCCGGAAGGCACCAGCGCCAGCATGTTCTCGGTGGTGCGAATCACCACGGGAATGACGATCAAGGCCAAGGCCATCACACCGGCCCAACCGGAAAAAGATTTGAACCGAGCAACCACCACCGCGTAAACAAACAGGCCAATCACGATAGAAGGCGCTGAGAGCAAGATGTCATTCACAAAACGGGTCAGAGAAGCCAGCCAACCCTTGGGGTCGTATTCGGCCAGATAGATCCCCGCCATGATGCCGATGGGCGTGCCCACAAACGTGGCCAGCATCACCATCAGGAAAGAGCCATAAATCGCGTTGGCAATGCCCCCCACCTCATTGGGCGGTGGCGTCATTTGCGTCAAGGCGATGAACGTGAGTCCGCCAAACCCCAGACGAAACGTTTCCCACAAAATCCAGGCCAACCAGAACAGACCAAAACCCATGGCCGCCAAAGACATCGTCAGCGCGATGAAGTTGATGCGCTTGCGGCTGGCGTATCTGGCCCGGCGGGCTTCAAGCATCGAACTCATGTCTTGCTCCCCTCACCTTTTTTAAGCTGACTCAGCAGCAGCTTGGACAAGGCCAATACCACAAAGGTGATGAAGAACAACACCAGGCCCAGATAAATCAAAGAGGCCTGATGCAGGCCAGAAGCCGCCTCGGCAAACTCATTGGCCAGTACCGAGGTGATGCTGTTGGCGGCTTGAAACACGCTCAGAGAATCGAGCTGATTCATATTGCCAATCACAAAGGTGATGGCCATGGTCTCACCCAGAGCACGCCCCAGGCCCAACATGATGCCGCCAACCACGCCCGCCTTGGTGTAGGGCAACACCACTTGAGACACCACTTCCCAGGTGGTTGATCCCAAGCCATAGGCGGACTCCTTCAAGAGCGTGGGCGTCACCTCAAACACATCGCGCATCACCGAGGCAATGAACGGAATGATCATGATGGCCAGAATAATGCCCGCCGACAAAATGCCGATCCCCACCGGCGGTCCGACCACCAGTGCGCCCAGATAAGGCACGCCCGCAAACAAGTTCTGCAAAGGAATCTGAACGTACTTGGCCAAGATGGGGCCAAACACCAACAAGCCCCACATGCCGTAAACAATCGAAGGAACTGCCGCCAACAACTCAATGGCCGTACCCAAGGGGCGCTTGAGCCAAGCGGGCGACATTTCCGTGAGGAACAAGGCAATGCCAAAGCTGACCGGCACGGCAATCAGCAAGGCAATGAATGAGGTGGCCAGCGTGCCGTAAATCATCACCAGGCCACCAAAGTCCTCTTGCACAGGATCCCACACGCTGCGTGTGAGAAAACTAAAGCCGTACTTGAACATTGCAGGCCATGCCCCCCACATGAGCGAGAGAAGAATGCCTGCCAGCAATGCCAGCGTCACCCAAGCCGCCCCCTTGGCTAATCCACCGAACAAGGCATCCGCCCAAGGGCTGGCGCGACGGGATTGGACTTGAAGGGATGGATTCATGACTCGAACAGCTCTTGGGCTAGGAAGTTATTTAAAAGCGACCGGCTTGCCAGCGGCGTCTTTGATCTCGCTCCAGGATTTTTCAATCGCGGCCTTCACGCCAACAGGCATGGGCACATAGTCCATGTCATCGGCCGTTTGGTCACCATTTTTATAAGCCCAAGAAAAGAACTTGAGCGACGCAGCGGCTTGAGCGGGCTTGTCCTGCGCCTTGTGCATCAGGATGAAGGTCGCACCTGTCATGGGCCAGGCGTCCTTACCGGCTTGTTCTGTCAGAATTTGGTAAAAACTTTTGCTCCAGTCTGCGCCAGCGGCAGCGGCCTTGAAAGCCGAGTCATCAGGCAACACAAAATTACCACTCTTGTTTTTCATCAGCGCGTAGGTCATTTTATTTTGCTTCACGTAGGCGTACTCCACATAACCAATCGAGTTAGGCAAGCGTGCAACGAACGCAGCCACCCCCTCGTTGCCCTTGCCACCTGCGCCCACAGGCCAGTTAACCGCCGTGCCTTCGCCCACTTTGGTCTGCCATTCAGCGTTCACTTTACTGAGGTAGTTGGTAAAGATAAAGGTGGTGCCAGAACCATCGGCACGGCGCACCGGCGTGATGGCCGCGTCAGGCAAGACCAGGGAAGGATTGAGTGCCTTGATGGCCGGATCGCTCCACTTTGCGATCTTGCCCAAATAGATGTCGCCCAGCACTTGACCGTTGAGCTTGAGCTGTCCGGGCGCAATGCCCTGAATATTGACCACCGGCACCACGCCGCCAATCACGGTCGGAAATTGCAATTGCCCTTTCTTGGCCAGCTCATCGTCCTTGAGCGGCATATCGGACGCCCCAAAGTCAACCGTCTTAGCATCAATCTGGCGGATACCCGCACCGGAGCCGATCGATTGGTAGTTGATCTTGACACCCGTGGCCTTGTTGTAGTCGGCCGCCCACTTGGCGTACAAGGGCGCGGGGAAACTGGCACCCGCGCCGGTGACGTCCTGGGCGGAGGAAGCGCTGGCAAAGGCGATGGCGGTGACCGCAAGCACTCCACATACTGCACGACTGAATGACGTTTTCATCAGAAACCTCTTAGGTTGGTTAAAAGATGAATGAACTGTATGAATTTATTGTGACATTCGTGTGACAAAAATCATGGATGCCATTTTGCCAGCACTCTTTTGTCACCAGAGAAAAATAAAAGTCATTTACTCACCAGTCAGTAATATAGGAGACAGAAGGATGGCGAAAGAATGCCTTCACCAAGGCTGGATCATTGGCAATATTTTGCAGCTGCGCATCCACA
>JAYVPU010000104.1:0-2119 GCA_043757205.1 Comamonadaceae bacterium | reverse complement strand
CCTGATCTGAGCATCCAATCAGATCGTGCCAAAGGCTATCTGTGGATTGTCCCGGCCGAGGTGGCAGGTACCTGGGTCTTGCAGGGGCTGGCAGGCGTGGCCACCGCAACACTGCAATTGAGCCAGCGCTTTCAAAAAATCGGGGGCTACATCACCCTAGGCCAACAGCAACATACCTTGTTGGGGGCCGAGCTGTCTGGTGATCGGCTTAGCGTTCACTTTGTGGATGACAAGCAGGTCACGCACAGCCTAAAGGCCAAGGTGAACGGCAGCGTGTTGGAGGGTGAGCTTCAGGCCGGGGATATAAGCGCCAGCACCAACCAGCCCATCAAGGGCCGCTTGCGATAAGCATGAGCAGCCAACCCCAGAGGTCGCTCGCACAGCGCGATGCGATTGCCATCATCGTCGGCCTTGTCATTGGTGCGGGCATCTTCAAAACGCCTTCGATGGTGGCCGGTATGGCGGGTGATTCGGGCTGGATTTTGCTCACCTGGCTGGCCGGTGCGCTCATCTCTTTGGCTGGCGCGCTTTGCTATGCCGAGCTGTGTGCGGCCTATCCCCACGCCGGGGGCGACTACCATTTTCTGGCCCGTGCTTATGGCAAAAATGTGTCGTTTCTTTATGCCTGGGCCAAAGCCACAGTGATCAACCCGGGTTCGGTCGCTTTGCTGGCCTTTGTGTTTGGGGATTTCATGAGCCAAGTCATTCCCCTGGGGCCTTATTCAAGTGCGATCTATGCGCTCGCCATCGTGTTGATTTTGACGCTCGTCAATGTGGCGGGGATTCGAGAGTCGGCCCGGATCCAGCGCGTCCTCACGCTACTGGAGGTTCTGGGCCTACTTGCCATGGTCATTGCGGGCTTTGTGGTTGATCGGCCCCAGAGGCCTGACCCGGCGTTTTTTTCAACCCAACCCGCCATCGGCCTGATGGGTTTGGCCTTGGTATTTGTCTTGCTGACCTTTGGCGGTTGGAATGAGGCCGCCTATATTTCGGCCGAAGTTCGAGGCGGCGTCAAAGCCATTGTCTCGGTGATCGTCATCAGTCTAGCCATCATTACCGTGGTGTACGGACTGGTCAACCTTGCTTTGCTGCATGGTCTGGGCGTGCGGGGTCTGGCGAACAGCAAAACGGCAGGCGCTGAGCTGCTGGGTATGGCTTTTGGGCCGTGGGCTCAAAAAGCCTTAGGCTTGTTCGTCGCCATCGCCGCACTCACCAGCATCAATGCCACGCTGATTGTGGGGGCTCGCAGCAACTACGCACTCGCTCAGGATTGGAGGCCGCTTGGCTTTATGGGGCAGTGGAATGCACAAAAAGGAAGTCCCGCCTCGGCTTACCTGCTACAGGCGCTCATCTGCATTGCCCTGATCGGCTTTGCTTGCTTGCAGGCTGACGGTTTTGAAGCCATGGTCGAGTTCACGGCGCCCGTGTTTTGGTTGTTTTTGCTGATGGTGGGTTTATCGGCGTTTTTGCTACGCCGCAAAGATGGCCTATCAAGCAGGCCTTTTAAAATTCCGCTCTACCCCCTCACCCCCCTGGTGTTTTGTGGGGCTTGCGGTTATTTGAGCTACTCCAGCATGGCCTATGCAGCGAGCAAAAGCGCGGTCCATGTCAGCTTGGGGGTGATGGCGGCCGGGCTCTTGGCCCTGCTGCTGCTGCGGTTTAAACCACAACTGCCTGTAAAGGCTTAAAATCAAAGCTTGGGGCTGCACTGGTTTCGACGTGGGTTCGGACGCGCAGCAGGGCATGTCGAGGTTCTGTTACCTCGTAAAACAGCAGAAAAAACCTAACTGCAAACGACGAACGTTTCGCACTCGCTGCTTAATTGCACGTGAGCCTCACAACAGCAAGCCGATAGGCTGGGCAAGGGCAGTCGGATCGCAAGATCAGACTGTCCAGGCTGTGGGGTAATTTCATTCGGCTGGGCCTGCCTTGGGTAACTTAGGGTGGGTCGAGACAATAGGTTGCTGGCGTTTTGCATAGCGTGCCACTGCGCGATGCAAAAGGCGAGACTTAAATCAGCCGGCTACACATGTAGAACTGTTCGAAGAAGGCTTGCGGACGGGGGTTCAAATCCCCCCAGCTCCACCATATATTGAAATCCCAACTCTTATCGGTTGGG
>JAYVPU010000103.1:0-8184 GCA_043757205.1 Comamonadaceae bacterium | reverse complement strand
CACACCGGAAACCACGTCAAACGTCTGCTCCGCCGTGACTCTCGGGTTGCCTGCAAACTGCTGCAGTTGCGCATTGGCTGCAACAACGGCCAGTTCATCCAGCCAGCTGGCAGCAGCGTCCAGGTCAGCCCCGGACGCCTTGAACAGCGCTTCAGCATAAGGACGGGCGATAGTGGCTAGTTCTGCCATGTTGACCCCCTCTTACAGCTCTGTCTTCAGGCGACCCAGCAAGTCAGCATGCACACCGGCATTGACTTCCTTGCGCAGAATCTGCTCGGCACCCTTGACGGCCAGCGCGGCGACCTGCTCGCGCAGCGTCTCCCTGGCTTTGACGGTTTGCTGCTCGGCTTCGACCTGGGCAGCGGCAATGATTTTCTTGCCCTCTTCCGCAGCCTTCGCCTTGGCCTCTTCGATCATGGCCTGGGCACGACGCTCCGCTTCAGCCAGACGCACAGCGGATTCGTTGCGCGACTTGGCCAACTCTTCTTCCACGCGCTTGTTGGCAACGGAGAGTTCGGACTTGGCCTTCTCGGCAGAAGCGAGGCCTTCAGCGATTTTTTGGGCCCGCTCGTCCAGCGCTTTCTCGATCGGCGGCCACACGAATTTCATCGTGAACAGCACCAGCAATGCAAAGACGATGGCTTGCGCCACCAGTGTTCCATTAATGTTCACAGTAAATCTCCCTCAACGAGGTGTTGCAGGCAGGACTTACTTGACCAGGCGTGCGATTTGAGCGAGGAACGGGTTGGCAGTGGCGAACCACAGAGCAATACCGGTACCGATAATGAAAGCCGCGTCGATCAGACCAGCCAACACGAACATCTTGGTCTGCAACTCACCCATCAACTCAGGCTGGCGTGCAGCGGCTTCGAGGTACTTGCTACCCATGATACCGATACCGATACAAGCACCCAAAGCGCCCAGACCAATGATCAAACCAGCAGCCAATGCAGCAAAACTAATAACTTCCATGATTCACTCCTAAATTAACTAAAAAAACAAAAGAAACTAAAACGAAACCAAACCGAAAATCAATAACCGAAATCAATGTGCGTCATGCGCTTGTCCGATGTAGACCAGCGTCAACATCATGAACACAAACGCCTGCAACAAAATAATGATGATGTGGAACACGGCCCACGCCCAGCCCGCCACCACGTGCAACAACAACAACATCAAGCTGCCCGGCTCTGCCGAGAAGGCCCAGGAGCCACCCAACAAAGCGATCAGCATGAACACCAATTCACCAGCGTACATATTGCCGAACAGTCGCATACCGTGTGACACGGTTTTGGCGGTGAACGAGATCAATTGCTCTGCGATGTTCACCACACCCAAGATGACTGCAAAAACCGGATTCTTGCTGGTGCCAAAGGGTGCGGACACCAACTCGTGCGCCCAGCCACCCATACCCTTGATCTTGATGTTGTAAAACAAGCAGATGAACAAGACCGAGACCGACAAACCCATGGTCACCGAGAGGTCGGCGGTAGGCACTACGCGCAGATAAGCGTGGCTAACGTCGTGGCCCGCAGCGCCATAGATCCAACCCCAAATGGTTGGCAGCAGGTCCAACGGCAGCAGGTCCATGGCATTGAGCAGGAAAATCCAGACAAACACCGTCAGCGCCAAGGGAGCGACCAGCTTGCGGCTGGTGGCGTTGTGTACGATGGACTTGGCTTGACCATCCACCATCTCAATCAGAATTTCAACCGCCGCCTGAAAGCGACCCGGTGCGCCGGAAGTGGCCGAGCGCGCTGCACGCCACAACAAAAAGCAACCCAACAAACCCAGGGTGATCGAGAAAAACAGGGAATCAAGATTGAAGACAGTGAAGTCAACAATCTCAGTTTGCGGCTTGTTTTGCCAATGCGTCAGGTGGTGAACAATGTAGTCACTGGCTGACGGCGCATTTGCTTCTACGGACATATTTTTCTTTCTAACACTTATCTATGTTTGGGTTTGGCGCGCATCAAGAGCGCCAGCCAATACACCTTCAAGGTCACAACCAGGCCCGCCATCAAGGCCAGCCAACTCAAATTCTCAATCAGTTGAGGTGCCGCGGCCAGCATGACCACACTCACCCCAATCTTCAGCGCTTCCCACAAAAAGAAGCCAAAACTTGCCGTCGCCGGATTGATCGAGGAAAACCGGCTCATCAAACCCCGCGCAAACAACGCAGAAGGAATGACCACCACCAACGCCCCGTACAGAGCCGACCCACCCACAACCACCTCACCCGTCACCGCCCAAGCCACTAAGGCCACCATCACACCCACCCCACATTGCAGCGATACGATTCGCCAAGGTGACACAGCAGGCTCAATTTCGCGCAGGGCTTGAGCCTGCGCAGCTGTGAGTGGCGGGTAGTCAGACTGCGCTGATTTCTCGGCGTCTTCCAACTCAAATATGTTTTCATGGGCCATCAGGATTGATTTCTCAATTTACGTGCCCATGACATACGGCAACTACAGCAAAGCCTCAGATTATACGTAGAAACCCGCGCCTGTCAGCCCCTTGATGGCAAGAAATCACAAAATTGGTGCGTGACCCGTGTTGTTGGCCGCTGATTCAGACCTGATAACGACCCTGTAGACTTTGACAATTCACAACAGAAGGAGACACGCATGAATCGATTTTTTCGCCGCCTGTGCGTTGGCGCATTCACAACGATGCTCTTAATGGGCGCTCTCATTGCCGCTGAGCCCGACCCAAAAATCCTCGGCTACACCCTGCCAGCAGATATCAAGTGGGTAGACAACGCCACGCGCACCAACCAGACCGCCCTCATTTACGGCGACCCCGCCAAGCCCGGCCCTTACGCCATGCTGATCAAATGGCGGCCCGGTAACATGAGTCGCCCCCATTTTCATGAGCACGATCGTTTCTTTGTTGTGTTGCAGGGCACCTGGTGGGTAGGCACTGGCCCCAAATTTGACCCCGCGAGCACCACCGCCATGCCAGCGGGCACCCTCGTCACCCACTTCGCGCGCGGCATTCACTATGACGGCGCCAAAGACGGTGAGTGCATCATTGCGCTACACGGCATGGGGCCAGCCACCAGCATCCCTGCGGAGCAAAAATAACTCACCACAAGCCCATTGCATCAACTGGCGACACCTTAGGCCGCGACGCTCATCTCAACTCGCGGCGTAAGATTTTCCCCACCGGGGTTTTGGGCAAGTCGGTGCGGAACTCGACGACTTTGGGCCGCTTGTAGCCGGTGAGGTTCTCTCGGCAATAGGCCCGCACCTGCTCTTCGGTCAGGTCAGGGCGTTTGCGCACAATGACCAACTTGACGGCCTCGCCCGAATCATCATCGGGCGTGCCCACACAAGCACACTCCAACACACCATCGAGTTGGGACACGACCTCTTCAATCTCGGTGGGGTAAACGTTGAAGCCGCTCACCAAAATCATGTCTTTCTTGCGATCCACAATTTTCACGAAACCGCGCTCATCCATCACACCGATGTCACCGGTTCTGAAAAACCCGTCCGCCGTCATCACTTTGGCGGTCTCATCCGGGCGTTGCCAGTAGCCGTCCATCACTTGCGGGCCTTTGATGGCAATCTCGCCGCTCTGACCCAACGGCACCTGCAGGCCATCGTCGTCCAGGCAGCGAACCCAGGTGCTGGAGACAGGCACACCAATCGTGCCGGTGTAGTTAGCGTTAGTCACCGGGTTGGCTGTGGCCAGCGGACTGGTCTCGGACAGGCCATAGGCCTCGGTAATGGGGTTGCCCGTTTTTTCCAGCCACAGCTTGGCCACCGCCCCTTGCACGGCCATGCCGCCACCGATCGAAATTTTGAGGTTCTTCCAATTGACGGTATTGAAATCCGGGTGATTCGCCAGTGCGTTGAACAGGGTATTGACTGCCGGAAAACAATGAAACTCATGCTGCGTGAGCTCTTTGAGTACCGATGGGAAATCGCGCGGGTTGGGTATCAGCACGGTCTTGCCCCCCAGGCGCATGAACACCATGGTCATCGTGAACGCGAAGATGTGGTACATCGGCAAGGCGCAGATGGTGGTGGGCTGCACACCGGGTGCCACTGTCTTGAGTGTCGGGGTCAGCCAGCATTCGGACTGCAACACATTGCTGACCAGATTGCGATGCAACAGCACCGCCCCTTTAGAGACACCGGTGGTGCCGCCGGTGTACTGCAAAACCGCGATGTCACCGGATTTGATGTCCGGCGCTTTAAAGCTGCCACGCTCGCCCTGCGCCAGGGCACTGTTGAAACTCACCGCGCCAGGCAGACTGAACGTTGGAACCAACTTTTTGAGTTTGCGCACCACCAAGTTGACAACAGCGCCTTTGAGTAAACCCAATTGGTCGCCCATGGCGCACAGCACCACGTGCTCGATGGGGGTGGCCGCGATGCAACGCTCCAGCGTGACGGCGAAGTTTTCCAAAATCACGATGGCACGTGCACCCGAGTCTTTGAGCTGGTGTTCAAGCTCGCGCGGCGTGTACAGCGGGTTCACATTCACCACCACATAACCCGCGCGCAGAATAGCGGCCACCGCCACCGGGTACTGTGGCACGTTGGGCATCATGATCGCCACCCGGTCACCTCGAGCCAAGCCCAAACCTTGCAGATAAGCCGCGAAGACCCGGCTTTGCGCGTCGATCTGCGCGTAGCTGAATGCCTTGCCCATGAAGCTGAAAGCCTCACGCTGCGGGTATTTTTGAAAGCTCTCCTCGATCAAGGCCACCAGCGAGGTGTAGGCCGACGCATCAATGTCTGCCGGAACACCCTCCGGGTAAGCGCTTAACCAGGGCCGGTCTT
The DNA here is from genome assembly GCA_043757205.1 of Comamonadaceae bacterium. GTDB lineage: Bacteria > Pseudomonadota > Gammaproteobacteria > Burkholderiales > Burkholderiaceae_C > CANCDA01. The sequence continues at coordinate 3,388 of JAYVPU010000103.1, read as the reverse complement.
GTGTGGCAGAAAGCATGTGAGCGCCTCCAGTATCGGTGGGTCAAAAAGGAAAATGTCCGCTGATTTACTCGATCGCCTTACCCATGTCCTCAACCACCTTCTTGGCGTCGCCAAACACCATCATGGTCTTGTCCATGTAGAACAACTCATTGTCCAGGCCGGCATAACCCGCCGCCATGGAGCGTTTGTTGACGATGATGGTCTTGGCCTTGTAGGCTTCCAAAATCGGCATGCCGTAAATGGCGCTGCCTTTGGTCAACGCGGCCGGGTTGACCACGTCGTTGGCCCCCAGGATGATGGCCACATCCACCTGACCAAACTCGCCGTTGATGTCTTCCATCTCGAACACCTGGTCGTAAGGCACCTCGGCCTCGGCCAGCAGCACGTTCATGTGGCCCGGCATGCGCCCGGCCCCCGGATGAATGGCGTACTTGACCTTGATGCCCTTGTGCGTGAGCTTTTCTGCCAGCTCTTTGACCGCATGTTGAGCGCGCGCCACGGCCAGGCCGTAGCCCGGCACGATCACCACCGTCTCTGCGTTACCCAGAATGAAAGCCGCGTCGTCCGCACTGCCGCTCTTGACCGAGCGCTGCACTGCGCCACCGGCAGCCGCCGTGACCGCTTCGCCGCCAAAGCCGCCCAGAATCACATTGAAGAAGGAGCGGTTCATGGCCTTGCACATGATGTAGCTCAGAATCGCGCCCGAGCTGCCCACCAGTGAGCCCGCGATGATCAGCATCGAGTTGTTCAGCGAGAAGCCAATGCCCGCCGCCGCCCAGCCCGAGTAGCTGTTGAGCATGGACACCACCACCGGCATGTCGGCTCCGCCAATTGGGATGATGATGAGCACGCCCATCACAAACGACAGCGCCAGCATGAGCAAGAACGCCGCCCAGTTGCCGGTGAAGGTGAAGACCAAGCCCAGGGCAATCGTCGTCAGACCAAGCACCAGGTTGAGCTTGTGCTGCCCGGCAAACTGCACCGGCGCACCTTGGAACAGGCGAAACTTGTAGGTGCCGGAGAGCTTGCCAAACGCAATCACCGAGCCGCTGAAAGTGATGGCGCCAATGGCCGCACCCAAGAACAACTCCAGCCGGTTACCCGCAGGTATTGCCTGCCCCTTGGCCACCATGCCAAAAGCCCAGGGCTCGACCACCGCAGCCACGGCGATGAACACCGCGGCCAAGCCGATCATGCTGTGGAAGAAGGCCACCAGCTCGGGCATCTTGGTCATCTCCACCGTCTTGGCGCGGTAAGCGCCGTAGCCGCCGCCCACCACCAGACCGAGCAGCACCCAGGCCATACCAGCCGCTTTGCCGCCAGACAGCTCGACAATCAGCGCCGCCGTGGTCAGCGCCGCAATGGCCATGCCGATCATGCCGAACAAGTTGCCGCGAATCGACGTGGTGGGGTGACTCAAACCCTTGAGCGCCTGGATGAAACAGACACTCGCGATGAGGTACATCAGCGTGACAAGGTTCATGCTCATTTCGCTGCTCCTTGGTCAGCCGCCGCCGGGGCTTTCTTTTCTTTCTTGCGGAACATCTCCAGCATGCGGCGTGTCACCAAGAACCCGCCAAAGATATTCACCGCGGCCAGCGCCACGGCCAGCACGCCCATGGTCTTGCCCAGGGTCGTCTCGGTCATGGCCGCGGCCAGCATGGCGCCCACAATGACAATAGCCGAGATGGCGTTGGTCACCGCCATCAGCGGCGTGTGCAAGGCGGGGGTGACGGTCCACACCACGTGGTAACCCACGTAGATGGCCAGCACAAAGATGATCAGGTTGATCAGGGTGGGGGAAACAGCTTCCATATTTTCTCCAGTTTTCCTAGTCAGTTGAGGACAGCGCAAATTTGCTTTGCAAATCTTGGTCTGTCCCGCAAGTTCATTGTTTTCGCTTGACGTCGCCGCCCTGGGTCATCAAGCAAGCGGCCACGATGTCGTCTTCCATATCGACATGCAGCGCACTTTCTTTGTTGATGATGAGCTTGAGGAAATCCAGCACGTTGCGGGCATACAGCGCCGAAGCGTCGGCGGCCACCAGCGCGGCCAGATTGGTCTCACCAATCAGCGTCACGCCGTGTTTGACCACCGTTTTGTCAGCCTCGGACAGCGGGCAGTTACCGCCCCCGTTGGGCCCCTTGCCCGCTGCGATGTCCACAATCACCGAGCCCGGCTTCATGGACTTGACCATGTCTTCGGTGATTAGCGTCGGTGCGGCGCGGCCAGGGATGAGAGCGGTGGAAATCACAATGTCAGCCTGCGCCACGCGCTTGGCCACTTCAACGGCTTGGCGGGCCAGCCAGCTCGGCGGCATGGGTTTGGCATAGCCGCCCACGCCGACAGCGGCTTCTTTCTCTTCGTCGGTGTCATAAGACACTTCGATGAATTTGCCACCCAAGGATTCGATTTGCTCCTTCACGCTAGGCCGCACATCCGACGCCTCAATCACCGCGCCCAGGCGCTTGGCGGTGGCAATGGCCTGCAAACCCGCTACCCCTACGCCCAGAATCACCACGCGCGCGGCTTTCACGGTGCCTGCAGCCGTCATCAGCATGGGGAAAAAACGCTGGTACTTGTCTGCCGCCATCATCACGGCCTTGTAGCCTGCAATATTGGCTTGGCTGGACAGCACGTCCATGCTCTGCGCCCGTGTGGTGCGGGGCGCGGCCTCTAACGCAAAGCCGGTCAATTGCGCACCCGCCAAACGTTGCAAACCAATCGCATCAAAGGGGTTGAGCATGCCCACCAGCGTGGTGCCCGGCTTCATCTGGGCGGCCTCGGCATCCGACGGACTGCGTACTTTGAGCACCAGAGGGCAACTCAGCGCGCCAGCGGCATCGGTGATTTCAGCGCCCGCAGCGAGGTAAGCCTCGTCGGTGACGCTGGCCGCCACGCCCGCGCCCGACTGGACGCGCAAAGTGTGGCCCAGAGCCTTGAGTTTTTTCACCGTCTCAGGTGTTGCGGCCACTCGGGTTTCGCCCGCTGTGGTTTCCGCAGGTACGCCAATGTGCATGGGGCGTCTCCTTTATTTATAAGTCAAGTTGGAAAGAAGTCGGTTGCGCCGGAAATAAATCCTGCCAGCCAGCTTGCATGAGTTTACGCGAGCTCAAGCTGACGCCGAATCAGGGCAAACCAGCACGCTCATTCAGCACCAAGCTGCGTATCATCACGCCATGAATATGAGATGGAAACCCAGCGTCACCGTCGCCGCCATCATTGAGCGCGATGGCAAATTCCTCTTGGTCGAAGAAATGACCACAGACGGGCTCATGCTCAACAACCCGGCGGGTCACCTCGACCCTGGCGAGTCGCCCCTTGAGGGCTGTGCCCGCGAAGCGCTGGAAGAAACCACCCACCTGTTTCGCCCCACCGCCCTGGTCGG
>JAYVPU010000102.1:0-2132 GCA_043757205.1 Comamonadaceae bacterium | reverse complement strand
ATGACGTCAGATCAAGAATGGGAATGAGCGATCTACTTGTCGATGCAGGTTTTGGAATCCACTGGTTCGTCATCATTTGCAGATGGTGTTTGCGATCGTCCGCTCCCGATCGTTTCGTTATTTCCCATAGATGAACAACGTCGTGGATATTCATCAGAACATGCTTTGGCCGCCAAGCGTATGGAAAGGGGATCGCGCCAGCTTGCAGTTGATTTTCGATCTTGGGCTTTTTGACCACCTGTTCACCTATTTTCAAAAGATCGCAGTGTCCAAAGGAACCCTGCTTGAACTCTCAAAACTGACACGGCCATTTTCAGGAAGTCCATGGCTTTCTAAATGCCAAGCCCTCCAAGAGGGTCTTAAAAGAAATTACGCGGTAACTACTCAGCCCGATCTTCGGCCATGCACTGGATTCAGCCGAAGCGGGGCTGCGGCGGTGTGCCCTTGAATGCAGCGACAAGGGAGTCGAAGATGTTGGCTCCTTGCTTGTGCATGGTGGCGCAGTATGAGCGGATGACACAGTAGGTCTGCGCTCCTTTGAGCGTACGAAAGCAGCCCGAGACTTTCTGCTTCACTTTTGGCATGCGCACCGTCTGTTCAGCAAGATTGTTGGTGAACGGCACATCGGGCTGAGTCATGAAGCGCCAAACATCATCGCTGTAATCACGCAGCCGACCAATCAGATTGGTGGCCTTGCTTTGCTTGGGCCTGCCACGTTTGCCAGTGGCCAGCGCGATTGGGTTTTGCGTCTGTGCTTGCGTCAGAATTGCATCGTACAGGGCGCGCAGATCGCGCACGTCGCCTTGGTACTTCTGGCTGTCGTAGCTCGGCGTTTTTCCATCAGCGCAATTGAGATTGTCGATGTGGTTGGCATGCGTGAGCAGCTCGATCATGTCGCCTGCCCAAGCTTGGTTGAGTTCCTCCAGGAGGTAGGTCAGCTCGCGCAGGTGGTGTTGGTTGCACAGGGCGTGTTGGCACTCCAAGGCCTTGTAGGGCATCCAGCCGTCATGCACCAAGACGCCCTTGAATTGATGCAGCAGGGCCAGAGATTCAAACGCCTCACCGCCACGCTTGGGGTGGCAACCCATCCATGTCAGTGTGTCGGTGGCCAATACATGCAGCCAGTGCAACTTCTTGGCAACTCGCAAGCCGCTTTCATCGGCATGTGCCACGGCTGATCGGGCAACGGCTTGGCCAATGTCTTGCACGGTGGGCTGCAAGATGTCTGAGCCTGCCTGGGCTGCCTTGATGACCGTTGCCTGGCTCACCGGCAGACCAAAGAAGTCTTTCATCAAAGCGGCCGTGCGTTGTACCGAGACGGCATGGTTAAGATTAAGGTGCACCATGGCAGCTTGTGCGCGAGGGCCATATTGCACCGTGGCGTTGACCCCGGCGGGGAACTGTGCCGTATGCACTCGTCCGCAGCTACAGATGGCTTGCATGGCGTGATGTTCGGTAACCTCAAATCGCAGCACGGGCAAATCAAACACCTGTCGTGTCTCGCTCACATAGGCAAAGGGCAATTCCCGCTGGCATGCTTGGCACTGGTCGGGCACGTTGTGGACAACTATTCTGTCGGGCTGGGCGGCTTGACTCAGGGTGCTGCCGGGGTGTCCCTTTTGTCCGCCGTTTGGTTTCTCACCGGCAACCCGCAAGGATTTGGGAGCGGGTTTGTTCAAGCCGTCGCTTGATGGGGGCTTGCTAGAATTTTTGCTGTTGAGCGCCAATCGACCTTCGAGTTGCTTGATGCGTTCTTGCATCACCGCCATTTGCGCCATGAGGTCTGCTACTTGCTGCTGCAAGGGCCACAGCATCCTGATCAACTCATCCTTCTGCGCGTGGCTGAGTTGCGTCAGGTCTGACAGGTTTCGCATCATGATCGATTGTCGCTCACTATTTCATGGCAAACACCGATTGGGCTTCGTTTTGTGCTGAGTAGTTACGATTTTTCGGACATTCCCATGGACACAGACGGGTATTGATCTGCTGCCAAGGATACCGCGTTGCGGAGGCTTACAGGGCCGTGCGCAGCGTCCATATCTCCGGGAACAGCACCACGTCCAGCATCTTGCGCAAACAGCTCACGCCGCCGGTGCCGCCCGAGCCGCGCTTGAAGCCGATGACGCGCTCCA
>JAYVPU010000101.1:0-29911 GCA_043757205.1 Comamonadaceae bacterium | reverse complement strand
ACGCGCAGCAGCAGGATGCCGCTTCGCGGCGCTTGCTGCGTGCCGGACAGCGCCAACGTTGGGCAGCCCACTTAGCGCCCTGGGTCACGGGGCACCCGGCAAGCCTTGAGGGGGTCAAAAATGTCTAAGCCGACTGTTTTTCACATTCCAGTCTGCCCATTCTGTCAGCGGCTGGAAATCCTTTTATCGCTGAAGGGATGTAGGAACGACGTAGATTTTCGCGTGATTGACATTACTCAACCACGGCCCGATTGGTTGCTAACCAAGACCCGCGGCACTACGGCACTACCCATCATGGAAAGCGCCGACGGGCACATCATCAAGGAGAGCTTGGTTATCCTGCAGTACCTGGAGGATTTATATCCGGAGCCAGCCATCGCGCAGCGTGACCCGTACCGGCGTGCCGTAGAAAACATGCTCACGCGGATGGAAGGCGATTTTTGCGCCAAAGGCTATGGGTTCGTGATGAACCAGAGCATCGAGCGGCGCGATGTCTTGAGGGAGGGAATGCTGGAGCAATACGCGCGGCTGAATGACTTCCTCATGGAACATGCCCCCTGCGGACCGTTTCTGTACCAGGAGTTTGGGTGGGCGGAGACCGTATTTACACCGTTGTTCATGCGTTTCTGGTTTCTCGAGTATTACGAGGAATTTCAGTTGCCCGAAGGGAATCAATTCGCCCGGGTGCGAGAATGGCGCGATGCTTCAATCTCGCACCCGGCCGCACAGCAGGTAACGAAAGACCAGATCGTAAAGCTCTACTATGACTACGCCAAAGGTGCCGGAAACGGCGCGTTGCTCCAGGGTCGCAGGCGATCGTCATTCGCATTTGAACCAGATTGGCGAGCGCGTCCGTGGCCCCCAAAAAACAAGTACGAACATAGTGCGACAGATGTAGAGCTAGGACTGTGATGCGCGTTGCCGAGCAGGCTGCTGCTGCTCGCTTCGGCCAGAGTGGTTCATGCTTTTGGGTCCAGGTTTGAATCGCCCCAGAAATCGAAGATGCTCCACGAGCACATAACCGTCGGGGAGTAAACCGAAGCTATTTCAGTGCAAAATGACTGCCGGTTCTTATTTCAACAACACCGGAGACAGCATGAACACATCCCTCAAATCCTTGCTCGGTGGCCTCGTTCTGGGCGCGGCCACACTCAGCGCAGCGCAACAGACCGTGCCAATTTTTGGTTTGGTCGAGTTGAGCGGCGCGGGCACCACCTCGGGCACCAATTTCGACAACGGTATCAAGCTGGCCGTGAAAGAGATCAACGCCGCTGGTGGCATTCTGGGTCGCAAGATCAACTACCAGTCCAGCGACACCCAGTCCAACCCCGGCGTGGCCAAAGCATTGGCGCAAAAAGCGGTCGATCAAAACGCCTATGTGGTCATGGGGCCGGTGTTCTCTGGCTCCATCATGGTGAGCATGGCAGAGACCAAACGCGCAGAGATCCCCAACTTCACTGGCGGCGAAGCGGCGGGTATCACCCAGCAGGGCAACCCCTACATTTTCCGCACCTCGTTCACGCAGGCCACGGCCATGCCCAAGATCGCCAACTACATCCGCGACACGGTCAAGGCCAAGACCGTGGATGTGATCTACGTGAACAACGACTTTGGCAAAGGCGGCCTGGACATGATCAAGAAGGCGCTGGAGGCACGCAACATCACGGTGGCCAACGCCCTCTCTACCGAGTCGGGTCAGGTGGACTTCAGCGCGCCGGTGCTCAAGGCCAAGCAGTCGGGCAGTGACGCGGTGTTTGTGTACAGCAACGAGGAAGAGTCCGCGCGCGCCCTGCGCGAACTGCGCAAACAGGGTTACACCAAGCCGGTGATTGGCGAGACCGTCTTGACCAGCCAAAAGGTGATTGAGCTGGCCGGTGACGCCGCCAACGGTGCTGTGGCGCATGTGGGCCTGACGGCGGACGCGCCGCAACCCTTGATTCAAAAATTCAACGCCGCTTACCAGGCCGAATTCAAATCAAAGTCCGACCACAACGGCCTCAAAGGCTATACCGGCATGTACATCGTCAAAGCCGTGACCGAGAAAGTTGGCAAGTTTGATTCCAAAGCTTTTGCAGCCGCCATGAAGGGCATTTCGCTCTCCGTCAAAGACCACCCCGGCATCCTGCTGGACGTGAGCTTTGACCAGAACGGCGACCTGGACCGCGACAGCTACATGACCAAGGTGGAGAACGGCAAGCAGGTGGTCAGCGCGATCCTGCCACCTGTGAACAAGAAATAAGCCCCCAAATGATCGACGTCATTGAGCGTGTGACGCCAGCAGGCCAATCTCAATGAGCGTCGATTTCCCCATCTACGCCCAGCCCAAGGTGGATTGCCACTGCCATGTGCTGGACCCGAGCGGCTTCCCCTATGCCCCGGATGTCTCTTACCGGCCCGCTGGGCAAGAGACCGGATCGGCTGATTACTTTTCCCACGTGCTGGCCGCGTATGGTGTGCAGCACGCCCTGCTGGTGGGCCCCAACTCGGGCTATGGCACGGACAACCGCTGCCTGCTGGACGCCATTGCCCGGGGTCAGGGACGCTTCAAGGGCATTGCGGTTGTGTCCTCTGCTGCGTCCCTCTCCGAGTTGGAAGAACTCAAGGCCCAAGGCATCGTCGGCGTGGCGTTCAACTATTCATTGCATGGGCTGGATCACTATGCCAACACCGGGCCGCTGATGCAGCGCTTGGCCGATCTGGGGATGTTTGTGCAGGTGCAGGTGGAGCAGGCTCAGATCAAAACACTGACACCTGTGTTGCTGGGCTGTGGCGCGCAAATTTTGATCGACCATTGCGGGCGGCCCACGGTGGCTGAAGGCCTGTCGGGCGAAGGCTTCGGCGCGTTGCTGCGTCTGGCCGAGTCGGGCCGCGCCACGATCAAACTCTCGGGCTTTGCCAAGTTTTCTCAAACCAACTTTCCTTTCGCTGACACCCTGCCCTTTGCCCGTGCCCTGCTCGATGCTTATGGCCCCGCGCATTGTGTGTGGGCCTCGGACTGGCCGTTTTTGAAAGCGCCCTACCGGATGGACTACGGTCCGCTCCTGCAACTGTTCGCACAAGCCGTGCCGGACGCTGCGATGCGCCACGAGATTCTTTGGCGCACGCCACAACGACTGTTTGGCTTCGCGCCCCAGGAAAAATGAAGCAACACAACACCCCCTTCTTTAAGCTGGCCACTGGCGCTGCCGTAACGGTGCTGGTGGGCATGGGCATGACGCTGCCCAACGCCCAAGCCCAGATCGCCAACTCAAGCCCCAGCTACCCCACCAAACCCATTCGCATGGTGGTGCCCTTCACCCCCGGCGGCAGCACCGACATCCTGGCGCGCGCCATTGGGCAAAAGCTCACTGAGGCTTGGGGCCAACCGGTGGTCATCGACAACGTGCCGGGTGCGGGCGGCTCTCTCGGGGCGGACAAAGTCGCCAAGGCCGCTGCCGATGGCTACACCCTGCTCATGGGCCACATTGGCACGCTGGCCGTCAACCCCTCGCTCTACCCCAACTTGCCCTATGACCCGGTGAAAAGTTTCGCCCCGGTGGCCTGGGTGGCGCGCGTTCCCAATGTGCTGGTGGTGCACCCCAGCATCAAAGCCAATAATGTGCGTGAGTTGGTGGCGCTGGCCAAAGCCAAACCGGGGCAGCTCAACTATGGCTCAGGCGGCAATGGCAGCGCAGCCAATCTGGCCACCGAGTATTTCAAGCTGCAAACCGGCACCTCGCTGCTGCACATCCCCTACCGGGGAACCATACCCGCCGTCACCGACTTGATCGGGGGTCAAATCCAAGTGCTGTTCACCGGTGCACCCGCAGTCATCGGGCAAATCAAAAATGGGCAGCTGCGCGCTTTGGCCGTCTCCAGCCCGCAGCGGCTGTCTGCACTGCCCGAGGTGCCTACCGTGGCGGAGTCAGGCTATAAAGATTTTGAAGCGGATCAGTGGTACGGGGTGGTGGCCCCTGCGGGCACGCCAGCCGCCATCGTGAGCAAACTCAATGCTCAGATCAACCAGGCACTGAGTTCGCCTGAGTTGAAAGTGCGTTTAACGAGTGAGGGCGCGGTGGCCACTTTTGGCACACCCGAGCTGTTTGGCCAACACATTGCGCGTGAGATTGTGCGCTGGCGCTCGGTGATTCAGGGGGGGAGAGTGAAGGCAGATTGAGCCGCAGCGCCGGGCCGCCCCAAGCAAGGCACGGCCCCCTTGGGGGGCAGGAAGCTACACGCAGTGAGCGACCGTGGGGGCAAGTCTCACTGAAGGCGGAAGTTGGTTTCGTACGAAATCGCAGCGCCCGACATGGTGTTTTGCAAGCGCTCAATGGCGCGGCTGTGGCGGCCGCCATCTCGGGCATCGCACTGGTGCTGACGGTGATGTTCAATCAAAGTGTCCAACTTGTTGCGGCACGAATCCAAAGCCCCAGCCAAGTGCAGCGCGATGTACGCCACATGATCGGAGTGGGTTTGGCGAAACTCGTCAGACCACTGCTGGAAAAGCTGCCACTTGTAAGTGCCTTTTTCGGGGACTTTGATGGAATCTTGGTGCATATCAACCGTTCAAAAAATCTTTAAATTCGAGGCTTTGAGACGATTTACCCGGCTTAGCGGGTGGGTGTCTTTGAGCATCGGCCTGGAGATATAGCGCGCGGGCTACTGAATCGGTTGACTCGGATTTTGATTTTTTGGTGCAAATGCACCTGAATGGGGCTTGCCCTGTGAGAAACAATCCGTTTAAAGAACTGTTTTTCTCTTGCAAGGGCTAATTGAGGGCTATTTCCCGGCTCTGGCCGCCAACAGTACATCCGCATAGTCTTGCCAGCGGGCGTCTTGGGGCAAGTGCTTGAACAGCCCCGCCGCCGCCTGGTCTGCCACCCACTGCTGCTTGTCGGCAGTGGAGGCGGTCATGAAGGGCTCGAACCCAGCCTCGCGCACGGTGTTGGCCGCTTCGCGCATTTCTTCGGCGCGGCGCTTGCCGTGCTCCACCACGCGGCTGAAGAAGTAGGCCCCGGTTTGCTGCCAGTCGATGCTGGGGAAGGTTTCTTCCAGCGTGGGCAGCACATGGTCTTCTACGCCGTAGTGGCGGGCGGTGGCGTAGCTCTCAATCACCAGCGCCTCCATGCCTTTGATCATCACGCTGCGGCACATCTTCATGGCGCTGGCGATGCCAATTTTTTCTGACACGGCTTTGGCGTCCATCTCCCAAGCTGTGAGCCGTTGGGCCAGTTCAGCCGCGCACGCGCCGCCCAGCAGCAGCGGCACGCGAATGCCGTAGGGCGGCACCGAGGTCATGACGCCCGCTTCCACATAGTGGCCCCCTGCCGCGTCGATCAAAGCAGCGCACTGCTGCTTGGTGCCGGGCGAGGCGGAATTGAGGTCGAGGTAAACCGTGCCGGGTCGCAGGTGCTGTGCAGCGCCCTGCGCCACCGCCAGCGTGTTGGACGCGGTAACGGCAGAAACGATGAAGTCGCTGGCCTCACACAGCGCTTGCATGCCTGTGTGGGCGGTGACACCCAGCCGCGCCGCATGGGCCAACTCGTCGGCCTGCGTTGTTGCGTTGACAAACTTCACATCCCAAGCGCCAACGGTGTTCACTCCGGGCTTGGCTTTGAGGCCCGTGCTAAAGGTCTTGCCGACCTCGCCGTGACCGATGACGCCGACGTGGTTGAGATTCATCATTGTTTTTCAATCTTGGCGCGGGCAATCACTTCACCCCAGCGTTTGACTTCTGCGGCCAGCAACTCAGCGGCCTGCTCGGAGCTGCTGCCTTGTGCGTGCAAACTCAGGTCGCTCAGCCGCTTGATGACTTCGGGGTTGCTCAACACGGTCTGCAACTCTCGGTTGAGTCGGTTCACCACGTCTTTGGGTGTCTTGGCGGGCACGGCCAGACCGTTCCAGGAGCTCACGTTGAAGCTGCTCAAACTACCGCCCACCTCGCGCACCGCAGGCACGTCGGGCACGCTGGTCGAGCGCTTGTCACCCAGCACCGCCACCGGTCGCAGGGCTTTGGCGTTGACTTGAGGCATGAGCGGCCCAAGGATGTCGAGCATGGCGTCGAGCGAGCCGCCGCGCAGGGCCGTGACCACGGGCGGCGTGCCGTTAAAGGGCACGATCTGAAAGTCAATGCCCGAGCTGGCCTTGAACAACTCAGCCGCCAGGTTTTGCGTGGTGCCGATCTGCGGCGTGCCGATATTGAGCTTACCGGGGTTGGCACGGCCATAGGCCAGCAGCTCGGCCAGGGTTTTGAAGCGCCCGGTTTCGCTCACCACCACCGCCAGATCAAAACCCGCCAGCTTGGACACCGGCGTGAAGTCTTTCAGCGTATCAAAAGGCAGGCTTTTGAACAGGGCCGCGCTGACCGCCGTACCGCTGGAGATCAGCAGCAAGGTGTTGCCATCGGGCTCAGACCGCGCCACCTGCTCTCCCGCGACAATGCCGCCAGCACTGGCCTTGTTCTCCACAATGACCGGCTGGCCCAGCGCCTCACCCAGTTTTTGACCCACAGTACGCGCCGTGATGTCGGCTGCGCCGCCTGCCGCATTGGGCACCACGATCTTGATGGGTTTGCTGGGGAAGGCGCTTTGTGCTTGCACCGGCAAAGCCCCCAGAACCAAGGCGGCCACTGTAGCGACCAGAACACCAGAAATTGTTTGTTGCCGCATGCGATTCACCTTTTAATGAAAAAATAGGGTTGTAGCCCTTTAAATACGAGCACAAGCAGCTATTTTATTAATAGCTGCTTTCTTCATGACACCTCACCGCGCCACACCCAGCAGCTTATCCAGCAAGTCGGGCTGCTCGCGCAGCTCTTGTGCCGTACCTGCATGTACCACCGTACCACGGTCCAGCACGGCGGCCACATCCGAGATCGCCAGGATGGCTTGTGGGTGCTGCTCCACGATGATGGCGGACAAACCCTCTTCCCGCGTGATGCGGCGGATGGAGCGCAGCAGCTCTTGCACGATGATGGGGGCCAGGCCCTCCAGCGGCTCGTCCAGCAGCAGCAGTTTGGGGTTGAGCACCAAGGCGCGGCCTACGGCCAGCATTTGCTGCTCACCGCCTGAGAGTTGTGTGCCCAAGTTGCCTTTGCGCTCGGCCAGACGGGGGAACATCTCGTACACCTGTTTGGGCGTCCACTTGCCCGGTCGGGCCACGGCGGTCAAATTCTCATCCACCGTCAGCGATTTGAAGATGTTGCGCTCTTGTGGCACCCAGCCAATGCCCGCCGACGCACGCAGGTGCAGCGGCAATTGGTGCAGTGTCACGCCGTCCAACGTGATGCTGCCGCCGTGTTGGCGCGTGGCACCGGCCAGCGTGTTCATGAAGGTGGTTTTGCCTGTGCCGTTGCGACCCAACAAAGCAAGGGTTTGACCCTGTGCAAGTGAGAGCGACACGCCATGTAAAACCACGGCTTCGCCATAGCCTGCACTTAAATTTTCAACTTTGAGCAACTCAGGCATGCGCCTCCTCCCCATGCCCCAGATACACCTCTTTGACCCGTGGATCATTGGCAATGGCGTCCGGGTCACCCTCGGTCAACACCGTGCCATTGACCAGCACGGTCATGCGCTTGGCAAAGCTGAAGACCAGGTCCATGTCATGCTCAATCAACAGCACCGACACATCGACGGGCAGGGCCGCTACGGTTTGCAGCAGCTCTTCGCGCTCGCCCGCAGGCACGCCGGCCACGGGCTCGTCCAGCAAGAGCACACGCGGCTCGCAGGCCAGGGCGATGGCGATTTCCAGCAAACGGCGTTTGCCGTAGGCCAGCTCACGGGTCACCTGATTCATTACCTCGGTCAGGTGGAATTGTTCAAGCAGTTGCGCGCAGCGCTCGGCCACGCCAGCACCTTCACCCAGCGGTTGCCACCAGCGCGCGCCTAGGCCCCGGTGCTGCGAGACGGTGAGGGCCAAGGTCTCCAGCGGCGTCAGCGAATCAAACAATTGGTTGATCTGAAACGTGCGCACCATGCCGCGCTTGACGCGCTGGTGCGGCGCGAGTTGCGTGATGTCTTGGCCTTCAAGCAGTATCTTGCCCGCGCTGGGCTCCAGCACGCCGGTCAGCAAGTTGATGAGCGTGGTCTTGCCTGCACCATTGGGGCCAATCAAGGCGTGGCGCGCACCCTTGTGCAGATTCAGCGTCACGTCATTGGTGGCCGTGATGCCGCCAAACAATTTCACCAAGCCCTGCGCGCTCAAAACGATTTCAGATGTGCTCATGACTTGCTCCCTCCACCCGTGGAGAACCAGGTCCAGGGTCGCATCAGTTTTTGCCGGCCCACCATCACCAGCACCACCAAAAACAGACCAATCCAGAACGTCCAGTACTGCGGCGTGATGGAGGAGATCACATCTTGCATCAGCTTGAACACCACCGCACCGGCCACGCCGCCATAGAGCCAGCCCGTGCCACCAATCACCAGCAGCAGCATGACATCGGCCGAGCGATGAAACTCAAACACGTCGATCGAGGCGAAACCGCTGGTTTGCGCCAGCAGCGCACCCGCTGCACCCGCGATGCCAGCGGCCACGGTATAGACCACAGCCAGGCGCGAAGTCACCGGAATACCAATGGCCATGGCGCGCAAGCGGTTGTCGCGAATCGCGGTCAATGTGGCACCAAACGGCGAATGCACCAGACGGCGCGCCAGCACAAACAAGAGCAGCAAAATCACCAGCGAATACCAAGCCGCCGTCTGCCCCTGCAAATCAAACTCAAAGCGGCCCAACAGTGGCCCCATCACCACGCCTTGCAAGCCGTCGGCACCGCCCGTGAGCCAGTCCAGCTTGTTGGCCACCTCCATCAAAATCACCGCCACGCCCAGGGTCACCATCAGCCGCGTCAAGTCACTGCCGCGCATGATGGTGAAAGAACACGCCGCGCCCAGCAGCGTCGCCACGGCTATGCCAAACAACAAGCCCACCAGCGGGTCGGGCATGACCAGTTTGGCAAACAAGGCAGCGGCATAAGCCCCCATGCCAAAGAAGGCCGCGTGCCCGAGCGAGACGATGCCGGTGTAGCCCAGCACCAGATCCAGCGACACCGCAAACAGTGCCACGATGGCAATCTCATTGATGATGAGCGAATGTTTGGCCAAGAGCCAAGGTGAGACCAGCGCCAGCAGCCACAGTACGGGCTCCCAGACTTTCCAGCGGCGGCTGTTCAACAAAGAATCGCGAGGCATCATGACTTACCCCCTTGGCGCACAAACAGACCCTGCGGACGCCAGATCAAAATCACAATCATCAGGCCGTAAACAATGAAGGCCCCAAGCTTGGGGATGTAGTACTTGCCAGCCACATCAGCAATGCCCAGCAGCAACGCGGCCAAGAGCGGCCCGGTAATCGACGAGGTGCCGCCCACCGCCACCACAATCAGAAAATAAATCATGAATTTCAGCGGAAAGGTCGGGTCCAACCCCAGCACCTCCGCCCCCAGCGCGCCGCCCAGACCCGCTAGGCCCGAGCCCACGGCAAAGGTGGAGAGAAACACCACATTCACATTGATGCCCAGGCCCGCCGCTACGCGCTGGTCATCCACCGACGCCCGCAGTCGGCTGCCAAATCGCGTGCGCGCCAACACGTACTGCAAACCCACCGTGAGCGCCGCGCACACCACCACGATGAACAGGCGGTAGTGGCCCATACCCAGCATCCAGGCGCCCTCGCCCAGCTCGGTGCGGCCCTTGAGCCAGGGCGGCAGGTGAACCATCTGCTGACTCGACCCCATGAAGTAGTCCATGCTGGCCACCGCCATGAAGGTCAGGCCGATGGAGAACAGCACCTGATCCAGGTGCGGCTTGGCGTACATGGGCCGGTACAGCGTGCGCTCTAGCACCGCCCCCAGCAGCGCCACGCCCACAAAGGCGATGGGCAGGCACCACAAAAACGGCACATCCAAACGCTGCATCAGTAGCACCGTGATGTAACCCCCCACCATGGCAAACGCCCCGTGCGCCAGGTTGATGAAGTTCATCAAGCCCATGGTCACCGCCAGACCCACCGCCAGGATGAACAACAGCATGCCGTAGGCGACGCCGTCAAAGAGGATGGTTAGCATGGGTGGGGCCCAGTTTCGGGAAACATTCGTTGCGACATGTGTGGTGCCTGAGAGGGGATGTGGCTGCATTTTACTGACCGAGGTCGGGCACGATTTTGATGCTTCAAAAATGCTCTAACATCGCGGTTTGCCATCCCCCAGAACCCCTACCGGAGACACAACAACATGACCCTTCGCACCACGCCCCCTTTCCGCGCTGACCACGTCGGCAGCTTTTTGCGCCCCAAGTTTTTGCTGGATGCACGTGAACAAAAAGCCAAAGGTCAGATCACCGCTGAACAGCTGCGCGCGGTAGAAGACAAAGCCATCACCGAGATCGTGAAGTTTCAAGAAGACGTGGGCTTGCAAAGCATCACCGACGGTGAGTTCCGCCGCACCTACTTCCACATCGACTTTCTGGAAGAGTTGGGGGGGGTGGTGACGGACATCCCGATGTCCGTGCTCAAGCCCGATGGCACCAAAGAATTGGCCCCGCCCGTGATGCGTGTGGTGGACAAAGTGCGCCACGTCAAGGACATCCAGCGCGCTGATTTTGAATACCTGCAAAGCCAGATCACCCCCGGTGCTGGCCGCGTGGCCAAGGTCACCATCCCCTCGCCCACCATGCTGCACTTTCGCGGCGGGCGCGCAGGCATCAGCAAGCAACATTACCCGGAGCTTGACCCGGCGTTCTACCAAGACGTGGCCGATGCCTACGGTGCCGAGCTGCGCAGCCTGGCCGCTGCCGGTTGCAACTATGTGCAGATGGACGACACCAACCTGGCCTACCTGTGCGACGACAAAATGCGCGAAGCCGCCCGCCTGCGCGGGGACGACCCGAGCGAGCTGCCCCACCGCTACGCCAACTTCATCAACCTCGTGGTGGCGCAAAAGCCTGCGGGCATGACGCTGGCAATGCACCTGTGCCGGGGCAACTTCAAGAGCACACACGCCGCATCGGGTAACTACGAGCCGGTGGCCGAGGCCTTGCTGGCCGAGATGAACCTGGACGCCTACTTCCTGGAGTACGACGACGACCGCAGCGGCGACTTCCGCCCCCTGCGCTTTGTGCCCAAGGGCAAGATTGTGGTGCTGGGCCTGGTGACCACCAAGTTTGGCGCCATGGAGAGCAAAGACGACCTGAAACGCCGCATTGACGAGGCTGCCAAGTACGTGCCGCTGGACCAGCTCTGCCTGTCGCCGCAGTGCGGCTTCTCCAGCACGGTGCACGGCAACGACATCGCGGTGGAAGCCCAGCGCGCCAAGCTGCGTTTGGTGATTGAAACCGCGCAGGAAGTTTGGGGCAGCAACTAAGCGACATCACAGCGTCATCCACAACACGTCATCCACACTGAGGACCCCGCATGAGCCAAATTTTTCAAGCCGCTGAGCTGCGGTCCAAAGTCGTGAAGATCGTGATGGCCGCAGGCAGCGCTGAAGCCGAGGCGCACAAAGTCGCCAACAACCTGGTAATGGCCAATCTGTGCGGCCACGACTCGCACGGCGTGGGCATGCTGCCGCGCTACATCGACGCCGTTCTGGAAGGCGGCTTGCAGCCCAACACCGGCGTTAAAACCGTGCTGGACGGCGGCTCCATCCTGAGCCTGGACGGCCAAGCTGGCTACGGCCAGGTGGTGGGCGAACAGGCCATGCAGATGGGGATTGAGCGCGCGCTAGAGCAAGGCACTTGCATCATGGGCCTGGGCAACGCGCACCACCTGGGGCGCATCGGCCACTGGGCCGAGATGGCCGTGGCACAAGGGCTGGTGTCGATCCACTTCGTTAACGTGCTGTCGCGCCCGGTGGTGGCCCCCTTTGGTGGGGCTGATGGCCGCTTTGGCACCAACCCCTGCTGCATCGGCATACCTTTGGTGGGGCGTGAGCCCTACATCCTTGACTTCGCCACCAGCCGCGTAGCCCAGGGCAAGATGCGCGTGGCCTACAACGAGGGACGGCAGATGGCCCCCGGCTATTTGATTGATCAAAATGGCCACCCCACCACCGACCCCGGTGTGGTGGTGGTGCCGCAAAAGGGCAGCCCCGGCGGCAATATGTTTGGTGCCATGCTGACCTTTGGCGAACACAAGGGCTTCGGCCTGGCCGTGGCTTGTGAGCTTCTGGGCGGCGCACTCACCGGCGGGGGCACGATGCACCGCCCTGGGGACGCCAGACGCGCCGTGTTGAACGGCATGTTGACCATCCTGATCGACCCCAAACGCATGGGCACGCAAGCCGTCTTTGAAAGCGAAGCCGTGGCCTTTATCGACTGGGTGCGTCAGGGGCCGGTGGCGCCCGGTGTGGACGCCGTGTTGACAGCCGGTGAACCCGAACGCGCAGCCCGCCGCGAGCGCGAGATTGAGGGCATTGCGCTGGACGACCAGACCTGGAGAGAGATTGAACAAGCGGGTCTCAAAGTGGGCGCTTGAGGTCTTTCATTTCACCAAAAACAGATTCGGCAACCACATCGAAAAACTAGGCACATAGGTCACTAGCAGCAAACACAGGCCCAAAGCCCCGTAAAACGGCGCGATAGAGCGCATCACTTGGCCCACCGTCACACCGCCAATCGCGCAGCCCACAAACTGCACCGTGCCCACGGGTGGCGTGTTGAGCCCCAGCGCGCAGTTGATCAGCATGATGATGCCGAACTGCACCGGATCCATGCCGAACTGCATGGCAATGGGCAGGAAGATCGGCGTGCAGATCAGGATGGTGGCGGCCATGTCGAGGAAAGTACCCAGCACGAACAACAGCACGTTGATCATCAAAAAGATGACCCAGGGCTCGGTGCTGACGGCCTTCATCAACTCACCCGTGCGCTGCGGCACTTCGTACAACGCCATGAAGTAGCCAAATGCCGCCGAGATGCCGATCAACAGCAACACCACGCCAGTAGTCTTGCAGGCCTTGGCACAGGCTTTCAAGAAGTTGTGCCAGGACAAGGTGCGGTAAACAAACACCGTGACCAGCAGCGCCCAGGCCACCGCAATAGAGGCCGACTCGGTGGCCGTGAAGGCCCCCGACAAGATGCCGCCCAAAATGATGACCACCACCAAGAGGCCCGGCAAAGAAGCGAGGAAAGCTGTGAGCACCGCACTCCAGCCCGCAAAGCCGCCGGGCCGCACCGGGTAGTTGCGTTTGACCGCCACCCAGTAGGCCGCGCCCAGATTGCACAGGGTCAAAATCAGCGCAGGCACCACGCCCGCCAGCATCAGGCTCATGGCGCTGACCGAGGCAATGCCGGCGGTGGCCAGGGTGTAGATGATGAGGTTGTGCGAGGTCGGCATGATGGCCCCCACCAGCGCCGCGTGGGTGGTCACGTTGACGGTGTAGTCGGCGTCGTAGCCTTCTTTTTTCATCAGCGGAATCATCACCGAACCAATGGCCGACACGTCGGCCAGGGGCGAGCCCGCCACCCCGCCAAAGATGGTGCAACCCAGCACATTGCTCATGCCCAAGCCGCCGCGCACATGGCCGACCAGGCTGTTGGCAAAACGCACGATGCGGTCGGCAATACCGCCGTAAAGCATCAGCTCGCCCGCGAAAACAAAGAAGGGAATGGCCAGGAAACTGAACACCTGCATGCCGCCCACCATCTTCTGAAATACCACGGCAATCGGCAGGCCGGCCGCGACGATGGTGAGCACCGAAGACAGGCCGATGGCAAATGCGACCGGCACGCCAATGAGCAGCAGCACGGTGAAGCTCACCGCGAGTAGGGTCAGTTCCATGATGGCTCCACCACAGTGCCGCGCGCCAGCGCAATGATGTGTTCAATGGAGAACAGCACGATCAGCACGCCCGCAATCACCACCGGCAGGTAGTCAATGCCATCAGACACGGGCAGCATGGGTTTTTTCTCGCTCCATTTGGCAATCATCCAGATGCCACCGCCATAGACCATCAGCGCGCCGAAGCTGCCGACCAGCAGGTGGATCAAAATTTCAATCCTGTGCTGCCATTTCTCAGGCAGTAACGAGACCATGGACTCCAAGCCGATGTGGCCCGCATCCCGCACCCCCACCGCCACGCCAAAGGCGGTGACGAATAGCACCAGAAGCAGTGCCAGTGCCAGTGCCTCTGCCCAAGTGGGTGTGTCATTGAAGACGTAGCGGCCTATGACCTGCCACTGAACGCACAGGATGACCGCGATCAAACCGATCACGGCCAGCACCAGGCAGAGCTTGGAGAGGGCGGCACAGAATTTGGTGTACATGGAAGTCTCGAAATTCCCCGTTCGCCCTGAGCTTGTCGAAGGGCAACGACCAAGCTCAGCCTGAACGGGACTTGATTACTTGGTGTCTTGCACGGCTTTGACCAAGCGCTTCATGTCAGGCGTGACCATGAACTTGTCGTACACCGGGCCCATCACGGCCTGGAAGGACTTCTTGTCCACCTCCACCATCTCGGCCCCTGCGGCCTTGACGACGGCCAGCGATTTGGCTTCCTGCTCGTCCCACTTCTGACGCTCAAACGCCACCGACTCTTTGGCCGCCGCGCGGATCATGTCCTGCTCGGACTTGGGCAATTTGTCGTAAATGATTTTGGACATGACCAAAATTTCGGGCGCCATGGAGTGCTCGGTTTTGGAGTAGAACTTCACCGACTCGTAATGCTTGGCCGTGTCAAAGGACGGGATGTTGTTTTCCGCCGCGTCGATCAGCCCGGTCTTCAGGCCCATCAACACTTCACCATAGGGCATGGGTGTGGCGTTGGCCCCCATGGCGCTGATCAAAGCCACCCACAGGTCGGATTGCTGCACGCGAATCTTCAGGCCCTTGGCATCGGCCACGGTCTTGATGGGCTTTTTGGCGTAGATGGAGCGCGCGCCACTGTCATAAAAAGCCAGTCCGACGAAGCCAACGGCCTCGCAGCTTTTCAGAATTTCATCACCCACCGGGCCGTCCAGCGACTTGCGCATGTGGGCAATGGAGTTGAACAAGAAAGGCATGGTCGGCACTTGTGTGAGCGGGCAAATACCGTTCATGGGGCCCACGTTGACGCGGGTGAAATCGAGCGCACCGATCTTCACCTGGTCGATGGTTTCTTTCTCGCTGCCCAGAGCCTGCTTGTTGAAGACTTTGATCTTGTGCTTGCCACCGCTCTTTTGCTCCAGCAGCGTGCTCATGTACTTGACGGCGGCCACAGTGGGGTAATCGTCAGCGTTATGGGTGTCGGCGGAGCGGAACTCGGTGGCTTGCGCAGTCAGGGTATGGACTCGGGATAGTCTTCACGTCCGGCATTGCGGCGCCCGGTCAACGCTCAGCAGCGTTGCCTCAAGGCCTTTTCCGGATAGGGGCTCAAGGAAGGTCTGCATAACCCCCGCCGAAGCGAGAGCTGGTTGATGGATTGAGTTTGAGCTGCTCATTTTTCCGAATCGAGCATCCCAAGAGCCGTAGGGTAGATCTTTATACCCCATTTTTTTGCGTCTTTGCGAATTTTGGGCGCACTCTGTTGCCGCCGTCCTAAAACTGACCCAGGTGTTTTACTTGCCTTGCCTAAATTTTGGGCAGGAAACAAACAAGATGATCACCTTGAAAATGTTGGGAAGAATTCGACATATGCATCTACGCGACAAGGTGTCGCTGCATGAAATAGCCAAGCGCACAGGTCTGTCGCGCAAAAGTTTGCTTGGAGGGCGTGGCGGTCAGGTCAATCAGATAAGCGTCAAAGTATTCGAGCACCTGGCACCACAGGTTGTAAATGCTGCGGTGTGCTTCGTCAATGACGATGATGTCAAAAGTCTCGATGGGGAAGGCGGGGTTGTAGGCGATGGGGTCGGGTTTGGCGAAAAAACTGCCCTCACCCATGCTCTCTCCCAAAGGGAGAGGGTGAAAAGGCTGCTCGTCGTCCTCGGGTGCCTGCTCCCTGCCTTTGAGCATTGAAGCCACTGCCGGTGGCCATCTGGATCAGGGCTCAAGGCTTGTTGGCCTTAAGGCTGGCCTCCAGGTTGCGGATGGCGATGATCTGGGCGGGCCACAGGCCGTCTTCTTTCAAAGACCGTAGGTGTTGCAGGCAGCCGAGGAAGGTGGGGCTTGCTTCGCTGGCTGTGGCTGATGTGGCAGAGCCGGTATGGATGACGCTGCTGGTGGGTTGGGGTTTGAGAAAAGCTGCCAGCGTCTCGGGCCGGTGAAAGGCAAACACGGCGCGGGCGCGCGGCTCGGGGTTCAGCCCCTGGGTGGCCAGCGGCTTTGCCGTCGATGTAGAGCAGGTAGTCGGCAAAGCCGTAGCCAGGGTTCAGCGGGAACTCGCGCAGGGCCACGCCCTTAACCACACCGTTCCCGGCGTGGATGTTGGCGTCTGCCATGCTGCAGACGTGCCAACCGGCTGCGGTTAGCAGTGCATCGATGTTGACTCTGGCCTTTTGTTCTGGCGTCATGCCCTGCCCCCTTTGGCAGCCATTCTAGAGGGCGGGGGCTGCGTGGCTATCCAAGTAACCATGCCACCAACGCCGCCCCCACCGCCCCCGGCTGCTCCATGGTGCACATGTGGCCGCAGTCGTCGATGATGCGCAGGGTCGCTTGCTCGCCCAGGTGGCTTAGGGCGGCGACCATGGCCTCGTGCTGGGCCGGGCCGCTCCAGCTGTCTTGGCGGCCACACAGGATGAGCGTGGGGAATTGGATGGTGGCCAGTTGAGGGGCCGAGTCACGCCGCCCAAGCAGCGCGTTGATTTGCGCTTCAAATTGCGCCGGGGTGCTGCGCTCCAGCATTTGCAAGATGTCTTCAAACACGGGCGTGCTCAGGCGGCTGGGGTGCACCATGCCTTTGGCCCATTGTTGGCCCATGGCGCGCATGCCTTGCTTGCGCGCCTGCGCTAGCAGGGTCATTCGCCCGGCACGCTCACGTTCGCCCGGTTCGCCCGCAGGCAGAGGATGGGTGCCGGTGTCCATCAGCGCCAGTCGCTCCACGCGTTGCGGGGCGAGGCGCATGACTTCCATGGCCACGCGGCCGCCCATGGAGTGGCCGACCAGGGCAAAACGCTCGGTCGGTGATTCATCCAGCACCTGCTGCGCCATGCTGGTGAGCGAGTCGCGCAGGCCGTAGGCCATGACATGGCATTGGGCGTGGGCTTGCAGCGCAGGCAGCAGGGGCGTCCAGACGGCGGCGTCGCACATCAGGCCGGGGAGCAACATCAAGGTCGTCATGGCTTACTGATCCCCGATGTGAAACATCTCGGTATCCACTTCGCTTTGCGACTGCGCGCTGTAGCGCGGGCCGACCACGGTGGTCTGGTTAATGAGGGCTTCAACTTTTGTGATGGTCGCGGGGCTGAGTTTGACGTCCACAGCGGCCAGGTCTTCGCTCAGGTGGCTCAGGCTGGTGGTGCCGGGGATGGGGATGATGTCATCGCCTTTGTGCAGCAGCCAAGCCAGCGCCAATTGGGCCGGGGTGCAGCCCACCTCAGCCGCCAGCGCCTGGTAGGCGGGCAGCAGCTTCGTGTTGGCCGCGTAGTTGGCGGGGTGAAAGCGCGGCATGGTGTGGCGGATGTCTTTGGCCTCTAACGTGGCCACGTCCAGCTTGGCGGTGAGGAAACCACGCGCTACGGGACTGAAGGCAACAAAGGCCACACCCAGCTCACGGCAGGCTTGCAGCACGGCAATCTCGGGGTTGCGCGCCCACAGCGAGTACTCGGTCTGCACCGCTGTGATGGGGTGCACGGCGTGCGCGCGGCGCAGCGTGCTGGCAGATACCTCTGACAGGCCCAGCGTGCGCACCTTGCCCTCTTCCACCAGACGCGACATTTCGCCCACGCTGTCTTCAATCGGCACTTTTTTGTCGAAGCGGTGCAGGTAGTAGAGGTCAATCACGTCGGTCTGCAAACGGCGCAGGCTGTCTTCGCAGTTCTGGCGCAACGTGGCAGGTCGGCCATCAATCACGCGCTTGATGCCATCAGGAAACGTCACGCCCGCCAAGCCGCCCTTGCTGGCCAGGGTGAAGCGTTGGCGGTGCGGTTTGAGCACCTTGCCCAGCAAGGTTTCGTTGGCCCCAAAGCCATACAAGGCGGCGGTGTCAAACAGCGTGACACCGGCATCCAGCGCGGCCAGCAGCACGCGCTCAGCGGCTTCATGCGGCGGGGGCACGCCGTAGGCGTAGCTCAGGCTCATGCAGCCCAGGCCGAGGGCGGAGACTTGGAAGGGGCCGAGTTGGCGAGTTTGCATAGATCGTTTTTTCTGTGAATGCACAGGCTTGATGGGCGCTGCTTGGATTGGGTTGTTGGGATTACTCTGCTTTGATGTTGCTGTTGCGAACCATCTGCGTCCACAAGGTGGATTCGGCTTGGGTCAAGACAAGCAGCTCGGCGGGCGTGCTGGTCTTGAGGATCAAGCCCTGTTGGGTGAGCTTGTCACGCACAGCGGCATCATTCAGCGCGGCGATGATGGCGGCGCGGTACTGCTCCACCAGCGGTACGGACATTTTGGGCGTGCCCCAGACCGAGAACCAAGGGTCGGCATGGAAGTTTTTAGCGCCCTGCTCTTGCAGCGAGGGGATGTCGGGGAAGCCAGGGTGACGATCTCGCAGTGAGCCGCCGATGATCTTCAGGCGCCCCGCATCGCGCAGCGGCACGGCCACTTGGATGGGCATGAACATGACTGGGATTTGCCCGCCCAGCAAGTCATTGAACGCCGGGGCCGAGCCCTTGTAGGCGACGTGTTCCAGTGACACACTCACGGATTGCTTGAGCAACTCCATGAACAAATGATGGTGCGTGCCATTGCCAGGGGATGCATAAAACAAGCCCGGTTTTGACTTGGCCCAGCTGATGAATTCACTCAGATTTTTGGCAGGCACATCCTTGTGCACCACCAGCACAAACGACGAGGAACACACTTGGGTGATGGACGTGAAGCCGTTGATCACATCAAAGTCAACCGACTTGTAAAACAGCGGCAAAGTCACCGTGGTGGCGGGCACGATCATCAGTGTTGCAGGGTCGCTGGACTTGGCCACAAAGTCCATGCCGATCATGCCGGAGGCACCCGCCTTGTTCTCCACGATGTAGCCCATGTCCAGCTTGGCCTGCATGAGTGGGCCAATGGCGCGCGCGATCAAATCCGGCGTGGTGCCGGGTGTGAGGGGCACGACCATGCGCAGCAACTTTTGCTGGGCTTGTGCCACACCCATGCTTGCAAGCCCGGCTGCGCTTGCTGTAGCCAGCAGCGTTCTGCGTCCTAGGGTCATGTGGCTTACTCCTGTGCTGCGAGGTTGGAGTGCAGTTTTAGGCCTGCTTCTCGGCTTCCAATTTTTTGAGCATCTTGTTGCGCACCAGATTCCAGAAGCGCCCATAGTCTTGCCACACCACGTTGGCGGCCACTTCCTGGTCGTCCATGAAGGTGATTTCACCGCTCGGCCCAGCCAGCATTTCGGCTTGGTACTGCATGCGCGCGTTTTGCTCCAGGTACACGCTGCGGCCCACCGCAATCTGCAAGCTCTCGCCCACCACCACTGCGCCGTGACCACGCATCAGGGCCGCCGGATGACCACCCAACTTTTTCGCCAGCGAGGCACCGAGGTAAGTGTCGCGCACCAGCATGTCGCTGCCGGGCAAAGCATCACGAATTTCCCAATTGGGCACGCCCAGGCCGATGAAGGCCGACATGTGGAAGATGGGGCGCAGCGACGTGTTGGTGCAGCAAAACGGGATGACCGAGGGCGAGTGGTTGTGCACCACAGCCATCACTTCGGGGCGAACCTTGTACACCTCGCCGTGGATGAAGCGCTCATTCACCGGGTGGCGGCCCTGCGCGTCGATGGGCTGGCTCTCCATGTCAAATTCCATCATGTCGGACTCCAGCACCAGCTCGGGCGGGGATGAGCGCGCCATCCAGAAACGATTGGGGTTGACCGGGCAGCGCACGCTGATGTGCCCATAGGCGTCAATGATGCCGTGCTCGGCCAACAGGCGGTAGGCGATAACCAGGTCTTGAAACAGGCTGGCGTGGGTTGGGGTCATAGGTGTCTCCTGAAAAGTTTAAATTTAAATTAACTCAATTGCCGAACAGCTCTGCAAGTCGGAAATTGTGCGCAGCCCCAAAATTCGCCACCCGCATTTCCGCCTTTGCGTGCAGTACGTGTGACCATGCTGGAACCACACTGCGGACAACTTGGCTCAATCGCATCCTGTGGCTGGGCTATCTGCGGCTTGATGTTGGACGGTTGAGCAGTTGTGTTTAAAGACAGCTCGGCCAGCTTAATCATGTCAAAAAGCTTGGGTCCGTCAATCAATTGAACGTTGCGCCCCTCTGCGAATTCTTCGGCTTCGGCTGTGAATCGGCCTGACGTAACCACAAACCCGCCTGTAGCGCCACTGGCGGCCATCACGCCATACAGTTCGCGTACCACGACAACGCCAACTTTGTAGGCCTTCCACTGCTTGCATTGAACAAGAAACTTTTCAGCGCCCTTGGTCAAAACCAAATCAATGCCCCCATCAGCTCCACCACCTCCGGTTTCGGTGACTCTGTAGCCTTGCAATCTGTACGCTTCACCCACAAGCATTTCAAATTCACGCCATGACATGCCGTCCAAAGCATTGGCACTCTGAGCCTGTGCAACATCCGTGACCAAAACAATGCGCTGTTTGCGTCGAAAGTACGACATCGCAGCGCCAGCCAAGCCCACTAGCGGCAGCAGATACTGCCCAATAGCTGCAAGGCTTATGAGTACGGTCTGCGTGACCATGTTGCCGATTTGTCCCGACTGAACAGGCGTTACCGAAACTGGCGCAGCCATGCGGTGCAGTACCACATAGCTAATGATCGCAATTGCGACACCCGCCCACCATGGCAGCAAAGACACGAAATCGAGCAAGTCCTCCAAAGGACTTGTTTTACGTTTTCTAGCCATCGAAATCTCCCTATCTCTATTTTGAATTACTCGACCACGATCTTGCCGCGCGTCACCACCTGCGACCACAGCTTGATCTCTTTGCGCAGCAAGGCGTCGAAGCGTTCGGGCTTGCCGCCCGCCGGGTCCACGCTCTGCTTGGCCATGGCGTCTTTCACCTCGGGCAGCATGAGCAATTGGTTGATTTCAGCATTCATTTTGGCGACGATGGCCGGCGGTGTTCCCGCCGGGGCCAGCATGCCGTACCAGGTTTCCACCAGCATATTGGGGTAGCCTGATTCAACAAAAGTTGGCACTTGCGGGAAGGTCGGCGCACGCTCTGGGCTCATCACCGCCAGGATGCGCAGCTTGCCGCCTTGCGCCAGCACCGAGGCGCTTTGCAAGGACACGACACTGGCCTGCACATGGCCGGCCGCCACGTCATTGAGCGCACCAGCACTGCCTTTGTAAGACACATGAACCATGTTGGTGCCGGTCTCTTGCTTGAACAGCTCCATGGCCAGGTGTTGTGACGCCCCCAGGCCGGGCGAAGCGTAGTTCACAACGCCGGGCTGCTTTTTGAGTTGCTCGACAAACTCGCGTACGTTGCTTGCCGGGAATTTGGGGTTGACCACCAGGGTCATGGCGCTGGTGCCCAGCAGGGCAACCGGGGCAAAGCTCTTGAGCGGGTCAAACGGCAGCTTGGGGTTGGTGGCGGCAATGGTGCCGTAAGACGTGGCGACAAAGCCGAAGGTATAGCCATCGGGCGCGGCCTTGGCCACGGCGTCGGTGCCGATGGTGCCGCCCGCCCCCGCCTTGTTGTCGATCACAACCGGCACGTTCCAACGCTGCGAAAGGCGCACGCCCAGCAAGCGGGCCAGCATGTCGCCGGTAGTGCCGGGGGTGTAGGGCACGATGAACTGGATCGGGCGTGTGGGGTAGTCCTGGGCTTGGGCACCAGCAGGCAAGACGCACGAACAGATTAGGCTCACGGCGACTGCAAATGTTTTCATGATCGGCTCCTCTTAATGGCCCGTAGCCACCGCCGCCATTTGCACCGCGTCTTCGGGCACTTGCATCCCGCGCCACACGATGTGCATGTCGGGGCGCAGCAGCACAAGATCAAAGCCATAGAGGTCACGGGCAATAGCGTCGGGCACGTCCAGCACGGTCAAAGGCGCACCCAGGGCACGCAAAGCCTGCTCCAGCTTTGTGGTGTCTGCTTCGGTCTTGCCCAGCTTGAGCAGCGTGTAGCGGTCAATCGGCAGCTTGTCTTGCAAAGCGCTGCCGTCGTTCAGCCAGACATGTGGCAGGCGCGCACCCGGCCAGGTGCTGGGCACGTACTCGCGGAACAAATGCTCTGGCCCGCCGGGGATGTCCATGATGAGGGGCGAATCGACATAGCGGTAGCCCATCTCGGCCCCGGTCATCTCGTTGGTCTTGCGCTGCTCCACGTTGGCGACGCTGGCCAGCGTCTCGCGGTTTTGTTTGCCCTCGGGCGTGTTCTCGGTGATGTTGGCGCGGTACATGGAGCGCCACTTGCGCCGCCCGATGGAGGCGTAACGCGACGCGCCCACATTGCGCTCACCCACTTGCCGCCGCTCATGCGAGTACGAACCCAGCAGGTTCTCGCCGCCCCAGCCTTGCAGCGTGCCCGCCAGTTTCCACGACAGGTCAAACGCATCGCCCACGCCGGTGTTCATGCCCAAGCCACCGGTGGGGATAACCAAGTGCGCTGCGTCCCCGGCGAGGAACACGCGCTGCTCACGGTAGCGGTCCGCCAGCAACAGGTTTTGCCGCCAAGGGAAGCACGACAGCATCTCGTACTTGACGGGGAAACCGATGACTTTTTCAAACTGCGCTTTCATGGCTTCGTCAGAGTCCACCACCGCGTGCAGCGTCCAGTGCACGGTGGAGTCTTGCATGATGAGAAAGCTGGCCTTGTTGTCGGCCACATGGTAGTGGCGGCCCCGGCCCGGCCCGTTGCCCAGGGGCAGCTTGTCGAACAACTCATCGCAGCGAAACAGGGCCTGGCGGAACTCCATCATCGAGCCTTCACCGCGCAACTTGATGCCCAGTTGCTTGCGCACCGGGCTGGTACCGCCATCGCAGCCGACTACATAGGTGGCGCGAATGGTTTGGGTGCTGCCACCAGACTTCACGGTGGCACTCACACCCTCCCCATCTTGCTCTAGTGCAATGAATTCAGTGCCAAAGCGCACCGTCACCGTGGGCAAGCTCTCGGCGATTTGTTTGAGCAGCGGCTCCAGCGTGTACTGCGAAATCAGCTGATACGGCTCCAACGAGCCCGTGCCGTCATTGGTTAAGCGGCCATCGGCTCTGGCCTCGTCCACCGAGGGGTAACGCAAGCGCAGCAGCGGCGGCTCATTCAGGCTGAGCACCACATAGACGTCCATCGGGCAATCGCCACGCAATCCGACTTCTCGGATCGGGTCTGCCAGGCCAATGCGTCGGTACATCTCCATGGTGCGTGCGTTGGCGCGCTCCATTTTGGGTAAAAACTGTGGCGCGTCTTTTTGCTCAATCAGCGTGCAATGAATGCCGCGCTTACCCAGATCAATCGCCAACGTCAAACCTACCGGGCCTGCGCCGACGATCAAAACTTCACACTTTTGCATGGAATGTTCACCTCAAAAAAAAACTGCCACCTTGCGGTACAGGTCGATTCTAGGGGAGAGGAAAACTCACAAACTCACACCAGTCCTCACATCAGCCCTCAGTAGCTCAGTCGCGCCACATCTCGCAAGACCTCAGGCGTCGTGCTGGGGATACCAAAATACTCCAGGTAGGCGGGAATTTGCTCGAACAGCATGTCCGAACCCACCTGTGTGGCGCAACCCCGGGCCTGGGCAGCGGCCAGGAAGGCGGTGGTCTCGGCCCTCATCACCACCTCACCCACAAAGGTGCTGGCGGCAATACGACTCGTGTCCATAGGCATAGGATCACCCACGTTCATACCCAACGGCGTGGCGTTGACTACCAGATCAAAACCTGCCGGATCGTTGGAACCCGTGGTCACGTTCAGCGCCGGGTAATGCTGACGCAGGCGCTGGCCCAGGCCTTGCGCCGATGCGTCGTTGACATCAAACAAGCCCAAGCCCGCTACACCCGCTGCGGCCAGGGATGCGGCGATGGCCGAGCCCACACCGCCGCTGCCCACCACCAGGGCGCGTGCGCCTTTGAGCTTGAAGCCCTTGCGCAGCACGCCGCGCACAAAGCCCTCGCCGTCAAACATGTCGCCTTGCAAGCGGCCATCCGGCCCCAGGCGCACGGCGTTGCAGGCCCCGGCAATGGCGGCCGTGGGCGCGATCTCGTCCAGCAAGCCCACCGTAACCACTTTGTGCGGCATGGTGATGAGCGCGCCGCGAATGTTGCTGAGTTTGAACACCGAGCGCAAAAAGGCCGGGAAATCTTCCGCCCGGCAACCCATGGGCACGACGATGGCGTTGATCCCCATGGACTCGAACCACGGGTTGTAAATCATCGGCGCTTTGAAGCTGTGGGTGGGAAAGCCGATGTGGGCGATGATTTCGGTATGGCCGTTGATCATGATTCGATTACAGCTTGGCCGCCTGAATCGCTGACACCGCTGCGCGCAATGCCAGCAGGTAGCTGTCAACCCCGAAACCGCAGATCTGGCCGCGCGCAATGTCGGCAATCACTGAGTGGTGGCGAAAGGCTTCACGGGCATGGATATTGGACATGTGAACCTCAAAGATCGGGCACTTGAGGATACTCAATGCATCGCGAATACCGTAGCTGTAGTGCGTCCAAGCACCGGCGTTGATCAACACAGCGTCCACCTGATCGGCAACCGCCTGATGAATGCGCTCAGCCATGGCGCCCTCAAAATTGGTCTGGAAGTGATCGACCTGCGCGCCCAGCTCCTGGCCCAGCTTGATCACCTGATCGTTGATCTGATCCAGCGTGATGGTGCCGTACTGCTTGGGGTCGCGCTTGCCAAACATATTGAGGTTGATGCCGTTGAGCATGAGAATTTTCATAGGGAACTCCTGATTAAAAAATGGGGTTAATGCGGCGGCAGCTCGACGGTACGTCCGGTCTTGGCCGCTTCGACAATGGCCTCGGAGATGCGCAGGTTCAACTGGCCGTCGCGTGCGCTCACGCGTGGTTCAGCCTCACCGCGCACCACCGCACCGAAGTGTTCCATCTGGTGTTTGATCGGGTCGTCACGCACCATGCCGACGACACCGACTTCAAACGCTTTCCACCACGAGCGGTCTTCCGGGCGCGGGTAGGTCTTGAGGCGCATCGTGGGCACGGACAGGGCGCCGTTGGTGCCGGTGATGACGTAGCAGTCTTCGTCTTCGTAAGTCGGGTAGGCCTTGTTTTCTTGCGAGGTCTGCTCCCAGCTGCGCGGGCAGGCGGCGGTGTCTGACAACAAAAAAGTGCCCAATACACCACTGGCAAAGCGCAAATTGATCGCCACCGTGTCTTCCACCGGGAAGCCGCGTGTGGCGTGGCTGGCAAAGGCCTGCACGGCCACGATGTCGCCGCACAGCATGCGCAGGTTGTGCACTTCGTGAATCATGTTCAACAGGATCGGGCCTGCACCCAACTCGCGCCGCCAAGGTGCATCGGCGTAGTAATGATCAGGCTTCAAGAAGGTGGCGCTGCCCATGACCGCGACGAGTTTGCCGAGCTTGCCAGAGTCAATAACTTCCTGGGCCTTGGCCATGATGGGGCTGTGCGCGCGGTGATGACCGATCAGCACTTTGGCACCGCTGTCTTGCACAGCTTTGAGTAAGACCTCGCCCTCAGCCACGGTGGTGGCGATGGGCTTTTCCAGCAGGATAGGCAGCTTCGCGGCGATGCACTGCAGGCCCTGCGAGACGTGCAGGTGATTCGGCGTGGCCAGGACCAGGCCGTCAGGGCGGTCCTGGGCCAGTAATTCGTCAATGGATGTAAAGAGCCGCACCCCTGCCTTGGCAGCCACCTCGCCCGCTGCGGGCGAGGGGTCAACAATGGCCGACAGCGCACAAGTCGGGCTGCTCAGCAGCACACCAATGTGTGCCTGGCCGATGGTGCCAGCACCAGCAACAGCGATGCGGGTTTTGCTCATTTACTTACGCAGCTTGGCCAGCTCGGCCATCATGTCGTTCACGGTGGCCTCACCCACGTTGGCGCTGAACTGGGCGATCACCGGCTTCATTTTTTCGCGCAGCTTGACCACTTCGGCAGGTGCGAACTGGGTCACGGTCATGCCGTTTTTCTTCAGCAGTTCCAGGTTGGCAGCCACCGCAGCGCGCGATTCCTTGCGCTGGGCAATGGCGGCTTCGTCAGCAGCATCGTCAATGAGTTTCTTGTCAGCGGCGCTGAATGTGTCCCAGACCTTCTTGCTGAAGATCACGGATTGCGGGTTGTACTGGTGGTTGGTCAGGGCGATGTGCTTTTGCACTTCCCAGAACTTGTTGGCAGCGATCACGCTGATGGGGTTCTCCTGGCCGTCAATGGCACCTTGCTCCATGGCGCTGTACACCTCGGGGAAAGGCAGGGGCGTGGGGTTGGCACCCAGCGCCTTGACCCAAGCCACGTTGATCGGGTTGGGAATCACTCGCAGCTTCAAACCGGCAATGTCCTCGACCTTGTTCAGCGGACGCTTGCTGTTGGTCATCTGGCGGTAGCCGAGTTCCCAGTAGGACAGGCCAATCAGACCCTTGGCTTCGAGCAGGGCGTGCATCTTCTTGCCCACAGGGCCGTCCACAATCGCGTCAGATTCTTTCTCGTTGGCGAACAGGAAGGGGAAGTCGAAAATCGCCAGTTCCTTGGCTTCGCTGGCCAAGATACCGCTGTTCATGACCGACATCTCAATCGTGCCGCCCTTCATGGCCGACACCACGGCCTGGTCGCTGCCCAGCGTGCCGTTGTAGAACAGGTTGACCTTGATCTTGCCGCCGGATTTGGCTTCCACAGTTTCTTTGAACTTCTTCATGCCGGCAACAGCAGGATGACCTTCGGGGCCGTTGAGCGTGAACTTGAGGGTACGCTCCTGGGCGGAGGCGACACCGAAAGCTGCAATCGCGACGGCAGCGACGATGGATTTAAGTACTAAACGTTTCATTGATGTCTCCTGGAAAAAGTAATCGCAGTACGCGGGTTATTGGGGATTGGGGCGTGGCGTACCAGACACGACCCCAATCGGTTGAAAACTTCGGTGGCAAACGTCTTACTTGTACAGCCAGTGCGCAGGCACCATGACCAGCTGCGGAAATGCAATCAACAGGAACATCACCACGAACTGCACCAGCATGAACGGCATCACGCCGCGCGTGACGTCGTCCATCTTCATCCGGCCCACGCCTGCCACCACATTGAGCACGGTACCCACCGGCGGCGTCACCAGACCAATCGAGTTGTTGATGATGAACAGCACGCCGAAGTAAACCGGGTCGATGCCGGCGGCCCTAACCAGAGGCATCAAAACCGGGGTCAGAATCAAAATGGTGGGCGTCATGTCCATGGCCGTGCCGACGACCATCACCAGCACCATCATCGCCACCAGCAGCAGCTTGGGGCTGTCGATCAGAGGCTGGAGCAGGGAGACCACCTGGTCTGGCAACTGCGCCACCGTGATCAGCCAGGCCGAAACCATGGCCGCGGCGACCAGGAACATGACCACCGCCGTGGTTTTGGCCGCAGCCAGGAACACGCCGTACAACTGGTTCCAGGCCAGTTCACGGTAGATCACACAGGCCACGAAGAGCGCAAAAACCGCCGCAACCACAGCCGCTTCAGTCGGCGTGAAGATGCCGAAACGCAGACCAAACAAAATGATCAGGGGCAAGGTCAAGGCCCAACCCGCCTTGCGGAAGGCGTGCACCATCTCACCGGTCGTACGGCGCGGAGGCGGCTCGAGTTTTTCGCGGCGAGTCAGCCACCACCAAGTGGCCCACAGGCCGACGGCAAGCCAGATACCCGGGAAGATGCCGGCCAGGAACAGCTTGGTGATCGAAACATTGGCGGCAACACCAAAAATCACAAAGCCAATAGAGGGCGGGATGATGGGGCCAATGACGCCGCAGGCCGCGATCAGGCCGCCGCTGCGCGCCTTGTCGTGTCCGGCTTTGACCATCATCGGCAGCAGCAGGGCGGTGAGCGCGGCAGCGTCCGCCACGGCTGAGCCCGACAAGGCCGACAGAATGCAGGCTGCGACGATGGTCACATAACCCAGACCCCCGCGGATATGGCCGACCAGTGCCAGCGCAAAGTCAACAATGCGCCTGGACAGGCCGCCGGTGTTCATCACCTCGCCCGCCAGCATGAAGAAAGGCACGGCCAGCAGCGGGAAGCTGTTGGAGCCCTCCATGATGTTCTGCGCCAGGATTTGCGCATCGAACATACTCATATGCCACATCAGTGCGGCACCACAAAGCAACAGGGAAAAAGCGATAGGTATGCCCAGTGCCATAGCGGCGAGGAGCGACCCCAGGAAGACAACAATAGTCATGATGAATGCTTCCTCTGTTTTTATTGAACGGGCTTGGGCACGTCGATGGGTTCCTCTTCGGACTCACGGATGCCGATGAGTTCGTCTTCAGAGAGTTCGCCTTTCACCAGACGCCACAGGTGGTTGATCAAAATCACCGCACCCGACACCGCAAACACCATGCCCGACGCGTAAAAGATGCCCATGGAGACTTCCATGACCGCACTGGTGGAGTCCCAGTTGATCTTGACCTGCTCCAACGAGCCCTTGAACATCAGCCAGCAGACGAACAGCATGAGCGCATGGCCCAGCACCAGGCAAATGCGCTTGCCCTTCACCGACAAGCGCGACACCATCATGTCCGTGCCCAGGTGAGCCCCCTCGTGCATCGCGACGATGGCGCCGAGAAAGGTAACCCACACAAACAACCACCGCGACAGCTCTTCTGACACGGTGATGCCAGAGTTGAAGGCGTAGCGCATCACCACGTTGGTAAAGACCAGTACCACCATGAGCGCCAGGGCAATCACCATAAAGACCGACAAAAGTCGGCAATAACGGTCAATCAATTTTTGAAGCATGAACAGATCTCCTGAAAAGAGTTCAAGTTATAATGTACGAACTAGTTAGTTCTTGTGGAATAAGTGAAAACCCTAATGCCCATCTGAGGCAGGTCAATCGGGCCGTTTCTTATTTACCAACGTAGCGAACCACCATTTCCACGATGTTATTCCGCCGTGAAGCAAGGGTTTGAGGGGACTGCGGCTTGTTCTTGAAGATCAGTCCGAAAGTGTGCTGATTGGAAACGTTGAAAAATGTCAACGCAGAGATGGAGGCATGAATGTCCACCGGATCCAGCCCGGCGCGAAACACGCCCTGTGCCACCCCCCGGTCGTAAAGATGGCGAATGGCCTGAATGGCGGGCACATTGAGCTCCTGGATGCTCTTGCTCTGGGCCAGATAAGCCCCGCGCTCCATGTTCTCGGTCATCACCAGGCGGATGTAGTCCTGGTTGTTGGCATGGTGATCAAAGGTGAACTCCACCAGTCGCCGCAGCGCGGCCTCGGGGGCCAAGTCTTCCAAGTGCAAATCGGCCTCAATGCTGCGCATGCGCCGGTAAGCGTCCTCCAGCACGGCAATGTACAAACTCTCTTTGCTCACAAAATAGTAGTAGATCATGCGCTTGCTGGTGCGCGTGGCAGCCGCGATCTCATCGATGCGTGCGCCTGCGAGACCTTTGTTCGCAAATTCCGTGGTGGCAACCTTCAAAATCTCCGCCATGGTGCGGGCCGGGTCATTGGTGCGCGTGGTCTCGCGCGGGGGTGCCTTGACTGCCTTGGCTGCCTTAGCGGCAACTTGAGGCCGACGCGGCAAATGTACTAGTTCGTTCATTCGCAAAGTATAGGCCGAGACAAGTCACGGTGTTGTGTTGCGTCCCGCAAGCTCTCAGACCAGCGGCACAGTGAGCTGCTCAATCACGGCACGGGTGTCAGGGCGCACGCCACGCCACCACTCAAAGGCCTCAGCCGCCTGCTCGGCCAGCATGCCCACGCCGTCGGCCAGTTGCTTGACACCGGCGTTTTGCGCCAGACGCA